>NZ_JBNFXP010000014.1:0-104270 GCF_052877535.1 Vibrio sp. PNB23_22_6 | reverse complement strand
AGACTTAGAACCAGACCACATGGTTAGGTTAGAAGGCGCTAGGTCAGCAGAGCCACCCATGAATTCTGGAAGCATTTGACCAAACGCTTCTAGTGCGTTTTGAGACGCTTTACGTGATGCGATGTTTGCAGGGTTAGCTTGAAGATCGGCAATGATTTGGCTTGCTTTCTCCTCCCACTGTGCAGGTAGGTCACCGTTTACGCGGCGTTTAAATTCAGCTGCCAGCTCAGGGTACGCTGCTTCATAAACTGCAAATTTCTCGTTCCACGCAGCTTCCTTAGTTGCGCCTGTCTTGATCGCTGACCATTCGGCGTAGATTTCCTGCGGAATTTCAAAAGGACCGTGCTCCCAACCTAATTCTTTACGTGTTGCTACAATTTCTTCAGCACCTAGTGGAGCACCGTGACAATCGTGTGAACCTGATTTGTTTGGTGAACCAAAACCAATGATAGTTTTAGTACAGATAAGCGTAGGGCGAGGGTCGGCTTTAGCTGCGATGATAGCCGCGTTGATTGCTTCTGAATCGTGACCGTCTACTGCTGGAATTACGTGCCAGCCGTACGCTTCAAAACGCTTAGGTGTATCGTCGGAGAACCAGCCTTCAACGTGACCGTCGATAGAGATGCCATTGTCATCCCAAAATGCAATCAGTTTGCCTAGACCTAGTGTACCTGCAAGAGAACATGCCTCGTGCGAGATACCTTCCATCAGGCAGCCGTCGCCCATGAACACGTAAGTGAAGTGGTCAACGATATCGTGGCCTTCTTTGTTAAACTGAGCGGCTAACGCTTTCTCAGCCATAGCCATACCAACAGCGTTAGTGATGCCTTGACCTAGAGGACCAGTCGTGGTCTCGATACCTGGTGCGTAGCCATACTCTGGGTGACCAGGAGTCTTAGAGTGAAGCTGACGGAAGTTCTTAAGATCATCGATAGACAGCTCGTAACCGCTCAGGTGCAGTAGAGAGTAAATCAGCATAGAGCCGTGGCCGTTAGACAGTACGAAACGGTCTCGGTCTGCCCACTCTGGGTTAGCAGGGTTGTGGTTTAGGTGAGAACGCCAAAGAACTTCAGCGATATCAGCCATACCCATAGGTGCGCCTGGGTGGCCAGAGTTAGCTTGTTGAACACCGTCCATGCTTAGTGCACGGATTGCATTTGCAAGGTACTTTCGTGTAAGAAGAGAGCGATCCATAGTAGTTACTTCTCGATATTTGATTTAAATAGAGGGAACTCGTCGGAACAAGTTCAAATAGAATTTTTTGAATAAAACGCTGATGCTAAAAGCGAGTAGACTGGCTACTCGCTTTTGGTAAGCAATTAAAGCTTAGCTTCGATCATTGCTTCAAGTTTGCCTTGGTCTACTGCGAAGTTACGGATACCTTCAGCCAGCTTCTCAACCGCCATTGGGTCTTGGTTGTGATCCCATAGGAACTCAGCATGAGTCATCGCTGCAGGACGCTCTTTCGCACCGTTAGAGTCAACGAGTTTCTCAACGACTTCACCTTCAGCGGCTTCTAGTTCAGCAAGTAGAGCTGGAGCGATAGTTAGACGGTCACAGCCTGCAAGTTCAAGGATCTCGCCGATGTTACGGAAGCTTGCACCCATTACTACGGTTTTGTAGCCGTATTCTTTGTAGTAGTTGTAGATGCTTGTCACAGATAGAACACCAGGATCTTCTTGAGCTTCGAAATCACGACCTTCTTTCGCTTTGTACCAGTCCATAATGCGGCCTACGAATGGCGAGATTAGGAATACACCAGCTTCTGCACAAGCACGAGCCTGAGCGAAAGAGAATAGAAGGGTTAGGTTACAGTTGATGCCTTCTTTTTCTAGGATCTCAGCAGCGCGGATGCCTTCCCATGTAGAAGCCAGCTTGATAAGGATACGATCGTTAGTGATGCCCGCATCGTTGTACATTTTCACTAACTGGCGTGCTTTCGCTACGCTGCCTTCCATGTCGTAAGACAAACGAGCATCTACTTCTGTAGAGATACGACCTGGAATCGTTTTTAGGATTTCTTTACCGATGTTTACCGCAAGCATGTCACAAGTGTCTTGTACTTGTTGACTTTTATCATTGCTTTGCGATTTTGCGTATTCAATTGAAGCATCGATCAGAGGTGCGTACTCTTCGATTTGAGCTGCTTTCAGGATAAGAGATGGGTTCGTTGTTGCATCTTCTGGTTGGTATTTTTTGATTGCGTCAATCTCACCAGTGTCCGCTACTACAGTCGTTAGTTTACGAAGTTGCGCTAACTTGTTGCTCATAATCGGTCATCCTATATAAATGGGCTTAAGTGTGGGTTCAGCACCACAGCTTGTGCATTTGCAAGCGTGTCGGCGAATCGTCTCATCATAATGGACGAGGCATCTGCTCAGCCAACTACGGAAAATTTCGTTATCGAACAATTGTTATGAGCATTTGCTCGACAGTTGAGTAAATGATGTGTTCATATTTATCCTATCCATGTCGAAAGTCAATCGGTGAAAGCGAAGTATAGTGACGTTCATCAACGTTTTTTTATTGCGCGTTCAGAAGTAGACCGGTATAAACGTTTGCCCTTATTGCTCAAGGCTTGAACACGCATTCTTAAATGAAAAAATGCAACTGAGAAAAAGTTATTGCGGTGAGCAAATGTAGCGCATACATTGTCGGCTAACATATGCTAAGTCAATGAGCAGATGCTCACTTATTGCATATAATGCCAATCCACTAAACGGTGAGAGTAAACATGAGCAGTTCTAATCAAGATATCTCCGTTGAAAATACGGATTTGTTAACGGAGATCTCCGTTGCCTACTACCAAGATGGTGCGACTCAGGAAGAGATATCGAAAAAATTTGCAATTTCACGAGCCAAAGTAGGCCGAATGCTGAAGCAAGCACGAGATGAAGGCATTGTGGAAATTACAGTAAAATACCACCCAGTATTCAGCGCCAAGATTGAGCAGCGTTTGATTGAACGCTTTGGTGTTAAACGCGCTTTGGTCGCTTTAGATCAACCCAATGAAGAAGCGCAGCGTTTACAGGTTTCGGGTTTGGTTTCTAATTACCTAACCAGCACGCTGAAAAACGGCATGGTAGTCACGGTTGGGCAAGGGCGTAATGTCTCTTCTGTCGCTCACCATATTGGTGTAATTACCCCGCGTGACTGTAAGTTTGTCTGTGGCATTGGTGGTATTCACCCTCGTGGCGGTATGTTTAATGCTGACCACATTTGCCGACAGTTCGCGAAGAAATACGGCGGTACCTCTGAAACCTTATACGCCCCCGCTTATGCAGAGAATCGAGAGCAGAAAATTGCATTTATGCAAAACGCGACAGTAAAACAAACGCTCGACTTAGCACGTAAAGCTGACGTGGCACTCGTTGGTATCGGTGACATGAGCGAAAACAGTTACATGGTCGACTTGGGTTGGTTTACACCAGATGAAGTCGTGCAATCACGTTTGATGCAAGGGGTGGTAGGAGACTTCGCAGGCTACGATTTCTTTGATATTCACGGTAACGTTGCAAACACAGTGATGAGTGACCGAGTCATCGGCTTAGGCATTGAAGAATTTCGACCAATTGCAGAAGTTATTGCGATTGCGGCAGAAAACAGTAAACCATTGGCGCTACTTGGTGCTTTAAGAACCGGAGCCATCGATGTGATTGCAACCAGTGTGAGTAACGCACTGACGGTTCTTAACTTGGATGAGCAGATGCACAGCAACAGTACATCAGAGGTTTAGCACAAATAATATACAACTAGTGTAATTTGGCTGTGAGGATTTATAAATGACCCACAGCCTAATTTCTTTTCCAAGTTAAAAATAATCCTCAGGGGTAATTTGTAGTTGATTACTCTGGAGGAAATGATGAAAAAGACACTTCTCGCAGCTGCATTATTTACGGGGCTGCCGCTATTGCAGAAGCTGAGCAAAAAGTCGTGGCAGGCTATTTTGCCGATTGGCAGTACGTAAATGCAGACAACCCCTACACGGTCAAAGACATTTCGGCTGATAGCCTGACTCACATTATCTACGCATTTTTAAGTATGTGTGGTCCTCACACTGGTGCCTCGGAAAATATTCAAAAGCTCGTTGCAAAGCACTGTGAAGGTAAAGAACCGTATACGGCGATTTTGGTCGATGCCGAGGCGGCACTTGAAAAAAACTTTGGGCCGGTTTCTGTGGACGTGCCATACAAGGGACATTTCGCACAATTAGCCGAACTGAAGAAGCAACACCCTGATCTGAAAATTCTCCCGTCGTTTGGTGGTTGGACGATGTCCGAACCTTTCCACGCGATGGCTAAAAACCAGCAAGCAATGGATCAGTTGTCTAAAACGGCTGTCGAGTTGATTGCAAAGTAAGATTTCTTTGATGGCATAGATTTGGATTGGGAATACCCGGGTGGTGGCGGTTTAACTACGTCGCCTTGGAACCCGGATACCAAGCTTTCTGATGAGCAAAAGGTGCTAGAACGTGATGCGTTTACTTACCTAGTAAAAACCTTACGTGGTGACTTAGATGTGCTGGCTAAGCAAATCAAGCGAGAGTACGAGTTATCGACTGCGGTGGGTGTTGGTCCAAAAGCCGCAGGCATCGATTGGAAAGCGGCTCAGCCCTACTTAACCAATATGTTTGCCATGACGTATGACTTCCTAGGAGGCTAGGGCCAAGAAACCGGACACACCACCGACTTGCATGTGACGGATCGCAGCTAGTGGGGCATGGGCGCAGACGTTTTCATCAAAGCGAAAGCCGATTGGGCAAAGCAAGCGAACCTAGGCGGAATATTTACTTGGGAACTTTCAGGCGATCCGAAAGGGGAGTTGGTTGAAGTGATGTACCAAGAAATGCAGAAGTAGCGAGTAACATTCACTAAGTTAAGCCGTCGCATACCACGACGGCTTTATTTTTGCTGCTAGCATTCAAGGGGTAATGAAGTATCCGCCCCCCATTCTGTCCATGAGCCATCGTAGACAGACAGGTTGTGGTAGCCGCACACATAAGCCGCAAGCAAAACGATACAAGCCGTGACACCAGAGCCACAGCTGAAAATAGTCGGCTGCCCTTTATCAATGGGTAATGCACTCACGATCGGCTGTAACTCTGATGTTGGCTTAATGTGGTTGTTGGTTAACAACTCTTGAAATGGCAAGCACACCGCATGAGGAATATGCCCACTGCGTAGACCTTCTCTAGGCTCAGGCACCTCACCGAAAAAGCGGGCTTTCGATCTGGCATCAACAATATTGGCACTTCGGTTTTTAGAGTGAGCCAATACGGATTGAGCATCGAGAAATGCGGTATCAGATAAGCGTCCCGAGAAGCCACCTACCTGGTGCGGTTGTTCCAACTTATCGACAATAGGAAATCCAGCGGCTATCCATGCTGGTAACCCTCCGTTGAGCACTCTCACATTGTTATGCCCCATCGCTTTGAACATCCACCATGCACGAGGTGCAGCCAGAGTACCGGAATTGTCGTATACCACGATCAAATCTTCGTTATTCAATCCAAGTTGTTGAGCACTGCTATTAAAGCCTTGTTCCGTCGGCATCATGTGGGGCAGATTGGAGTTAGGTAGGCAAAAGTCGTTGTCGTAATCAAAACGTAGGGTGCCTGGGATCCATTTATCTTTGATTTTTTCGCTTTCAGAAGGGATCTGGAAGGTAATACTAGCATCAAGGAGTTTTACATTAGGCTGACCGAGCAGGCCTTTCAGTTCATGGACGTTAATTAACGCTGGCATAGCTAACTCCTTCCTTAATAAGGTATAAAATGGTTAACGGATAAATTGGGTGGGTCATTCGCATTTTAAAAACGTGAGCGGCTGCTTGAGGCGAGAATCTGTCATTTGACTAAAGGTCGCCATTGAGCCCTCAGGACACGTGATAGAAGTTGGAACCGACACTCGTTGTTGACCGATATTTTCGGACTCAATGGTTAGATAGCGTCTTTGCCCATCGAGCGATTGTGTAAGGGTATTACTTATTACCCTCGCAGATACGGTATGAGTTTGATCGTTCGAGGAGGTAAGCAAAAGGATAAAAGCAAGCACAATTACTGTACCTAAAAAAACTAAAATATAGGTTTTTGGGTTGTCCAAGGTCGAGTTCCATACATTGGCAATATTTATGTTTTACAACAAAAAATTAGTATGTTCAAAAAGAACGATATGATTTTAGGTTAATACAGGGCTTAGGCTATCTAAACATCTTTTTTAGTGCTGTTTATTCAACATCAAGCGCTGAGAGTGACAATGCTGTTTAGCGATACGATGGACTATATGTTTAAGAGCCAGACGTTTCCTAGTTTAACGTTAGATAATGGGTACCTCTAGCCGTCATGGTCAATACGCTTACGATTAAGTCGCAAGAAAAAATCCCAACCAATTGAGGTTGGGATTTTTATTTAATAACGTTAAGTGTTCACTTGTGTGAAGCCTTAAGTTCGAGCGTTAATTAGGAATGACACACTGGACAATTCGGCATCTTCATCAAATTCATTTCACGCCAAGACATACTTAACGCATCCAGAATCAAGATCTTGCCTTTTTTCGGTTGGCCATAGTTGGCGATAACCTTGATGGTTTCCATCGCTTGTACCGCGCCCACAATACCAACCACTGGTGCCATCACGCCTGCCTCCACACAGCTTAAGGCACCACTACCAAACAGAGCACTTAAGCATTGGTAGCATGGTTGGGTAGGGTCATCGTAAGTGAATACACACACTTGCCCCTCCATACGAATGGCAGCGCCGGAAATTAGTGGCGTTTTCGTCGCAAAGCATAAGCGGTTAAGTTGATTGCGAGTATCGACGTTATCAGAAGCATCAACGACGATCGTGTGTTGCTCAATCAATGATTGCAGTTCGGCATCATCAAGACGCTTAGCAATGGTCTTTATCGTAATGTGAGGGTTAAGCTCTCGTAGCGCATCCGCGGCTGATTCGACTTTCTTGCGACCAATATCGGCATCGTGATGGAGTACCTGGCGCTGCAAGTTCGACAGCTCAACAATATCATCATCAATCAGCGTGATTTGGCCAACACCAGCGGTGGCTAAGTATTGGCTAGAAGCACATCCCAAACCACCTGCACCAAGGATCAAAACCGAACTCTGTTTTAGCGCTTCTTGGCCGTCAAAATCGAACTGGCGCAAAATGATCTGACGGTTGTAACGTAGCATTTCCTGATCGGAAAGAATATCCACAGCAGCTTCCTAGTATAGCGTTGAGTTGAACAGCTGAATTTGAACCGTTTCGCCAACGTCAACGCTGCCGCGCTCTCGCTCCAACACAACAAAACAGTTTGCCAAGCTCATTGAGCGGAATGCGCCCGAGCTTTGGTTACCAGTGGTTTCTACCACAAATTTACCGTCTTCAAGTTTGTAGACACCACGTTGATAATCGGTACGACCTGGTGATTTCTTAAATGCAGTTTTGGTGATAGCAGGAATCGATTCCGGGGCTTTCCACTCAGTATGGCCTGCTAGTTTTGCCAGCATAGGTTGAACGAGAACATACATGGTCAGCACGGCAGAAACTGGGTTACCTGGAAGGCCGCAGAACCAAGCTGTACTCAACTTACCGAAAGCAAAGGGTTTACCTGGTTTGATCGCCAGTTTCCAGAAACCGATTTCACCAAGCTCTTCTAAGATGTCTTTGGTGTAATCCGCTTCACCGACACTCACGCCGCCAGAAGTGACCACAACGTCTGCCAGTGTTTGAGCCTGTTCGAATGTCGCTTTGAGTGTTTCAGGGCAGTCAGGGATGATACCAAGATCAATCGCTTCACAACCGAAGTTTTCGATAAGTGGCTTAATGCCGTAGCGGTTGCTGTCGTAGATTTGTCCTTCTTCCAGAGGCTCTCCCAATGATTTCAGTTCATCACCCGTAGAGAAGAACGCCACCTTTGGTTTACGAACCACAATCACATGGCTTACGCCAAGAGAGGCGATCATGGGAATATCACGAGGCGTTAAACGTGTGCCTTTGGCCAAGACGATATCGCCTTGCTTGATGTCATCACCTGTTGGGCGAATGTTGTTTTGTGGCTTCACGTCAGTCTGATTGAACTGGATGCCAGCATCCGTCACTTCCGTGTTTTCTTGCATGATAACCGCGTCGCACCCTTGTGGGATTTTTGCGCCAGTCATGATGCGAACACAAGTGCCTTGCGGCCATTCACCATCAAACGGTTGACCTGCAAAAGATTTACCCGCCAGTGGCAACACCGAAGATAACTCAAGATCTTGAATGCGGATAGCATAACCGTCCATTGCTGAGTTATCGAAAGGCGGTACATGGATTGGAGAAAGAATGTCTTCAGCCAGTACAAAACCGAGTGCGTCAGCAAGGGGTAGAGCAAGCGTGGTTTGGATAGGTTTGATTCGCGATAGCATCTTATCCATCGCGTCTTCAATTGGCATCAAGCCAGGTGCGTCGCAGCAGCCCATTGAGAAAATCCTGTGTTCTTTTGTTTTGTGGCAACTCTACCATAAAAAGCCGATCGAGTAAGAATGTCCACCGATAAAATATGGGTGTAATTATTCAAAAATCCAAGTATCCTTGTCAGCCATCCGAAAGGGGTAAATCACCTGCGGAACTCAACATAATCAGCTCAGTAACCTCCTGTTATGCACCTTATTGTCAGACACGAAACTGGGCAGCGTAAAGCTAGTCGCGTGAATGAAATTTGAATTAAATTTTAGGGCGTTTAGCAGCAGTAACAAAAGAGGAAGTGGAATGTCGGGTCTTAGCGAGTCAGCAAAGTTAGTAAAAGAAGCGCTAGAGCAACGTGGTTTGGAAACGCCAATGCGTCCTAATAGCGTAAGCCGTGAAGAAAAGAAGGAAAAGATCGAATACCACATGCGTGAGATCTTAGGCCTCCTTCAACTTGACCTTACCGACGATAGCTTAGAAGAAACGCCGCACCGCATCGCGAAAATGTACGTTGATGAGATCTTCTCTGGTCTGGATTACGCGAACTTTCCTAAAATCACCGTGATCGAGAACAAGATGAATGTCAGTGAGATGGTTCGTGTGAAAGACATCACCGTAACCAGTACTTGTGAACACCACCTTGTGACCATTGATGGTAAAGCGGCAGTCGCTTACATTCCGCGTGGTAAAATCATTGGTCTATCAAAAATCAACCGTATCGTACGTTTCTTCGCACAGCGCCCTCAAGTACAAGAACGCATGACTCAGCAAATCTTAGTCGCACTTCAAACGTTATTAGAATCGGATGATGTAGCGGTAACGATTGATGCCACTCATTATTGCGTGAAATCACGTGGCGTGATGGATGCAACCAGTGAAACGACTACGACGGCGTTAGGTGGCATCTTTAAGAGTAACCCTGCCACTCGTGCCGAGTTTTTACACGGCTTGCGTTAATCATTGCGGCTTGTGTGGAGCTGAAAAGTAAATTTCTAAGAGGATGACAATTGTCATCCTCTTTTTATCTATTTGAAATTAAATGACAAATTAAACTGGATACGACAAAAATCATTTATCGAACTCTGTATTGACACTTACATAATATCTCTTTAATATCCGCGCCCAGAAAACGGTTGCGAGGTGTTAAACCTATCTGTTTTCACCATGTAACCCCTCAAATTCAGCTGATCTCGGTCAGTTGTCTTTCTTTTTTTAATTATAGAAAGACAACAAAATTGAGACTTGGCATGACCACACAAACTACCATCAATTCGGTAACTCCCGCTTCTACTCAAGCATCTGAAAATAGCTGGCAAAAGAAAGCTATCCTAAGCGTTGCATTCTTGATGGCGACGACCTCAGTAGGTCCGGGCTTTTTGACCCAAACGGCGGTTTTCACCAATATCTACAAAATTGACATGGCATTCCCAGTGTTCGCATCGATGTTTATCACGTTTGGCATTGTGATGAACTTATGGCGTATCGTTGGTGTATCAGGTATGCGTATTCAAGATATCGCCAATAAAGTCGCACCGGGTATGGGTTATGCTGTTGGTATTCTACTCGCGCTTGGTGCGGTCGCGTTTAACTTTGGTAACGTAAGTGGCTCAGCTCTTGGTATTAACGTGCTAACTGGTGTCGACACCACATGGGGCGCAATGTTCACGGGTGTTGTTGGCTGTTTATTGTTTGTGGTGCACAACGCGTCAAAGCGCATGGACCAAATGGCTCGTTACCTTGGTTTGTTTATGATCATCTTGATCGCTTACGTTGCGATGACAAGCTTACCACCAATGGGTGAAACCCTAAGTGCTGCTGTGATGCCAACGGACATTGGTAGCCTGCTGCTTCCAACACTGACGATTGTTGGTGGTGCTGTCGGTGGCTACTACACAGGTGCGCAGCGTTTGGTCGATATTGGCTTGCAAGGTAAAGAGAATATCCCAGCCATTAAAACCGCAGCATGGGCTGGTATCTCCATTGCGATTGTGATTCGAATCTTACTTTTCTTGGCGGTGTTTGGCGTCATCGCAACAGGTGCAACGCTAGATTCATCGAACCCAGCAGCAGATGCCTTCCGTCAAGGGGCTGGTGATGTGGGCTATTTTATCTTTGGCTTAGTGTTGTTCGTCGCATCGATTACCTCAGTAGTGGGTAACTCGTACATGGCAATTTCTCTAATTAAAACACTATTCCCAATCGTCGCTCGTAATGAAAAAGCATGGTGTGTCGGCTTTATTATCATTACGTCGCTTGGCACAGTAATAATGGATATGCCAATTCTTCTTCTGATGCTAGCAGGTCTTGTTAATAGCATTATTCTACCCATCGTATTGGGCATGGTGTTGGTGGCAACGCGCAGAAAAGACATTGTTGGTGACTACAAGCATCCAGCCTATCTGATGCTGACAGGTATTGCGATTGTAATGGTGATGGCAGCATCAAGCATGACCAACATTAGTAACTTCATGGCTAAATTTATCGGATAAAACCAAGTTCTTCGAATAGAGCCAGATTTACCGGGAAATCAACTTTATTTGGATACCAAAGGGGCCTCATTTACGGCCCTTTTTTTAGGTTTGTTTTGAGGGTGTATGAACGATTTCTGGCCAATACATTTTCACGTAACCAACCGATACCCACACCACCAAGATCGTTGCAATACTTAGCTCCAAAAAGCCAAAGTCATGCAGCCAATGCCAATGTGGGTGAGACTCCGAAAAGAACGAGGTTAAACGATGCATGGCAATCGCACTGATCACGGATGGAAAGGTAACCGCCGCGATAGAAGGCTGGAAGTTGAGACGTAGTAATCGGAAATAACACAAGTAAATCAGCAGCGTCATCGTAATCGCAATGCCAGCTAGTGCGCCCGTCAAAATTGGGTCTGGTTCGCCAAAGTTAACCAAATAGGCGGCGAGAGATAAGTTCACTGGAGCCGCCATGATCGCCAGAGTCGGGCGTGCTTTGCGAGGTAAAGAGCCAAAGAAAACCAAACGATACAAAACGAGTGGCAGCATAAAGAAGTAGATGCCAATACACATCATCGCTAGGGTTTCAGAAAACACATTATGGCCGAACTGAGAACCCGCCAGCGAGCTGCTGATTAATCCTACCGGATATAAAAACCAACTTGGCACAATGTTCGACATCTTAAAGTTCACGATCTGGAAGCCGAAGAACAGCATCATCATCGTAAAATGGAGCAGTATCGCTACAAACCACAATGGGTACGCAATAATAGGGGCAACGGCGGCAAGGTAGTCACACAAAACCAGCAAGGCCATACTCATTGGAGCCATTAAACTACCACTTAAAGGATGGCGGATATCAGCTAAAAATAGGCGAGGATTGGTCGCGTATTTGATCAGAACTGGGGCAAGAAGAATCGCTCCAATGGCTGCGAGAAACGGTCTTATTGGCTCACCAACTTCAGGAATATAAAGTGCCCATGCTTGGCCAAGTCCTATCATGCCTAGTGCCAACGCCGCTTGAGATGGCGGGACACTATAAAATTGCACAAGTCTTCTCCAGTTCAAACCTACTCCGAATTTCTACTGCTCGATGCTGACCCAAAGTCGTTGCTCAATGCCAATCTACAGTATTTGGGTGGATTACTCTATAATGGGCAGAATACTAGCAAGATTAATGAATGGTTACCCTTATTCTATATCGGTAAATATCAGGGAATGGGAATTTTGTGAGGTTGATGGCGAATATTTGTAGGGTGATGCAAAAAATTACGCTAACTAGCACCAAACTGGCTTTATTTATCAAAGATAATTTGGTGCCACTATTAACTTAAGCCTGATTATCAGGGAGATCTTGCTGGCGTAATTTTTCATTTTTAAGCGTACGTTGCAGTAGTTGACTGTAAATCGGTTGTCCACCAAGTAACTGTGCCACAATGACCGCGCCCAAGCAGGTAATAATGAGTGGCAAAATTAGGTAGTAGTTATTGGTCATCTCAATCACGAGCAGAATACCAGTGATTGGGGCACGTACGGTTGCGGCAAATAACGCCCCCATACCTGCAATCGCAAACACACCGGGATCGATGGCAAGGGAGGGTAGCAAAACATCAGCACTTGCACCAAATGCGTAACCAAACAGAGTACCTAATGCCAACATTGGCGCGAAAATGCCACCAGGTGCACCAGAGCCAAAGCAAAGTAGGGTAGTGACCACACGCCCAACAAACAGTAGCACCAATAGAGAAATGGAGTAATTGCCATTGGTGATATCAGGGATGAGAGCGATACCGCCCCCGGTTAGTTGAGGAAGGTAAAGCAGTAGCAAGCCAAACACGCCCCCGAGGGTTGCACCAGTGAGTAAATAACGCTTACGATCATTTTTGTGTAGTGCGACAAAGCTGTCTTGAGCAACGGTGATCAGTTTGTTAAATAGAACGCCAAATACACCAAATAGAGAGCCAAGCAGCAGGAATAGCCATAGTGATTGAAGCTCTGGTGATTGGTATTGCGGCATGGTGATTTCCGCACTTTGGCCATTGATTGCACGGAAAACGATAGTCGCCATGATGGAAGAAATGATCACCGCGTGAATTGATATTAATGAGTAACGGAACTGAGGACGCATCTCCTCAATCACAAACATAATGCCCGAGAGCGGTGCGTTAAACGCAGCGGCTAAGCCCCCAGCGGCACCAGAAGCCAGTAGTGAGTGACGCGTATCGTCATCCTTTACTCGGAAGATATCGGTGACCATGCGAGAGACAGCACCACCCATTTGAACGGTAGGGCCTTCACGGCCAAGCACCATGCCTGAGCCTAATGCTCCCACACCGCCGAAAAATTTTACGGGAATGACACGCCACCAACGAACTGGGCGAATGTTATCCATCGCGCCTTCAATTTCTGGGATGCCTGACCCGGCTGCTTCAGGGGCAAAGCGGTGTACTAGGTAGTAGCCGACAAAAGCAAGGACTGCACTGATTATAATGGCAGCCAGCCAAAGAGGTAGCACGTTGCCAATTTCGCTCTTTAACCAATCAGTGCGAGTTTCAGAGACGAAGTTCACTGCGATTTGAAAGTATGTACCGACCAAACCTGCCAAAGTACCGATGATAGTGGCCATAAACAGGACGGAAAATGGCGTTGCCCCTCGAGAGACAAACTGATTAATTACATCTTTTTTTGGTACGCGGGCTAATACAGATTTCACTATTCTCTCGTGCTTGGTCATTAATAGATTCTCCTAAACGCCAGTGGAAGGAACGAAAGAAATTATACGCCTCGCAGAGGTTAGACCTAATCAATAAAGGTGCAATGTAGCTTTCCACTATTGATTTTTTATCCATCAACTGAGTCGTAACTCTCTTAGGCCGCTGGTTTAATTTTATGCAATATTTTTTTATAGGTAAAACTTGTTTTTTGAGCAAAATGAACCATGCTTTAGATGTAACGCAACATAACTGTTTATAGGAGGGATGTGAGGTTTCACACACAATTTGGATGGATTCAAACCCTACAGAAATTCCTCGTTGTTTGTTTGGGATGCATCTATAGACTTCCCAATTCGCATACTCACGATTGAGTTACGAGGCTGAGGCGCACGCAAATGTGCGCCTTTTAAATGCGTCAAATCTGATGTTTGTGCTTGCGCTGTCACAGTATAGACGTAAAGATACTCACTTCACTCACGTTAATAAAAAGCGTCATGCACGGATTTTCAGTTTCTCTATTGCTCGGTTCGACATTCATCGCTGGACTGTTTTCATCGGAGGCCCACGGGCAAAATGTTTGGTGGCTGGCAATGTTGTCTAATATGCCACTTGTTCAGTTTCAACAAAAGTTACAGCAGAGTGTAGATTGGTATCAATGTGATTCCCAAGCGGGTGTTAATGCTTACTGCTTGGATGACTTTAAGTATTATCAGCAGCACTTATATGGTGAGCTTACGTTGCGACAAGATGAAATACATTTGTCTTTTTTGACCGATTACCAAGCGCAAACCCTCAGTGAGTTGATCTTAAATCTAAGAAAGGATGGGCTCGTACTGAGCAATATGGTGATAGAAAAAGAACAGTTCGATGTAGTAAATGCGTTAAAAGAGGAATCTCCGACACAGGTTGATAAAGATCTGAGCTTATTTATCAATCGCTATCCACAAGATGCAGAGCGACACCTTGATTGGCGATTGGCAGACGAGTTTGACTCTCCCTTACCGAGAGTCAAAGTTAGGTTGCTCAGTGATGGTGAAATGATTGAACTAAAGATTATTCGCTTTTAGTTTCGTTGTGTAGTGCAAGGAAGGTCACCATCGCCGATTCGTCCAAGAATCCATCTGATTTTTTATGAGTTCTTAGGTATTGATAGCCTGCAATGAGCTTACGATGTTTCGCCTCTTCACTCTGTGAAATCGAATTATTCATTACGTGTTGGTAAGCGATTTTATACGCCTCGATATCGACGACTTCTGCTTGGCGATACAAATAGCCACAACCTGTGGCTAACCATTCTAATGAGCAATTGGCACGCATCGCGATTTGGTTGGCTTTTGTTAAGCTCGGTTCACTGCCTCTTAAGTATTTTCGGATCAATGCTTCAGAAACGTCGACACGACGTGCAAATCCGCTGATACTTTCTTGTCCAATTAACGTGGCTAAACGTTCCGCAAATGACATATTTCGTACTCCAGTTCGAATTGCGAAAGTTTACCTGTTGAGACAGCCTCAAAACAAGACTAGGATGGTTGCAGATTAAGAAAAGGAGAAAACCCATGGTTGCAAAAATCGTGACTGCACCGAACGGCCCAGAATTTTCTGAACTGGTTCAAGGATATTGGCGTGCAGTTGATTGGGGGATGAGTGCGCAAGAGCGTTTATCTTTCCTCAAGCAACATATTGAGTTAGGTATTACAACGGTTGATCACGCGGACATTTACGGAAACTACGAATGTGAAACGTTATTTGGCGAAGCATTAGCATTAGACAAGAGTGTTCGTTCGCAAATTCAGATTGTCACTAAGTGCGATATCAACTTGTGTGGTGACAAAACCCCAGAGCGTAAAATCAATCACTATGACACCAGTGCAGCGCACATTTACCAATCGGTGAATAATTCGTTAGAGCGTCTGAACGTGGATGAAATAGATGTGCTGCTGATCCATCGTCCTGATGCTTTGATGGAGGCAGATGAGGTTGCAGAAGCGTTTGCTGAGTTGCATAAAGTCGGCAAAGTAAAACATTTTGGTGTGTCTAACTTTACGCCACGCCAATTTGAATTGCTGCAATCTCGTTTGAACAAACCATTAGTCACCAACCAAGTGGAAATCAGCCCACTGAACTTCGCCGTGGCGCACGATGGAACACTCGACCAAATGCAGATGCAGCGAACTCGTCCAATGGCGTGGTCATGTCTTGGCGGAGGGGGCATCTTTACCGGTGAAACGGAACAAGCAGTTCGCGTTCGTAATGAATTAGAAGCGATTCGTCAAGAAATGGGTGCTGACAGTATTGATCAAGTCATTTACGCTTGGGTGCGTCGTTTACCATCGAAGCCAATTCCAATCATTGGTTCGGGTAAAATAGAGCGCGTTCATGCAGCGGTGAATGCATTGGAGTTTGAGTTGACACGCGAGCAATGGTACCGAGTTTGGGTTGCTTCTAAAGGCCATGGTGTGCCATAGAGGTCACTGCTTCTTTTTAAGATAATAAGGCACCCTTTACAGGGTGCTTTTTCATTTTTATTAATTCCCCTTACTACACGACTTACGCACTGCCTAAAGTAAGTTGATTTTATTTGATCAGTCTGGCTATTCGGGCAAATAAATATACGGCGGATTAAATAAATAACAGTTTACTATATTCACTCAGTCAACCATATTGCGTATCGCTCGATAAGCGACTAATAAATATGAATTCCTCGTTGCTTTTTTCGTATTATATATGGTAACTATCTGGTGAGCTTCTGCTCAGAGTGTTGAATAATTGAAGGTGGTTGAATGTCTTTCCCTGTACTTATCTGTGATGATTCAGCCTTAGCTCGTAAGCAAATGGCGAGAGCCCTGCCTGCAACATTGAATGCAGATGTGACATTTGCTATTCATGGCAAAAATGCGCTTGAAGAACTCGCGCAGAAAGAATTTAAGCTGATGTTTCTTGACCTCACCATGCCAGAGATGGACGGTTTCGAAACGTTAGAAAACATGCAGCGACTAGGAATACAGACCCCTGTTGTCGTCGTTTCTGGTGATATACAGCCGAAAGCAAAAGAGAGAGTGTTCGCACTTGGTGCAAAAGCGTTTATTCAAAAGCCCATCGCACAAGATGAGCTTAAGTCAGCGTTAAAAGAACTGGTTCAACCTGAATCCCGTCCTCAAGTGATTACGCCGACTATCATTGAATTGCCAATATTGCGTCGTCGCGATATTTATATGGAAGTCGCCAACGTCTCGATCGGTCGTGCGGCGGATGCCTTGGCGCGTCACTTCGATGTGTTCGTGCAATTGCCGCTGCCAAACGTGAACATTTTTGAAGTGAGTGAACTCCATATGGCGTTGCGCGATTTGGCCTCTTACGATAACGTCTCAGGTGTGTGCCAAGGCTTTTGTGGGGAGGGCATTGCAGGCGAAGCGCTTGTCATTTTGAGTGACTCTAGCGTTGCGGATTTAAAAAAGCTGATGAAGGTACCAGCAGACAGTGAAGAGTTAGAAGAGCTTGAGCTGTTGATGGATATTTCCAACATCCTAGTTGGCTCGTTCCTAAATGGGCTAGGGGAGCAATCTGAAGTGCGTTTCTTCCAGAGCCCGCCAGTATTACTCGGTCAGCATATTTCGATTGATTCCATTATAGAGTCCACGACGGGGGCATTTAGCCGTACCATGACATTTGAAGTGAGCTACAACATTGAAGGCACCTCGATCCGTTGTGATCTTCTGTTTATGTTTGTCGATGAATCATTGCCGTTGCTCGACAATAAATTGTCGTACTTGATGGAGGATTTCTAATGCTGAATTTGCCTGCAGAATTCGAACAGTTCCATTGGATGGTCGACATGGTGCAGAATGTCGATATGGGACTTGTAGTGATTGATAAAGATTACAACGTACAAGTGTGGAACGGCTTTATGACCCACCATAGTGGTTTACAATCTCATGAAGCGATAGGGCGTTCGATCTTCGATATTTTTCCGGAGATCCCACAAGAATGGTTCAAGCTAAAAACCAAACCTGTTTATGACTTAGGTTGTCGGAGTTTTATTACTTGGCGTCAGCGTCCTTATCTGTTTTGTTGCCGTAATGTACGTCCTGTCACCCAGCAAGCTGAGTTTATGTATCAGAATGTTACGTTGAACCCGATGCGCTCTCCAACAGGTAAAATAAACTCCTTGTTTCTATCTATCCAAGACGCGACAGCGGAAGCGATCATCTCTCAATCATAATCGCTCGAACATCTGGGATGTATAGCCAAGCACTGTCTTGGCTTTTTTCTATACTTATTCTGTGTGCCTTCAAATACAGAATGTCTAAATGGACTTTAATCACGCTCTAAAGCTCTATACCGCAGAACAAGTTAAGAATGGGGAAGTCGTTGCGGCTCAAATTGCCGGCGTTTCTATGTACAGCCTCATGCTACGTGCAGGCATGGCGGTTTACGAGCGATTTCTTCATTTATATCCCCGCGCGAGAAATGTGCTGGTGGTTTGCGGTAAAGGTAATAATGGTGGGGATGGGTACGTATTTGCCACAATAGCAAAACAAGCTCAGCTAAATGTAAACGTATTTCAACTGGGTGATCCCACAGCCTTGACCGGAGATGCGTTAAGAGCGTTTGAAGATTGGCAATCCGTGGATGGTAAAAACAGCAGTTGGGACGATTGGCATACGGCTTTGCTTGAAGCGGATGTTATTGTAGATGCGATGCTCGGCACAGGCTTAAGTGGCGAGGTAAGGCAAGACATTCAGCGCTATATAGAGCAAATCAATCAAATACACTGCCCTGTAATCGCTGTCGATATTCCTTCAGGTTTAAGTGCAGACACAGGTGTTGTGCTTGGTGGTGCGATTCGCGCTGATCACACGGTCACTTTTATTGGTGTTAAGCAAGGTTTGTGTACCGCACAGGCAAGAGAACATGTCGGTGAGTTGCATTTTTCTGGCTTAGGCGTCAACGTTGCATTTGAGTCGGTGCAAGAGGAAAGTGCTTTAGGTATTGATCACCAGATTATCAGTCGACTGCTCCCCCGGAGAAAAGCCGCCGAGCATAAAGGGGATAACGGAAAAGTACTTTGTGTTGGAGGGAATCAAGGGATGTCCGGTTCTATTCGGCTCTGTGCTTCTGCTGCTCTTCGTTGCGGCGCTGGTTTAGCGGCCGCGATTTCTCATCCTGATTCCCTTATTCCGCTGCAAGTAAGTTGCCCCGAAGTAATGAGTCAGAGTATTACCTTGGAAGCGTTACAAGAAATGGAAAACGAACTTACCCAGCGCATTCGTTGGGCGGATGTGCTGGTGTTTGGGCCCGGTTTCGGTATGGATGAATGGGCGATAAATTCTTATCAAATGCTCTCACAACAATATAAGCCGAAGGTCGTAGACGCTGACGCACTTAACCTTCTTGCGATGTTGACGGACGGAGGAGCAACTGACGTCGCGATAGATGAATTTCGTATTATTACCCCTCACCCGGGCGAGGCAGCTCGCCTTTTAGGGGTAACCACGACGGATGTAGAACGCGATCGTTTTAAAGCAACAAAGCAATTACAGGAGCGTTATGGCGGCGTTGTCGTGCTTAAAGGTGCTGGTACGTTGATTTATGATGGAGTGCGAATGTATGTCTGTCTGGCTGGAAATCCAGGAATGGCCAGTGGCGGCATGGGGGATGTATTGTCGGGGGTGATTGGCGCTTTATTGGCGAAAGGGCTATCGAGCGTGCTTGCCGCTCGTTTAGGTGTGGTCATACACAGTTATGCTGCGGATATCAATGCACAACAATTTGGAGAGCAAGGTTTAATTGCCAGTGATGTTGTCGCCACGCTGAGGCAAGCGATTCACTCGGAATGCTAAAAGGTGAGCATATTCACTGTGCGGCAGAGACTCCCGCTTGTGCTTTCTTTGAATTTTAGTTGCTGGAATGTGACTCTTGTCGCAAATTTATCGCACTGAAAATAGCAGGCATTTTTACTGATTTGCGCTCGACTGCGTGTTTTTTGCTCGTTATTCTGAGGTTAGGGAAGATCGTGTGGAAACTTTGACGCAAAGGTTTGCGCAATCGATTGTGAGTTTCTGATAGATAACTTATTGAATTATAGAATGAAGATGATAGTTATCAGGTAAGTTGCAGTTTTTAATATGAACTTTACAAGATGGTATCACAAAAAAAATGCAAATATCAGACTTGTAGGAAAGAAATCACGACCTATAATGCTGAAAACCGGAGCGTCTGCCAACGCTCCGGTTTTTTTGTGTCCGAAGAACAGTGAACTCGTCTGCCAACGATTCCACTACGCACTCTGATATGACACATAATTTTATGAATCAAGGAATTACACAATGCGTATCGAACAAGAACTTAAGTTAGGCTTCAAAGATGTACTGTTTCGCCCGAAACGTTCTACCTTAAAAAGTCGTTCTCAAGTAAATTTAACCCGCGATTTTACATTCAAGCACAGTGGTCGTCAATGGTCCGGCGTTCCAGTAATTGCGGCGAACATGGATTCGGTTGGTAGCTTTGCAATGGCGAAAGCATTAGCAGAGCATGGTGTAATGACTGCGGTTCACAAACACTACACAGTCGATGACTGGGCTGAGTTTGCGAAATCTGCGGATAAAACAACACTCAACAACGTAATGGTGTCTACTGGTACGTCTGATGCGGACTTCCAAAAAACGAAAGACATCATGACGCTTTCTGATGAGCTTATTTTCATCTGTATCGATATCGCAAACGGTTACTCTGAGCACCTAGTAGAGTACGTACAACGCGTGCGTGCTGCATTCCCAGATAAAGTGATTTCTGCAGGTAACGTTGTAACGGGTGATATGTGTGAAGAGCTAATCCTAGCAGGTGCGGACATCGTTAAAGTAGGCATTGGCCCAGGCTCGGTATGTACCACACGAGTTAAGACAGGTGTTGGTTACCCGCAACTTTCTGCAATCATTGAGTGTGGCGATGCAGCGCACGGCCTAGGTGGCATGATCATCGGTGACGGTGGCTGTTCTTGTGCTGGTGACGTTTCTAAAGCGTTCGGTGGCGGCGCTGACTTCGTTATGCTTGGTGGTATGCTTGCTGGCCACGAAGAGTCAGGCGGCGAAATCATCGAGAAAGACGGCGAACAGTTCATGAAATTTTACGGCATGTCTTCTCAGTCAGCGATGGATAAGCACTCTGGCGGTGTTGCTAAGTACCGCGCAGCTGAAGGTAAAACCGTACTATTGCCATACCGTGGCAGCGTTCACGGCACTATCCAAGACATCCTTGGCGGCGTACGTTCAACGTGTACATACGTAGGTGCAGCAAAGCTTAAAGAGCTAACGAAGAGAACGACATTTATCCGCGTTCAAGAGCAAGAAAACAACGTATTCGGTAAAGAGTAAGTCGATTACTTTTCGGAAAATTTTGTAAAAACAACCATAAATTGATATTGCCTTTTCATGGTCTAAACTTAGGTAAGTTTACGACAAAATCGTGAGGAGGCAATATTATGTCTTCTCTACCTTCCCTTTCTACTGCTACCCTGATAGCGCTTGAAAATGCGTTTGACACTCCTGCTCGAAACCTACTCCAAACAACTTTAGACACAACACTATCAATTGAGTCTCAATTTAAGGGGTTGTTGTGCCTAAGAAATCATTCTCAAGTTTTCATAGGAAGTCAGTACTCCCCGAACCAAAACCTGACGCAAACAAGGTAGTCATTGACGCTAGTAGCCAAGAGGAGCTGACTTACCAAGATATTTCTGCATTTCCTGAGAAAATTGCCACGGAGATTACCTTTCGGCTAAACATTCTTCGTTTCTTAGGGCGGAAATGTGAAAAGATTGTTCCCAAATCAATTGAACCACATCGCGTAGAGTTACAGCGGAACCATGTTAGAAAAATACTCAGTGCGATAACCATTTATCGATGGTGGCTTGCTTTTTGGGGAGGGTTACACACCATCAAGACTAGATACAAAACTGAGCGACTTTCAATATTTGTAGTTATTCACCTATTACTAATTTAGTAAAGTCGCTGGCAAACTTATGTCCAATTCCGAGCTACAGCCGCATTAGCTCGAAATCCTGGTTAGGTATAGTGTCTACGGTTGCAACAAAGATAGGAGTCTAAGTTGTTAGAAATCAAAATATTAGGGCTTTTCTTTGTAACAGCAATTGCAGAAATATTGGGCTGCTACTTGCCTTATCTTTGGTTGAAAGAAGACAAATCTGTTTGGTTGTTAGTACCAGCAGCTTTCTGCCTTGCTTTATTTGCATGGTTATTGTCTTTACATCCGACAGCAGCAGGTAGGGTTTATGCCGCTTACGGTGGTGTCTATATTTTTGTGGCAATCCTGTGGCTATGGGTAGTAGATGGCATTCGTCCGAGTTTATGGGACATTGTGGGTGTTTCAGTCGCTATGCTTGGAATGGCGATCATCATGTTTGCCCCAAGAACCACATAACAAAAGACTAAGGTAGACTACCAACATTTGGTATTTTCATAGCCGTAGCGATCGATCCACGCTTGCTCTTTAAGTGTTTTACGCAATTGCTGCTCATTACAACGACTGCCATGCTTTGCTAAACCCATTCGCCCAAAACTTGGTGAGATGGGGCTTATTATCGACACTTAGTTCAACTTCCACCCATACCTTTTTCTTAAACTCTTTGACGAGCGTCTCCATCCCTTGGGCATCCTCTGGGATCGCATAGAGGCTGGTGCTGTCACTGTAAGCTGATTTCAGACACTCATAACGAAGTGAAATAGGCTGACCGTTGACTTGACTAGCAATGCCTTCCCAAGCTTGACCGGGCTTACAACTATGGTTGAAACGGATAAAAGCCCGTTTGTTGTTTTGCTTATCTCGATCGATGAAAACATCAAATTTATGGCGTACCGCCAAAAGCTCGCTTAGAGAGCGGTTTGCCAAGGCTTTAACCGTTGTAATTTGGCTGTCTGATAGTTTTTGCTCGCCACTAAAATTTTTTTTTGTGACGGCACTAGGAAGGGCATCAGCATTCTGAGAGAGCCAGTATGTGAGCTGTTTGACGTCGTCATGGCTTAAGTTGTGCAAAAACTCACTCTCTTTTGTTTCGAGTTGGCTCAGCCCGTAGACAAATTTGTCCATGGCTTGAATCTGTTTATTGACCTTTTTTATTTGGCGTAACTGTGTTTTCTCGGTGTCATAGTAAGGGTGGATGGGAAACGTTTCACTCACGGGGAAATACTCGCTGATAGCGAAAGGTCGAGTAGTGAAAGAGTGATCTCGGTCTGAGTGGTGCTGAGAGACAAGAAAGTTCTGAAAGAAAATTGAGCGAGTGTCGTCTACTACCACGTGATTGGTTTTCTGCCATGCTTCGTTGCAAGTCAGTGCTTCGCCTTTGAGTTTTTCGTTGAGTTGAATGGCTTTGAGCGTCTCAATCTCTTTTTGGTATTTCTTCTGCATTCTATCAAGGCTTGCTTTTATGTTATTCGCTTTGTCCTTAGTTTCTTTTGCCATTCGCATATTATTACGACCAGACTTGTAGTCATCATACTTGTCTTCGTCGTAGCAATAGTCAGCCAGTTTTTCCCATAACTGACGAGCTTTATCGAGCCCTGTTTCCGTTCGTTTTATCTGTTTTTGTAGCTCGAACAAGGATTGCTGATGTTGTTGAACCAATTGGAGCTGCTTCTGGAGTGAGTCGTAGAGCTGGCCATCGGTAATTGGGCTAGTGATGATATGGCCAACGAAGTCGAACTCATTGTAAATATCGATTTGTTGATTATGTGGATCGATAACAGCGTTGTAGGCGTTCTCATACTTTTTATACAGATCCACTCCTTTGTCCCAATTACTGGTGGTGCAATAGCCTGCTTGTAGTGTGCAACTAACTGAAAAAAGTAGTAGTGCAATAAGTGGTCTTTTCATCGGCCAACACTCCTTGTCGCAACGGTGACGTTCGTCGCTGCATAGCTGATACTTGTTAGATCGGTCAGGGTTATATTGATAGTCGTCACAGTATATAACGCCAAAACGAGACTCACTTTGGTATGTATCAATTATTCATACATCAACGCTATTGAATTTGATAATTAGACATTGATACCCTCCCAACTCTGCTGGGGAGACTAGATTGGTTTGCCATACCCCTGATAATTCGTCAAAGCTAAATTAGCAAAGCCACTGACAAGGTTTTGCCCCATTCCGAGCTAGGAGTGGTCAACTTAGCAAACAGACAGCGCTACGGTTTGCAATACTAAAACTAATCTTACAAGCTTACGACAATTAGCATTCATGGTTAACCCCCCCCCCACACTCATTTGTGGGGAAGCCTCAAAGACGCCGAAAATCAAGTTTTTTATCCATTTAGTGAGAGAAGTAAAGCGTACGTTTGTCCGTGAAAATTTGAAAGCTAGGCTGCTATAAAGAGAATTTGATCATTAGACGCAGCATCAATTCGATGAGCATCTTCTGATTTTTCTTTTAACACTTCATAGTGCCCAGTTTAGGCTGCCTCTGGTTGGGGGAAGTGGGCAGAACAACCTCGACTTGGGCGAATAAGTAAACGCGGTGACAAATACCCACGAACACTTTTGGTTCGTTGCGCGGGAGTAACTATCCCATCAAATTTCAAGAAGGCCTACTATGCCTTCAGCTTCGATACACCAAACCTGATTGATTCCTAACATTTTTTTGCAGGAAACTCACACAACAGCATTTTGTAGGAGTTATCCTGCTTTAACTTTGCATTATACTCTTTAAAATTAATTACTTATTAGACATTGAAACACTATGCTCAATAGTATGTTCATTAGCTGCCCCCCACCAAGTGTTTAATACTAACCAAAAGAAATACCAACAATACCAATAAAAAAGGATATTCCATGAATAAAACATTAGGCGCAGCAATGCTCCTTGTTGCTGGGTTTACTTTAAGCCCTATGGCCTCAGCTATTGCTGCTGAAAATGTAAATATTGACACTTCAGCAAATGAAAGTCAGTGGTGGAGCACTTATAGCGTTGAAATTCAAAATACTTCAAATCAAGCTATTGATATGAAAGAGTCTACCGTTGAGTTTCTACTTCCTAATGCTATCAACGATGTTAGTTTTGTATCTTCCGCGCTCTCATATCCGAGCTGGACGATTGAACATGAATTCACATCTGAAGGTGTTTATCACACTATCACCTATAATTTTGATGACGGTGCATGGGTTAAAAATACTCTTCCTCGTGATGGATCTTTCAGTTTCTCCTTTGGACTAAATAGCCAACTTCCAGATTTCCAATCGTTTGAAAACTCGATTAAATTCAATGGCTCAGGTGGTGGACAACCGCCAACACCAGAGCCAGAATTAGACTTATCAATTCTTTCTCCTATTGATGGACAAAAATTGGTATCCAATGAAGCAACCGATATTACGATTTCTGTTGCTGGTGAAAGCGCGTCAAAAATCGAATTTTGGGTCGATGGCAGTAAAATTGCCGAGCAAAATGTCGAGCAAGATAAAACAGATTACTCGCAATCTTGGACACCAAATGAACTCGGTTTTGCAACCATCAACGTGCTTGTGTTTGATGAGAAAAACCAACAACTCAAACAGCAATCTGTCACGGTTGAAGTGGAATCTGATCACGATTTCTCAGCACCAGAAGTTCGTTTCATTACACCAGAAAATGGCGCTACTTTTAATAAAACAGAAACAGTATCTATCTCTGTTGATGCGTTCGATATTGATGATGACCTAACCTCTGTTGTTATCGAAGCTAACAACGTTCAAATTTGTGAATTTGACGCTAAGCAAGCTGAGCATTTTGCTTGTGATTGGCAACCGTCTCAAGCAGGCTCCGTGACACTAAACGCCATCGCCACCGATGACCAGAAGCTGACGAACACGACAAGTGTACAAATTACGGTTACGGAATCGAGCAGCAGTTGTGGTGATGTCTCACCATACCAAGACGGAATCAGTTACCAAGTTGGCGATCGCGTTTCAAATGTTGGCGAAGTCTTCTCGTGCACGGTATTTGGCTGGTGTGGTAACCCAGTATGGGCTCCAGGAACTGGACATCCTAGCTACCCTGATGCTTGGAAAGATGCTTGGCAATCAGAGGGGCAATGTGATCCAAACGCGTTACCTGAAATTGGTTTAGAAACGCCTTCCAACGGTAATCGCCTATCTCCGAATAAATCTTTTGATGTCATTATCAATGCGGTTGATGAAGATGGCGAAGTCGTAAAAGTAGAAGCTCTGCTTAACGGTAAGGTTGTCGCAACAGCTACGCAACCAACATCAGGCAATCAATATAAACTGACAGTTCCAGGTCAGGCTGAAGGTGCTTATGAATTAGTAACAGCAGCTTATGATGACAAAGGTGCATCAGCGGCAACTGCACCAATTACATTAGCGATTACCGACCAAGATCTTGTGGTTGGACTGACTTCTCCAGTTGATGGTTCAAAATTCACGCAGGGACGTAGCATTAAACTTGCCGCTGACGCAGAAAGCTTCATTGGAGCGATTCAGTCAGTGACTTTCAAAGTAAATGGAACGGAGCTAGTCACACTGAATAAAACACCATACGAATATGAGTGGGTAGGTGCACAAGAAGGTATCCACACCATTGAGGCTATTGCCATCAATACTGAAGGTGACACTCTAGCAAGCCCAGTGTCGACGATTGAAGTACAGGAAGCGAAACCAGAAACAGGTTTACGTGATAATCCAGACCGCTCAATTACTTATTTGACGTCGTGGGGACTGACAAATATTGAAGAACTGCAAAACTCTCAAGGTGATGCATACTTCTTGTCTTTTGGTAAATGGGACTCGAACGGTAATATCCAAGTAACGGATGGAATGATTGAACCAAGTTACAACGACTCTTGGATGGCTCCAGGCTACCAGTCATGGACAGAACTAAAGCATAGCCACCCCAATAAATCCATGATGGTTGCATTTGGTGGTCAAACGCATGAAAGTATGTGGGCTTATATGGACTCTCCAGCTGCACGCGAGTCGATTGCCAATGGGCTTGTTAAAATGATGAACAAGCCTTATCCAGTGTATAAGAAAAACCTTAAACCAGAAGAGATGGTTGGAGAATGTCTTGCGACGAACTGGTCTGGTGAGTGTGATTACAGCAAGTATCAACTTGCTGGCTATGTAAGTATTGATGGCATCGATTTCGACTACGAAAAAGCCGCACGCCTTACAGAACAAGAGAACCGTAACTTAGAAGCGTTGATTGATTTGATTCGTGCCAAAGTCGGTAAGAGTAAGCTTGTCTCTTTGACAACTTACCATGTAGGTGCCGACCCTGTTGAGTGCGCAAATCCAAGCGTTATAAAAAACTGTTCATTCATCGAGACAGATCGTTCTAGCCACCATGGTGAAGTTATATCACTACTTCAAAATACGAAAGATAGCGTTGATTTCTTCAACGTAATGGCATACGACGCGGGTAAAAACTTCAAGTACGATGTAGCTATGGCAAACTATGCCAAACACGTTGGTGACCCATCAAAAATCGTGCTTGGTGCAACAATCAATAGCCAATGGGGGCCAGATGGCCGTTTTGTTGAAACCCGTGCAAATAATATTGAACGAGCAAAATGGCAGAAAGCTCAAGGATACGGCGGTTTCTTTATTTGGACGCTAGGCTCAAACACTGAAAGCCTTTCTATGCAAGAGCAAGTTGAATACTTCAACGAAATGATATCTCACAACTAAACCATCGCAAAGAGGCGCTGTCTAAACGAAGCGCCTCGTCTTTACTAGTCCCTGTAAATGATTCTGTGGGTTCTGTAGCAAATTTTGCTAAAGACGTAACAGGGCCATCCTTCTCACACAATTATTCTGCTAGAACGTAAAATAGCTCAAAGGCAGTGTCACCTTCAATTTGGTCACGTTTCAACATCGCCCATGACTCTCTTAAATTGGCATTCAACATATAACCGTACTCAAGTCTTACGCTCCATTTAAAACAGATAAGAATCCAAATCCGTGACAGGGGAGAGACTGCGCTCAACAATGATCTGCTCCAGCCAAACTGGACTCTTACACTAAGCGATTTTCCGATACCAAAAGTTATCCGTACTTTTCCAATTTAAGTGATTACTCTAAGAAGGTTTTGCCCCATTCCTTGTTTCGACTGATTCAGCACATCCACCACCAAAGCTTCATCTGACTTACTTTTCCTAATCCAACTATGTGACCAAATTCACTGTGCCACTACACGATTAGCGTCAACGGAAAAATAACGGTTAAAACCTGAAAAAATTCTCTAACTGGATTCATAGTAATCGCTTAAATAAACATAAAAAGAATCCATGAATTTTACTAATTTAACGGGGGCGGATTAACAACCACACTTGGCTATCAGTTATGCAGAATTTGCACAGATGCTTGAATTGCTAAGTGGGCTGTACGAGCATATCGGCAATGTTTTCGCTTAGCTGCATACACAAACAAAGCCGCCTAAGCGACTTTGTCTAGTGTGACTGTTTCGTTTAGTGGATGGGCGCTCTTCTAATATGCGCCCGCAGAATAGTGCAACTCATAACTGTGGCTATAGATTTCGAGAATGTTGCCAAAGGGATCTTCCATATAGATCATGCGATATGGCTTTTCTCCTGGATAATAATAGCGGGGTGCTTTCATACGCTTTTTGCCGCCGGCCGCGACAATCTTTTCTGCGAGTCCCTCTACATCAGGGTCTTGCACACAAAAATGAAAGATACCAGTTTTCCAATACTCAAAGTTATCTTCTGGGCTTTCTTGATCTTTAAATTCGAAGATCTCCACACCCACCCGGTCACCAGTAGACAAGTGAGCAATTCTAAACCGTTCCCATCCTGCACCAAATACATCGGTACACATTTCACCTATCGCCGAGTCATCTTCAAGAATCTCGGTGGGTTTCATGATCAGATACCAGCCTAGAACCTCAGTATAAAATTTTACTGCCGCATCTAAATCAGGAACGGAAATGCCAATATGGCTAAAAGATCGCGGATAGGTATGGTTGGTGTTCGGAGGGGTAATCATTGTTGGCATCTCCTTGTGTTTTGTTAGGAAGCATTCCACTAACAAAAGATAGACCAACTAGAGCGATATAGGTGGGCTATCTTCTAACTTTGCTGACTTTTCCTCTGAAATAGCTCTTCTTGGGACTGTGAAGAGAGACTTTGAGTTTGGTTTTGTTGGAGGAGCAGATGTCGTGAGTGAAAGTGAGAAATGGTATAACAATAAAAAGTCATGGTTCGCTTTTGCTGTTGGTTTCAAATTTTCAAACATAACAAATGTAGTGGATGATTGATTTCGACCTGCTCATTAGAGGCTTTGCTATACCTCTGGTAATCCGTTAAGCACTAATTTAGTAAAATCTATAAAACGTTTATGTCCAGAACCTTTACGGGGGCGCTTCTGATCCGCACCACTAGTGTTGGACACACCAATTAAGAATTTTCCATACTTGAGCTATTTGATGTGGTGCTAAATTAGCAAAGTTCCCGAAGTGGTTCTGTCAAAGAGTTTTCTGAAATACCTCAACACTGAACCTTGGGCAAATCCGCCCAGCGCGTAGTGTACTGCGGCGTTAAAAACTGACGCCGCATTTGCCATTTCTGCTCAATCCCTTGGGCGCCTAAAAACACCGTGTTCTGCCCATAACGCTGATTTAAGCCATCAAATATCGACATCAGTGGTGCATTGTTTGGGGTAGGGTTAAACAGGTCTGCTTGCTCTTGGCGCCCATCAAGCAAATCCAACAACCCAACGCCCACTTTATAAAAACGCACACCCTCAGAGAATAACTGGTTAGCGAACTCCGATACGACCTTAGAAATTTGCGTCACATCTGCAGTTGGGTAGGGGAAACGATGGATCATGCGTTTACTGTAGGGAACATCATCAAACGGTGAACTAGAAGCAAAACAGACCAACACCTTACACAGAGAACCTTGTTGCCTTGCCTTGCGTGACGCAATTCCGGCATGCTGACACAGCGCTTCACGTAACGCGATTTCATCAATGATCCGCTCACCAAAACTGCGCGTGGAGAAAATCTGCTTTTTATCTGCTCTTGCTTCATCCCATTGTTTGCATACTTGGCCATTTAGCTCACGCACCGTACGCTCTAACTCCACATTAAACACCTTTCGCGCTAAAGGGGCAGGGTAGTTGGCCAACTGCAATGCCGTTGTTATACCAAGGTGCTTTAAATGCAGCGTAAGCTTTTTACCAATCCCCCAAACATCATTAACAGAGAGCTGCGCTAACACCTTTTCTCGTTCGGCTTTGCTGTCCAGTACACATACGCCACCATAACCGGCAATCTTTTTAGCGGCATGGTTAGCGATTTTAGCCAGCGTCAACGTTGGCCCCATACCGACACAAACAGGTAATCGACATTCTCGCCAAACCGCTTTACGCAATAACTTCCCGTGTTCACGTAAACAAGAGATCGCAGGAGCACAGCGATGAAATGATAAAAAGGATTCATCAATTGAGTAGACATGTTGCTCTGGTGCAAAGCGCCCAATGACCTCCATCATTTTTGAAGAGAGATCTGCATAAAGCTCATAATTAGAAGACAACGCCACCACACCACGCTGCTCGCAGAGAGATTTCATTTGAAAGTAGGGTTTGAACTTCTCGACACCGGCCTCTTTTGCCTGACGGTTAGCCGCCACGATACAGCCATCATTATTAGATAGCACGATTAACGGCTTACCACGCCATTCAGGTCGAAAGACTTGCTCTGCACTGCAATAGAACGCATTGGCATCGACTAGGGCGAACATCACTCTTGCCTTAATAAGTGGCTTGCTCGGTGGCAACGAATAGAACGAATCACCACACCCTCAACCGAAAAGGTATCGCAATCTTGCACCAGAACCGGCGCATGAACCGGATTAGCTGAAAGTAACTGGCGATGCTTTATATCAAGCAGTTTGCAGACAAACTCACCGTTTAAGTTCGCCACGATGACATCCATATTATTGAGTGCTACATGGCGATCCACGATCAAGATATCACCATCAAAAATACCGACGCCTTGCATCGAGTCACCACTGGCACGCCCTAGAAAAGTCGCACTTGGATGCTCGATCAATAACTCATCGAGATCGAGAGATAGCTGGCGGTACTCAGCAGCAGGAGATTCGAAACCGGTGATACCGGCACTGGCAGAAATAGGAATAACGTTCATAAATGGCACTGTTTATATATACAGTGTTATTTTGGTTTAAAATAGGCAGTTTGACAATAGCAGCCAGTTCGATTGTGCTTTTAGTAGGCAAAGGGGAAGTCTAGCCAAACTAATTCACTGTGAAATGACAATGTTCAACTCACAATACCTGACCTTTCCCCCAAAGTGAGGGGTTGAACATGTTTTCTAAATTCTTTGAATTTGACTTATATTTCCTCATGCTAGCACTTTAGCTAAGTGTTCAAGTTTTCCAACCCACTACCGGTCGACCGATTTCGGTTACAGCACCGAATGAGAGCAGGGTGGCTGATGTGACGTATATTTGGACGGGAAATCGTTGGATGTATTTAGCAGTTGTTATCGACCTTTTTGCCCGAAAATTGGTTGGTCAATGCCTTTATCACCTGATACTCGACTAACAAGCAAAGCCCTTTTGATGGCGTATGAGGCTTGTGGTAAGCCTAAAGGCGTCATGTTCCATAGCGATCAATACAGTCACTATACCAACCGTAAAAACCGTCAATTACTGTGGCGTTTCAAATAAAACAGAGTTTATCTCGCAGAGAAAATTGTTGGGGTAATGATAATGCACCGATGGATCGTTTCTTTAGAAGTCTGAAAACAGGATGGGTGCCAACAGTGGGTTGTCGTAGTTTCGTTGAGGCTCAACAAGATACATTATTGGATATTACAGCCAACTCAGGCTACATAAGTATAACGGTGGTCTAACTGCCAATGAATCAGAACGATTATATTGGGAAAATTCTAAAACTGTGGTCAATTTTAGTTTACCACTATAATTAGGAAATCCACGCATAAAACATGCCTGCTCGCATGGGGCGCAAGGCATTTTTATACAATTAGTCGAATTAAGGACAGTAACGATGAATCGAGTCATGTTTATTATTGGTGTTATGTCCAGTTTGATCTCATGCAAAGTATTAGCAGAAGAGATAAAACTGACTGGTAACACTGTTGAGGCGGCATCAATAAATAACCTTAAGTTCAAAGTCGATGCTTTTGTCGTAGAAAAAAATGATAAAGGCGTAGTCACCTCAATGAATCAGGGGAAGTTTGAATTTGATAGAGGTTATGATGATGGCTTCATTGGTCCTGCGGGTATATTCCAGACTGACAGTATTGTCACGTGCTCTCAACCGTTGGTAAAAATTACGTCTCTTGCGGATTTCAACAAGTTTCCTGATGATCTCGACCCTTTTCCTATCTATGGCATTACGACGTATAACAGTCAACCTTTGCAAGACATAAAGGATGGGATAACTCGCGCAGGTTTTCGTCTCTACAAAGGTAAGTCTGTCATGGATTTTTCAGGCTTAGTTAAGTTAACTGCTGAGAGTAATTCAGCGGTACTGTCCGCAATAGAGACTCAGTTTGGTCAGCCGTCGTTTGTACTGAAACGTGATAATGGATGGCGAGTGCTCTATCTAGGCGATAACGTAAACGCACAAGCACTACAATTGGCATACGAGAACGCTTTAAATCCAGAGAAAAAGGCGAATTATCTTAATATGACACCATCGACGGTGTTGTATGGCGTGATGCTTGATGCCTCATTCAATAGTGATCTCACACTTAATATTGAGGGGGACGTCTTGGAGTTTTTCGTTAATCAGGGTGACGGTTTTATGGTGTTTACTAAGTACGAGGATACAGGAACGTTTATCCAACGTTTTAACGCGGAACTGGAAAAATGTGATTCTAAAGCCGATTAATAGGCTGTTTGGAATGGATTTACTGTTGTAAAGGTAGGGTATAACCACCAAGCTCAAATAGATGATTGAGCTTGGTGGTTGGATTGATTAATGTTTTTTGTTCACACCGTTACGAATGATATCTTTACCGTTGTCGTAAACGTGTTGGGAAACCCAGCGACCAAGTAGAAGTTGATGTTTGTCGCCTAGTACCGCAACAAATGGTCGGCCATCGGTATTGCTGGTAGCAAGAGCAACGCCAGTTACGCCGTCAAGGCCTAGTGCGCCGCTCTCTATCAAATGAAGAAACGCTTCTAGCTCTTCTAGGGTTTCGATAATGTGGTTATCAATGTTCATTGTATTCCATCTCTTCGGATTGTAGATACATAATGGTCGCGTACTCTAACGAAGTTATTAAGATAAACCAATACCTCTCCCTCAATAACCTTATCACGCAAACAATTTTATACTCAACTCACTCTTTTAGGGCAAGTATCTCGATGTTACTTGGGCATAATCTTGCGGATAAATAACGCTAAATGATTTATGTACTTTGTGCACCATCGTAAAGATGATGCTCTCAGAACACATGCAATTGGTTAACGTTATTGCGTATTGTATTGGTATGATGCGGTTTATGGCTGTGCCAAATAAGGCAATTGTGACCTTTAAGGTTTTTGTTATATCCCCCTTTGCGTTTTGAGAATAATGATGAAAAAAATACTAATTACGGGTTTTGAGCCTTTTGGTGGTGAGTCAATTAACCCTGCACTAGAAGCAGTGAATAAACTGGCGAACGCAAAGATTGATGGTGGCGAGATCGTTGTGTGTGAAGTCCCGGTAACACGTTATGAATCTTTAGATACCATCATTACTGCAATTGAGATACACCAACCAGACTATGTGATTACCATCGGCCAAGCCGCAGGTCGTGCTGGCATCACACCTGAGCGTGTTGCAATCAACGTGGATGATTTCCGAATTCCGGATAACGGCGGAAACCAACCCATTGATGAACCCGTCGTCATGGATGGACCTGATGCTTATTTCTCGACGTTGCCAATAAAAGCAATCACGCGAACGTTGCAAGAGCAAGGGATCCCGTGTCAGGTATCAAACACAGCAGGTACGTTTGTTTGTAACCACGTTTTTTACGGCATTCAGCATTACTTACGTGATAAAAATATTGGCCATGGCTTTGTGCATATCCCATTGTTGCCCGAACAAGATACGACGGGAAATCAGCCAACTATGTCTTTAGATGTGATTGTTGAAGGTTTGCGTTTGGTTGCTCAGGCTACGTTAGAGAATGAAAAAGACCTTGCCATCATGGCAGGGCAAATTTGCTAATCATTGCTTGCCATAACATAAGATTACACCGAGTGAGAGCTCGGTGTTTTTGCTTTGGCTATTGCTAGCCTGAAATATGAAGATACGCTTGGGCTGTTTCCTATTCTCATTGCCATCGTGGCGTTTTTTACCTGTGTGATTCACACCAGTGTGTGTTTGTCTGGTGTGAAAAGTGTGGATGCATTGGGTTACTATGAGCAATATCAACAAACGAAAGCAAGTGCTCTACGAAAAGGCTTAGATCCTGGTAAGAAAAAGCGTTGAAGCAAACGACATTCTCCGTATACTTCCGCAGAGTATTAATGCGCAAGCGTGTCGGAGAAAAGCATGTCAAATCGAGTTCCTACCAACATACTGACGGGATTTCTAGGCGTTGGTAAAACGACCACTATTCTCAATTTACTGAAAAATAAACCAGAGAATGAAAATTGGGCGGTATTGGTCAACGAGTTTGGTGAAATCGGTATTGATGGTGCCTTGATGACAGACCAAGGTGCGTTGATCAAAGAAGTGCCAGGAGGCTGTATGTGTTGCACTGCAGGTGTGCCGATGTCAGTTGGTATTACTGCATTGCTACGTCAAAAACCAGATCGCCTGCTTATTGAACCAACAGGTTTAGGTCACCCAAAACAGGTGGTTGCAACACTGACTTCAGAACAATACCTTCCTTATGTTGATCTAAAAGCTACGATCGCGCTGGTGGACCCACGCAACTTGAGTAATGAAAAGTACTTATCAAACCAAAATTTTGTTGATCAGCTAGACAGTTCCGATGTGGTGATCGGCAGTAAAGTTGACTTGTGTTCTAGTCATGATATTGACGTGTTTAACGATTGGATCATCGAACAATCTCCGGCAAAAGTGTTCAGCAAATTGATTCACGATGGTGACTTGCCAATAGAAGTGTTGGATATTGAACGTGTGCACGGTAGTGCGTCTTCGCATATTGAATCCCATCATCATGAACATGCAGAGCAAGAACCACAGTTCCAGTTGCCGCCGGGTAAAGCGTTCATCCGAAAGGAAAATAAAGGCCAAGGTTACTTTAGTTGTGGTTGGTTGGTTGGTGCGGAGTACCAATTCGATTTTGACCAACTGTTCTTAATGCTTTCTGATTTGACTGCTGAACGTGTCAAAGCGGTGGTTAATACAGACCAAGGCTGCTATGCATTCAACGTTGCCAATGGGGTAGTATCAGTGAATCAGATTAGCCTTGAAGGTTTTGAATCTCGATTAGAGGTCATTGACTCACAACTTATGCCTTGGGAACAATTAGAAGGTATCTTGTTAAAGCTGTGCGGTATCAAATAGCCGAAGCCCCGAGTCACTGCTCGGGATTTAGTCCGGCATCTCATGCTCTCTAAACGTGATGAATGACGAGGGGAGAGCGCTTAATAGAGAGACTTTGGTGTTGCTCTCTTGTCGTCCCAATAGTTTTTGCGCTAACAGATGAAAAAGTGAGATAAATCACTTAAATTCAGTTATAGTGCACGGCTAAAATTTTTAACGCTATTTAAGTGGTTTGTTTAAGGAATACGCTCAATGTCATTTTCATCTCAAGGTTTTGCGCCAGAAGTGGTTAAAGCACTGGCAGAATGCGGTTATGAGAAGTTAACGCCAATTCAACAGAAGGCGATTCCAATGGCTCGCAAAGGCCATGATATCTTCGCTACCGCACAAACAGGTACAGGTAAAACCGCAGCCTTTTCTTTACCAATGATCCAACAATTGTTGGATAGTGGTCGTAGTGCTTCTCGCAAAACCGCGCGTGCACTTATCTTGGCACCAACTCGTGAACTAGCGGAACAAATCGCTGACAATATTAAGGCGTACACCCAATACACCAATCTCTCTGTCGCGGCTATCTTTGGTGGTCGTAAGATGTCTTCTCAGGTTACCGCATTAGAAAATGGCGTTGATATTTTGGTAGCAACACCTGGACGTTTGGAAGAACACATTGAACAGGGTAACGTGTCAGTTGCTCAGCTAGAATTCCTAGTTTTTGATGAAGCAGACCGTATTTTGGATATGGGTTTCATCCACGCTGTTCGTAAGATCATGCTAGATGTGGATACAGATCCACAAATCATGATGTTCTCTGCAACAACCTCTAGCCAACTTAACCTTTTGGCAAAAGATATTCTGCGTAAGCCAAAGCGTATCGAAGTAGAGCGTGCAAACACCACTGCACACACGGTTGCACACGTTCTTTACCCAGTGGATCAAGAGCGTAAAACCGAATTACTTTCTGAACTGATTGGGCGTAAAAACTGGCAACAAGTGTTGGTTTTTGTGAACTACAAAGAAACGGCGAACGACGTAGTAAAAGAGCTTAAGCTGGATGGAATCAAGGCAGTAGTGTGCCATGGTGACCGCGCGCAAAGTGCTCGTCGTCGTGCGCTAGAAGAATTTAAAACAGGCAAAGTACGCGTGATGGTGGCAACAGATGTTGCTGCTCGTGGTCTGGATATTGAAAGCTTACCTCACGTAGTAAACTACGACATGCCATTCCTAGCGGAAGATTACGTTCACCGCATTGGGCGTACTGGTCGTGCTGGCAAACAAGGTCATGCGGTCTCTTTCGTTAACCGAGAAGAAGAGCTAACGGTAGTTCAGGTTGAAAACCTGATCCAACAGCGTATTCGTCGCATTGAGCTTGCAGGCTATGAGCCTAAACAGCGTGAGTCATACATTGACAAGTTGAATTCAAAACCTGCGTTTAAGAATCGCCAAGGCCGCCGCAATAATCCAAACCAGTCGGCGACAGACCAAGGCTCAGCAGAGCGTCGTTTAGCGATGGTGAAACGACTTAAAGCACGTCGCGACGTTAAATAAAGTTTATTTACAATGCCCCTCAAGTTGAGGGGCATTTTTTTTGGTTGTGAATCGTTCAGGTTGCAGTTTAGTGATGCCATCAGGGTAGGCCGTCAGCGTATTGCGCCAACCAATGACTCAACTAGACTGTTAGTGATAACTATGTCATTAACAAAGAGCGTCCTCAGTATAGGAGTGCCGCTATGAAACGATCAACCCTCATGAAATACGCAGTGTGTCTGTGTTATGCACTCACTTTTTCAGTTTACGCAAATTCGCCATTTTCAAATATTGATATTAATGAGACCAATTTGGTCGATAAGCCTTATTTCCAAATTAGTGCTGATTTTTCGTCTGACTTTGTTCGTCCCGATGGCTCTCAAGGTTACTTTACGGTTCCTATTACAGCGTTAGTGCCTAGGGGAAAGTGTAATAACACGGCCATAATCGATGTCGTTAATAGCGTACTATTTGAATTCCCTATTACTCCCCTTGGCTATACACCACTTAACTTTGCTCAATTGTTCCTAGGGGAAGACATAATCTCTGGTAGAAGCACTGGCCAGAGTTTTACTTATTTCGGTATCCAGTGGAATAAAAATGTTATTGACCATATTTCAAACGGTTATATGGAGCGAGGCACAGATGGATATATCGTCTTGCAAGCGTTTTCTGAAGCGATTCGCAAAGGAAAACTTACCAAGCACCTTCCCTCAATACGTGCTTGTAAAATCCATCAGACCATCGGCTTTGGTTGGTCTCAAACTGGGAAATTACTTGCGGATATGTTAACCATGGAGCTCAATGGCAAACCGTCGGATCCTATCTTTGATGGCCTGTTTTTGGGCGTTGCCGGAGGCATTTGTCGATCACTTCAAGACGCCGACTTTCCTTGGCTTTACCGAGATTGTACGGAACCACCGAAGAAGCATGTCCCGACTGTAGCATTTAACACTCAAAGTGAGATTGAACTCTCTTTAGGCCGCGGGGCATTAAGGCAGCCTTCCGAGTCCCTTACTATTTATGATTATGCTGGTCTCGCTCACATTGACGCCAATTTTTTACCATTTGATATTTTATTTGGTGGTTTAGGGCTTGATTTTAAGCAAAACCCTATTTCTGTCGTTCCTGCTGTCAGAGCGTCATTTTGGAACCTGTATTTACAGGTTAAACATGGGGTGACACCAGCCAAGAGCCGACTTATGCACTCATCTCCTGTGCACGCTGCACCAGTGTCATTTTTGGATTTAAGAAATGATGCTACGGCGATGAGTTGGAGCGGTGGGGATATCTATACAGCGGATGAAAATGGTGATGGAAACGCAGACAGAGGTATTCGTTTACCTCATATGTCCACGACCTTCGAACAGAGTTTATTGACTAGTGTGGGAGGGCCGCTAGGAAAGTATGGAGGAATCGATTTCACCTATGCGGGAGGTGGCGGAATATTCTTTGCTAATGGAGGGACGTTTGAGCCATTTTCATCTGAAGAACTTGCCCAGCGCTACCCTAGCAAAGAGGATTATGTGAACAAGGTTCGCAGTGCCGTAATCTATTTAGTTCTCAATCGATATCTTTTAGCTGAGGATGGCGTACAACTCGTGGAAGAGGCTGAGTCACTATCTATGTCACATTGGGACTGAGGCGGTTTTCATAAAATATCTACGCCTCTTACAAATGAGAGGCGTATTCCTAACGCTACTTCTGACGGTCATTGATTGCCGTGAAAAGCATTCGCTTTATCTGGTAAGCCGACAACAAAGTGTGGACTAGCCATGCCATCTCTGCAGCGTTGGTTACAGGGGCTCTAGTTTAGCGGGTCATACCTATAAAGTTCGGTTCACCTCGATAGATAATTCGGTCATTGCCTCGGTGAATGCCAAACGTGACAACGGTCGGCGGGTTATCTTCCTCAATGCTGTTTTTATCCCAGTTATATTTGAGCCAAGGTAAATTGTTCCCAGCGATGCTTAAATCAAGATGGAAACGAACTTGCTCCCGTGCAGAATCAATTTGATTGGCGACAATGCCATGAAAGTGTGTAATAGCTTCATTAAGAATCCTAATTCTGATTGTTCTTAATGGCGGCAAGCGTGTGAAATATGAACAAGGCGAGGGTTTTTATTATTGTGTTGCAGCCCACGCTGTCGACTTGATTGTTATTCATTTTAGTTCTCAAGTCATAATCTTAAAGCATTAGAGCTCAAGTGTGATCTTAGTTCAATAGTTTCTGATGGATCTGCGTCGCACTTATGGTCTATTTATCTGGCTATAAGTAGTTCTAAAGTATGTGTTTTTGGAGTCGGCACGGAGTGTGCCGACTTTTGCTCAATTTAGAAAGTGTTAAGCGGCATGATCAATCAGCGACGCCATTTGGTACAGCTCTTCCAAAATCGCCTTGGTTTGCTTTGAGTACACAAGGTGCTCACTATCTCCAACGAGCTGAATCGTTTTTACCTTCCCGGATACTAAGCAGAGACGAATAGTTCTAAGCATCATTTGCAAGTCGAGAGCAGGGGCTCCATCTAGGTTACTTTTGACCAGTAACGAGGCAAGATCGATGGTAATGATTGCACTGTCACAGTGATCAAGGTAGTTGGCTATCTGCTGCTTTAAATGATTGCGGTGACGAAAAGTAAACTCACGATCGGTTACCCAGTCACATCCTTGATCTTCTGCATATTCCAACGTTGACTGCTTGGTGTGTTGTGTACTGACGCCTGCGAAAAACAGGCGAACATTTTGATATCGTGATAGGGCAAAGTGATAAGCAGAACCAAGGCAAGGCTCAAGCGTTGGCTTAAGGTTCATTTTATGCCCGATATTGATGATGCCAATCTCATCTTGGTCAGATACCACAATCGGTAGCATAGAGAGAATAGCTTCGGTACAGTTGGACAATATGACAGGGATGGAATGGCGCGAGAGTGAAAGACTCAGCGCTTCTTGGAAGTATCCTTGCTCGATCTGCTTATGGGAAAAGTGGCCTAGGTTAGCCGCGCAATTTTGATCATGCTGTTGGTATAGCCAGTCACTGGCATTTTCTAGGCTCTGGTCCGCTAATTCAAACGCGTTATTAGTCATCGGTGTTATGCGTTCACATACCGTCATAAATGAAAAAGGGTAGTGGTGAATCTGTTTTTTTTCTCGATGAAGTTTGTAGCGTTTGAAAAAGCTCAACATGATGAATTACCTTTCTGGTGGCAACGCCCTTGCTGCCTGCAACACATGTAAAATAATACGTTGTTTGTCTTTTTCGACTCGGTGAGCCGGGGCCATCACTGAGACCGCTCCAATCAATTTACTTCCTTTCATGACTGGTGCGCTGATGCCTGAAACCCCCGGGTCGATTTCTGATGTACTAACCGCGTATCCGTTTTTTCTTATGATGTTGAGCTCCTGCTCCCAATCGCTGAGGCGATGATCTTGGCCAAAATGGCGTAAAATTTTCTCACAACGGCTTTGAGGCATGAAAGCCAACATCACTTTAGATGAGGCACCACGAAGCAATGGTTGACTTTGTCCTTGGACATAGCTGCATCGAAGCGCCTGCATACTCTCTTTTTGTCTGACACAAAGTGCACGATAACCTGATGGCACCATATAGGCTGCCATTTCACCGGTCTGCTGAACTAATCGAGCCAAAATGGTTTCGACCATATCTAGGCCATGTTGCGCAGTTTCGTAGCTGTGCATCAATAGTAAAGCCGCCGGGCCGACGACAAAGGTTTTATCGTGTACGCTTTCCTCTATCAGGTTCCACTCTTTTAGTAGTTTTAAGTGCCGATAAAGACTACTAAGAGGCACGTTCAGTTGTTCACTGAGCGTTTTTGCTGAGACTGGGAATGAGCTAACCGCAACTTGCATTAGCAACTGCAGCGCCTTTTCATTTACCTGATTAGCGTTGGCTTTGTTTATCGTCATGAGAGTGTTGTAACGTGATAATGAGTATGCAACAACTATAATTCTTAGTTGCTGAGAAAAGGAAAATAATTAAATCAGGATATTCTCATAAAATGAGAAAGTGGGAAATGAAAACGAATCCCTAGAAACGAACCGCACTCGTTTGCTTAATCAGAGGTGTTATCGTGCGGTTAGTCTAGGTAGCAAACGGTTGAAAATGAGAAAAACAAGAAACGAATCAAGCGATCTCATTGTTTGATTCGATATCTGGCGTCAGCCATGTTCAGTTTATTGGGATGTAATGTAGCCTTTATAAGCCCCTGTATCCTTGTCATATTTAAACTCTAAAAAGTTACGAATACTAGATAACGCATCTTCTTGATAGTGAGAAACATAGAGGAGCTGACTCAGGTTTTCTTTCGCGATCAACTCCAGTGTATTTTTCACTAAAATACGGCCTAAGTAATCTAAACCTTGGTATGGCTCATCCAGAATCAGTAGGGTAGGTTGCTTGACGATTGCACGAGCGATTAAAAGTAGGCGTTGTTGCCCATATTCCAATTGTTTAAATGGCGTTTTGTCGTATTGAGTCATATGTAAAATCGCTAGCCATTCTTTAGCTATATTGATCTCTTTCTTACTCGGTTTCGAGTACAAGCCGATTGAGTCATAGAAACCAGAAAGAATGACTTCTAGCGCAGTGCAATTTACTCGATATTGTAAATGCAAAGCAGAAGAGACCATGCCGATGTGCTGCTTTATCTCCCAAATGCTTTCACCGCTGCCACGCTTTTTACCAAAAATGTGAATGTTGTTGCTGTAGCACTGCGGGTGATCACCAAATATTAGACCCAGTAAGGTACTCTTTCCGCAGCCATTTGGTCCTTTTACTTGCCAGTGTTTGCCTTTGTCGATACGCCAGTTGAGATCGGTAAAAATGGTTTTATCGATATACTCGACTTTGCCGTTCTCCAGTTTGAATAGTGGGTTATCAAAATGCGTTGAGTGCTGGTGGTGACGGATCAGGCTTATCATCTCTTCACTCTGTTTTTCAGACTGAGATTTAATTTGAGCAATAATTGGGTGCTTATCCCAACTTGCTTTGTCCATCGTGCTGTCGAGTTTGCCGTTGTTGAATAGCGCAATGCGATCTATCCAAACAGGCATGTCTGTTTCTCGAGAGAAGGTGATCAGCATCTGCACTGATTTGGACAGAGATTCTAGGTAGGTAGCCAATGAAGCACGGTGCGCGATATCTAAACCAGCAAAGGGATTGTCTAATAGCACGAGGTTGGGTTTGGTGGCGAGTGCCCTTGCCAGCATTAATCGTCGTGTTTCACCTGTCGATAGCACGCGAAATCCACTTGACTTAAGGTGCACAAGGTCAAGTTCATCGAGCAGTTGGAGAGCCAATGCCTCATCCTGACAAACATCAAAAACGAGCTGGTATACGCTGCTACCTTGGTCAATTCTATCTAAAAAATCAGAGTCATCTTTTTCAATTTCTTGTTCGAGCAAGCGTTGCTGCTCTGATAACGAAACCTGTGCTACACGGAAACCCTTGATAGCGAGTATGCCAGATTCGGGTTTGATTTCGCCACAGATTAAATCACCGAGTAAAGAGCCGATGTCTCCCTCTGAGCTGAATATGCCCCAAGAGTGTCCAGTGTCGATGAGCCAGGATTCGATCGAGAGCGCAGAGGCACTCCCTTTTGCTGCAAGTTGCTGAAAATGAATAGGCATTGTGTATCTTCCATGATTTATATACGCCTAGTTATAACAATGATTACCAAACAACTTCAACTAACAAGGGCATTCTTGGGCTTTGTCGGAATGTACGTCACAACGCGTCAATAAGAAAAAGCCATAAAGTTATCACGGACGCTTTTTAAGCGTAATTAAGGTAGGGCGAAATGCGCTGATGTAAGGCTAACTGATAAGCTATAACTTTGCCTTATAAATCATTCTTGTGCTATTACTTGAGATGTAAGATAAAAAAGGGATGTAAACCGACTTCTCATACTCGCTAGATATGATACTGAGAGGTAAGGGCTAATGGAAGAAAGGACATGATAGTTTTCGTATGAGCCATTTATAGAATTTAGTCAACCGCTTCAGGTCATAGGTATATCGTTTTTCACTTAATTCAAATTATTGTTTTGTAAGGAAAATGAATGCACTGGATGCTCGATAATCAATACCCCTATAGCGCAAGTTTCTGGCGTAATGCCTCTGTATTTCGTAAGAGCAAAATAGTATGTCAGCCACTTTTATTCTTTGTGATGGCGACAGAAATACTACTCAGTCCGCCTGCGATAGCAACGGAATCGACAGTGTCAGATCCCATGTTGTTTGTTGACACTAAACAGTTGACTGTTCGTGGGCACTTTCAATTTGGTGTGAACGCAGTGGCTGAGCGTAACCTCTTTTGGGACCTTGCAGAGTTGGCAACTGGAAACACGGAATACAATGCAAACGAAAAATGGTTAGAAGTTTATACTGAGCCCGGCATCAGTTTTGAGCGACGTTTCGCATCAGAATCCGCTTGGTTCGGAAAGATCTCGGCAGTCGGGTCTTATACCGCAGGAACGGACGCGTTCGATGCAAGCAACACAGGTAAAGTCACTCCAGAGGAGCTCTACCTCGGTTATCGGACCAACTTTTCTAGTGATTGGAATTTAGAGGTTTCGCTTGGGCCTAGAATACTCAAACTTGGGACGGGAATGTTGATAGCCAATGGTGGCTCCGATGGTTTTGAGCGTGGCGCATTGAAGTTCGGTCCGCGAGAAGCATGGGAAAAAGCCGCTATTGCAAAGTTGACCGGAAGAGGCATCACAACAACGGCCTTCTACATGGCTCCAAATGAACTACCTTCCAATGACACTAAAAACTTACTCAATGGGTTAGACTTGCGTTGGGATGGAGAACAAGGTGAGTATGCTGGACTTAGCTATATTCATGTTCTTAAATCTGACGCGGCTTATCCCAAGGCTGCACCAGGCGGCAACGGAGCTCCCATAATTATTCCTAACGCGCGCGCTAAACTGAACGCGCTTAATTTCTATGGGAAAATGGATGGTTTCGACGGTGCGTTGAGCAACTTAAGTTTAGCGCTAGACCTCGCCTATGAGTGGAACGACCGCATTGACCTTCGTGCTTGGGGGGGGCGTATCAAGTCCGAATACACGTTATCGGACGACTCGTGGCAACCTACTTTAGGCTACTCTTATCAGATCTTCTCGGGTGATGACCCAAACACCACTCGTATTGAACGCTTCGACCCACTTTATTACGATGGCTCACCAAGCACTTGGGCTACAGGTTCAAAGTCCGCAATGGTGTTTATCAACTCGAACGTAATGTCACATAACCTGAGCTTTAGAATCATGCCAACAATGCGAGATACTGTTACATTGCGTTATGCACATGTACGTGCGGCTGTACTTCGAAGTCCGTTACAGTTTGGACAAGCCACCAGGTTAGATTTTTCTGATGGGCTATCAACCGTGGTATCTGGCGTTACAAATGCGCACCTATCGGATGATTTTTTTATTGAATACAATCGTATTGTCACCCCTAACATTTATCTAACCGCAGGATTAAGCATCTCAATTCCTGGTGAGGGCATAAAAAGTGCCGCAGGAGGATATGCCCCAAATTGGAAAGGAGGATTCATTAATGTCGTCTTCAACTACTAAAGCTGCGACCACCCTCGCAGCATTGGCCGCTACTTTTTCCCCATTCATCTCAGCGAGTGGGGAGGGGGCGCCTGTTCTGAGCGCTAGCGAATCCAACCCTGTCAAGCTTGGTTGGATGCAGGGATTTCCAGTCCCTGATGATAAGCTCATTATGCAGCCAGAGTCAGACTTTTTCAGTTTTCCAAAGATGCGTTGGACTGTTTGTCATATTCGTGAATTGATGCCGACGAAAGAAGTCAGTCGCGGAATAGGCGCGCCGGTTCCAATGACCTATGCTCTGGATAGCGCTATCGATGAGGTGAAGTTCAAACCATTAGGTAGCGAAAAAACAATGAGTTGGAAAGATTCGTTATCGGCTAATTATACTGATGGTATGCTCATTCTTCACAAGGGTAAGATTGTATACGAGACCTATTCTGGCTGTCTTAACGATATGGGAAAGCACGCCGCGATGTCGATGACCAAGTCCCTCACTGGTCTGCTTGCTGAAATTCTTGTTGTCGAAGGAAAATTGGATCCTAATGCGAAAGTCGAGACGATTGTCCCAGACCTCAAAGGGAGTGCGTTTGCTAGTGCCACGGTAAGGCAAGTCATGGATATGACTACTTCGCTCAAGTACAGTGAGGACTATGCTGATCCAAACGCAGATATCTGGGTTTATTCAAAGGCTGCGAGCCCGTTGCCAAAAGCAAAAGATTATGATGGCCCTAACGGTTACTTTGAGTATCTGAAAACGGTTAAAAAGGACACTATTAGTCATGGTGAGGCTTTCGGCTACAAAACCGTTAATTCGGACACTTTAGGTTGGATCATATCCAAAGTCACTGGAAAGGATATGGCGACCTTACTGTCAGAGCGGATCTGGTTAAAAATGGGTGCAGAGCAAGATGGGTACATGACGGTGGATGCCAAGGGTGTTCCTTTCGCGGGTGGTGGTCTTAGTGCTGGTCTACGTGACCTAGGACGAATTGGTCTATTGATGTTGAACGGTGGAGAAATCAATGGCCAACAGCTGTTCCCCAAAAAGGTGGTAACAAACATACAGGCCGGTGGAGATAAAAAAGCGTTTGCAAAGGCTGGGTACAAAACACTTGAAGGCGGCAGTTATCGCAGTATGTGGTGGGTTATGCACAACGAGCATGGTGCTTTCGCTGCTCGTGGTGTTCATGGGCAGACAATATACGTCGATCCGACCGCTGAAATGGTTATTGTACGATTCTCATCTTTTCCTTCGGCCGCAAACTCAAAGATAGATCCAACGTCATTGCCAGCGTATCAAGCTGTTGCTAGTTATCTTATGAAGAAGTAACTCAGTGATTTTTTAAGTCGCTCAGAAATGAAAAAGCCCGCCGACTCATTAGCGGGCTTTTTTACATCGCAAACGACAGGGACAAATTATCGGTACATTTGTCGCAGTAAGGGCTTATGTTTGTCTGATGGGCAACTTATTCTTTGCTTCCTAACTTACTTAAGTAAACACGGCGGAGAATCATTTATATCGGGAACTGGCGCATATGGCAGACAGGGTCACAATGCGATACGGATTAAGCGAGCTTTTGCTTTGATAAGATAAGAGTCAATGAAGCCATCATGGACTCTTATATTGATTTTAGAGATGTGGCTAATGAACGCTTAAATCATGCGACAGCAAAGCGAAAATGATGAATGACTTAATGCTCAGGTGTTTCAATTACTCTCATTGCAATGCTTAGCGCGTTATCAATATCGCTACTGTCTTCAAGTTTTCCTGAGCTCGCTGGGGCCAGAACTTGTGCGTATAACGTCAGTTGCTTGTTAAATGGCAAGTTAAGTTGATCGTATAGGTTCTGACGAATTTTAGCGTGTTCATCTGGCGCGGTCTTAGTGAGATCCATCAATGTGTCATATACAAGTATGGTGGTCCTATCCATATTTATCCCTTTTGTTGTAGAGGTTCCTAAAGGGTATAGTCGGAAGTGTGTCATTTTTATATGACTTGGATCTCACAAAATAGAGTGGAATCTAATAAATGCAATCAGATCGTAATTGAACGTTCGCGATGATGAAAAGTGAGCAAGAAAATGACCAAGGCGTTGAGCATGCCATTTAGTGCTCTGTCGAAGAGAGAACAGATAGCACTGGCTAACCGAGTGTTACATTTAATCGCTTCACGGCGCGTTTTGGTAAGCAAAGAGAAGCGAACTTCCTTTGGATAGTCATGGGAGTTTTGTAGAAAAACAGGGGTGGCAATACGTGTGTAGTACACGCCAGAAGCCAGTTTTATCAAATACATATGTATCACCTACTGTGTTAGGTGACTTTTCTATGCTTCAGATGCGAAAAAAGCCTTTGATAATCAAAGGCTTTTTTCTAAGGATAAGTGGCGGAGAGATAGGGATTTGAACCCAAGACAAATCAATTTATCTTCCTCTAATGCGCTGATATTTATATGCTTTTGATTTTCTTGCCCGTCAAAAAGCTCATAAATTGACGAACTGGATTGATGTTAGATTATCTAGGGAATTTTGCAACTTCAAATGAGATTTAGTCTTCATATTGGCGTTTTGTGAATATTGAAAATGGACTCAGCCAACCTCTTTCAAAGATTTTATTTAATGAGTGGGCATAGATAACTCACCAAGTGACCAACTCACTCTTTTTTATAAAACTTACTGCGTAACAAGTTATACTAAATTAATTGCATAATTTTTGGGGCTCAAGCCTTGAGAACTTTACTCACTAAAGTATGCTTACCGACAATTAAAGATACAAAAAGCATTGATTTAATGGATGATTGATAGGAAGTGAAACAACAAGCACAAGGAGAGGCGAAAAATGAAAAAGTATTCGTTGATGACGGGAGTGTTACTCGCATCAGCTATTAGCCAAGTTTACGCAAATGCCCCGGCAATCGCGCCAATGATTGCAGGCTCAGAGGGAACGGTAAAAGAAGTAGATTACAAGGACTTCTTTGTCCGCCTTGAGATTGACACGCAGGAAGAAGGTAGGGGTAACCTGATCTGTGGTGGTACCATGTTGGATAACAATGTGATCATGACGGCCAAGCATTGCTTGCCGGATATTGATGCAGCCACCAGCTACACCATTACGGTGAGTCAAGGGGTGGATTCGACAAATCCTACCGGTTACTACCCAAATCTGCCTGTGATGAGCGCCAAAGTGCTCTCAGAGGTGGAAGACATCTGTGAATCTTCATACTACAAGTATGAAGTCTATTACGGGCGTCATGAGGGCGGTCCATTTGATGCGTTTAAGGAAGTGGTGAATGAGTGGTCGAAATGGCGAGACGAATCGGCGTTTATGGCCGATTGCGCCACGCAAGATCATTCTCGTTTTTTGCGATATCTTGCGCCTGACATGGTCATTGTAACGTTAGGTGGCAAAGTGGACTTTTCTGCCGCGCCTGTACTGGCGGTGACGGGGGATGCGAGCGAGCAATACTATGAGATTGGCACGGAAGTCATGTTTCGTGGTTGGGGTTCTGATGCCGTCAATGGCGGAACGTTGACACCCAAGATGCAAGAGGTGCGCATGCGCCTTGAGCACGTCAATACGCAGGTATTCATGGAGACGGATAATCCGCGTTCGACGCCTGAGTGGTTGTGGTCATGGATCCGTGTTGAATGTGACCCATCGGTTGCAGCGATGCTTAATTGTTATTTGGAGCCGCTTTACGCAGAAACGTACACCTCGGTCAGTGATGATATGGGATCGGCTGCTCCGGGTGACAGTGGTACACCAGTCGTCATTGGTGACAATACAGTGTTGGGTGTAGTTCGTGGTGGTGCGTTTGAAGCTGGGCCTAATGGTGAAACTTTGTTTTCCTCAGTTAATGTGACGGCCTTTGGTCCCTATTGGGGATGGATCACCAAAGCCATTGACCGTTTGGTGTTGCCAACGCAGTTTGTGGCGAAGGCTTCTGGGGTGAGTACCTATCAGTTTACGGTGCAGAACGTAAGCTCAGGCGACAAAGCGCTGTCTTTGGTGTCTGGTGAGTTTGAGCCGGGTCTGAATGTGACCACTGATTGCCCAGCGACGTTGACCTCGCTGGCGCATTGTAATGTCACGCTCGACGTTGACGTTGATCAACTGGGTCTCACTGAGGGTTATGCGATTGCGTTGCCAGTCAGTTCAGAGCAGTCTCTGTCTGTAACGGCGCTTGCTTTAGCAGGTGATTCTTCTGGCTCAGGTTCGGATGATTCCACCAACGAGGGCTCAGATGACTCTTCTAACGAGAACTCGGATGATTCTACGGACAGTGACTCTAGCGACACGAGTTCAACAGGAAGCAGTTCTGGTGGCGGCTCAGGTGGCGGCAGTACAGGGCTATTCAGCTTGCTTTTGATGGGCGCTTACTTGCTACGACGAAAAATGGCCTAAAGGGCTCTAGATGAATAAGGGAGCGATGGCTCCCTTGCTTCTTGTCTGTTCGTCTAACCCTCATACAAACCTCATCGGGCTCTATCCCTTGCCTTATGTGCTTCAGAACACTCATCACTTATACAAGGCTTCAGCTAAGCCGCCCTGTATACTTTTCATTGCTCGGTTTATCGCAGATAAATGAGCGTTATTTCCGGTCGAAAGTGTCCGAGTTCTTGAGATACGACCGCAAGCGCTTTATCAAAAGGCATCATTTGTTGCAGCTCCGCCATACGTTCTTGCGCGTAAGTGTGTCTCATCCCGTGGCCTCCTGCACTCCAATTGAGCGTACGTTTAGACGCGGCTGAAAAAGAACTCGACCATCGATTTCCGCCATTAATGTCGTAGTAAGACTGATAATTGATGCCTCTGTCGACGACAGTTTTAGGTGTTGTTAGTCGACGAGCTTCTAACCGTTTCGCCAGCTTTTTGGGGAGCAATACCACTCTGACTAATCCGCCTTTACCGTGAACCGTATACAACTTACCGTGGCGGCCTTTAAATTTTTCGGGCAACGCTGGTCTGTCGTCAGGCGTTCGTTCGTCGATAGGGCGGAGTGTATAGAGCTCGTGCGCGCGGATACCAGAATAATAACTGATGTATGTTGCTAGTGCGTTTTTGTCATTTTGAGCCGCAGCAATGAGTTGGATTTGTTCGTACGTGTAGGCGCGTGAAGACGCCAGTTGTTGCTTCTCTGATTGGATGACGCAGAGCCCTTTTGAAACCGGCAACTGCATGGTGACATGGTGGAGCATAGCCTGAATGGCTTGCCGTTCCATATCGAGCGTTTTTTGGCCCACTTGGACGGCTCGGTCAGTCAGGTACTGATGCGCTTGTTCGACTGTGAGCGCTCTCAGCCCACAGTGAAAAACAGAATTGACGTATTTCGCCACTTGAGTCAGTCGCTCTTCGTAATTTCGTACTGTGCCAACGCTGGATAAATGGCGATGTTGCAATTGCTTCATGACATTTGCAGCTTGCTTTTTGGCTACGCTTTTCGCATCAACGCGCTTTGAAAACTTAGCCATGTTTCTGTACCCAACGATAAACGGTCGAGTAAGCCACTTTGATGCGACACTCGTGTCTGAGCCATCGCTGTAATTCTGCGATGGAGGCGCCAGCACGGCTCAGTTCAAGCAATTCAAAGGTGTATTTATCTAACCGAGATTCACGGTTTTTGTAGGGTTTCTTTCTCATTATTTTTGTCCTTTCTTTCAGTTTTTTTGTTTCGTTTTCTGCATCAAAATCTTTCATCACGCCTCCGCTGTAAGAACATACAACCCTCTTTTGTGAGGGCAGCGACAACTGAATGCCTATTCGCCTGTTTCAGCTTCGGGCTGGGGACTGACTGTTTTCCACTACCGGCGCTTGTTGCGTACAAGCAAACGACCTATTTCAACAGTTAGGTGCTGATACCATTCGTTCCTTATCGACGGTGAGGTCTTTTCGATTAACGATGCAGGAAGTAGGACAACAAAAGAGGCAGGAAACAGAGTTCGGTTTTTTGCTTGTGGAAACCACAAAGGGTATGCAAAAGAGTCTGTGCGCGAATGGCTTGATATCTTTTGGTGGTAAGCCCTCGCTAGGTAAAACGGAGTTTCACCTAGCGAGGGCGCTTGCGCGTTCGAAATTTGAGAAGTGAGGGTAAGCTCGACTCTCTGCGCTTCTCAGCGCGTGAGAGCTTACCCCTCGCTGAGCAAATTTATCCGGCCCGGAGATGGGGCGCATTGTGGATGCGTTTAAGCGTGTTGTGTTGATTGCATGTCAGAGGCAGTATGATCCGGCCTATTATGTTGCAAGGCATTGAGGTTAGAAGATGAGGAGAAAAACGCGCCGATGCGGGCTTTGAACTTCTGACTGCCATGCCAAACTTTACTTAAAAAGGATGTTTTCTTGCTAGGCGACGATGGCGTCAAAGAGAGGGCGGCATCAAGCATCGCAACATCATCATCTTGATAGCTTTGAATGTACTTAGCGTAATGTGCTTCTGTGGTTTTTGTATCGACATGCCCTAACGTTTTGGCGATGAAAGCGATGTTGACGCCACTTGAGAGCGCATGCGAGGCATAAGTATGGCGCAATACAGACGGCCCACGATGTTTAACCTTTGCTTGTTTAAGAAATGCAGTAAAAAAGCGCTGAGCGTAATCTTTGCTGTTTTTAAACATCTTGCCTGTTAAGTCGTCAATGAAGATCGGAGCGATCTCAACGACGGTCTTCGACTTGATACTGGAACCTCTCATCGGCACCGTTTGTTGGGGCGCATCTCCCGAGACCGCCCATTGGTCTTTCAATAGCGTCAATGCTTTCTTGCTGAGTGCGATGGTTCGACTGGATTGATGGGTTTTGGGTGTGTGACAGTAATCCATAGCCCGAGCACGACGGATAGAGAGCGTCCCTTTCTCCCAGTCAACATCTTGCCAAGACAACACCACGGCTTCTTCCATGCGGATCCCAGTATGATAAACAAAAAACGCCATGCGCTTAGCGGAGTGTTGCAGTGTGGATGTGTTTTCCAGTTGTTGCATCTCTTCTTTGGTAAAAAGCAGCTTTTCAAACATCTGGTCGCGTGGCAGGCACTTAAGGTCATCGCAGGGATTAGCTTTCCACTTGGTCTTCTTATCATTGTATGCAACTTGGCATAGTTCTCTGAGTTGAGTAAGGCGATTGTTAATGGTCGAGTGGGCAAGCCCGTCGAACTGCCAATTCACCACCAATTCCAATAGATCAGAGTGTGTTAAGCGGATAAAGTCATAATGCTCTTCGATAGCGTCGCACACTTTTTTTAAGCAGCAGATGTAACTTTTAGCGGTCGATTCTTTTCGGGTAGCGAGGTACTTTTTATTGAGTAATGCTTGGTATTTTTTTAACAACGTTGACATCGTCATTCTCCAATCTGCACTGGCAACGGCCAGGCTTGTGGAGTGGGAAATGGCAAAAGCAAAAACCCCAAAAATATGTTGCGACATTTTTGTGGCGCAACATCTTATTCAAGTCAGTGCACAGGCAACTTATCAATATCAAATAGCGCCATGATTTCCCTTAGTCTTGGCATGGACAAGCGTTTCCCGTATCGACCGTACGTCATGCCAGCGTGGTGATGCCCTACGATTTCTGCTACTTCATGCTCAGCGACATTAAGCTGCTTTAACGCATCAATGAATGTGTGTCTAAAACCATAGGCGGTTGGACGCGCGCTTGCTGGCATGCCGATTGCGCTCTGTACACGACCAAATTGAACCCGAAAACCTTTCGACCAATCATGGTCTTGCCCGGTAGGTTCCCAATCAAACAATGTCGCTTTACGAGCGGTCTTTCTAGCATTGATATAGTCAAAGAATCCCATGTTAATTAAAGCGTCATGGATAGGGAGAGTTCGCAGTGCGTGTTTATTTTTCACTTTTTGTTGGGAATGACGATCAGTGATCGTCAGTGTTGCATTTTCACAGCAAACGTCGCTGATACGAAGCTGACAAGCCTCTGAGGGGCGAAGACCCATATGGATAAGCAGTAAAGAAGTCCATCGAAAAGAGGGAGAAGCTTGCTGGAAATGTGAACTTAAAAGTAGGGATTTAAGCTGCTTTGGCGACCATTTAGGACGTTGTTGATCGGCCAGTTTCTGTGAACGAAAATGAGTAGTGACGCCGCTAAACGGATTTTTAGGGAGATGCTCGGTCATGACCAGCCAATTAACAAACTGCTTGGCAGCTTGCCAGTAGTCTTTTTTGGTCTTTGCGCTTTGGTTTCGCGCTTGTAAGTGGTGCGAGAACTCAACGAGATCAGAACCGGTTATCGAATAGAGCGTTAGTTTGCGCTTTTTCAGGTAACTAAGAAAGTCTCTGGTGCGCTGATCAAGTTGATGAATGCTGAGGCGTGAGATCTGCGTTTTCTCTTTACTTGCAATGAATGCTTTTTGCCATTTGTTGTCGGCATTTTTGGTTGTTCGAGGTTTTGGTGAAGAAGGTTCACCCGTGATGGTACAGGGCTGAATACCTGCGCTGCAAAATTGCTGTTTGAGTGATTGGATTAACGAGGTGATTTTTGTGCGAGCTTCCCTAACATTTTCCCTATCTGGTTGGAAATTATCTAGGGAATGAAGTATCGCACTCACGATGGGGTGACAGCGACGAACCGCGATATTTCGATCTTTGGTTTCAAGGCTGAATTTAAAATCAAAAGGAAATCCGAGAGCGACTAAACGCTTGGGAGAACAGATACGGCCGTAGTAGACGCTGTAGCGGTTTTTATATAAATACATTGACTCACCTCATTGACTCAGTGAGCAATTCGAGTGGGCCAGAAAAGAAAAAAGCCGCTTAAAATCAGCGGCTTATCTCTATGAATAGTGGCGGAGAGATAGGGATTTGAACCCTAGGTACGCTATTAACGTACGCCGGTTTTCAAGACCGGTGCTTTCAACCACTCAGCCATCTCTCCGTTGCGTGGCGTATGATAGGGGGTGTTTGGGACGTTGTAAAGTACTGATTTGTACAAAAAGTTTCGTTTGCTTGTTTTATGTGCATTTTAAAGGGGTGGAAGTGATAAAACTACGTAAGCTAACAAGCAAAATACGCAATATGGTAGAATTTATACTTTATATCGCGCATGTTTAATAAAATGGCGTTTTATTGAAATCATATTGAAAATAAAGAAACTAAAAGCTTTGGGGATACAGCTGTACGCCCGAAAGTATTTGCAACATAGTGTGAACTCATTCAAAATTCACTGGTATAGCCAGTTGTGCGAGTTTATCTAAGGGGTCTTATGAAGGTCACAAATCTATTTAAAGACAAAGTTGGTGCGATCTCTACACATCAATCAGAGTTTATGAATTGGATGTCTCCAACGCTACGCGATTACTGGAGTGACTTTTTGGGTAAGGCACAAAGTAGCTTCTTATTTTCAAAGGTTCGAGATCACCAACAGCCAGCAGTGAACGAAGAAGTTATTCCGCAACCTGAGCCAATCGTACTAAAACCAGAAGCTCAAGTGCTTTTTGATGAGTTGAGCGATAAAGTGGGCGAGGTGATTCACGTTGGTGACTGGGTAAGTGTTTCTCAAGAACGTATTAATCAATTTGGCACAGTTACTGAAGATATGCAATGGATTCATACTGATCCGGAGCGAGCTTCTACAGAATCCCCATTTAAAACGACAATTGCACATGGCTTCTTAACGCTAGCACTATTGCCAAAATTGACAGATTCTGTTGATCCAGATAAACCACTGTTTCCGACAGCAAAGCTTGTTGTTAATCTAGGTTTGAACCAAGTCCGTTTCCCGTACCCAGTCAAAGCGGGCAACAATGTCCGAGCATCAAGTACACTGACCAAGATTACGCCGATCAAAAAGGGCTTAGAGATCGAGCGTGAAATTAAAGTAGAAATCGAAGGCGTTCGCCGCCCTGGTGCGGTAGTGGTATCTGTGATTCAGTTGCATTTCTAATAGTTAAACCTTTCGAAAAGCAAGATTCAAACAAAAAAGAGAGCCGAATTTGGCTCTCTTTTTTATGCATTTTTTATTGCTCAAAGTTTTTTACAGGCGTGTAGCCGTAATCAGCAATCGCTTTTTGGCCTTCTTTAGACTTCAGGAATCTCATAAAGTTTTTGCCTACTTTGTCTAGGCCGTCAACTTTGTAGAGGATCAAAAAGGGACGAGCCAACTTATATTTGTGAGCGGCGATATTGTTTGGTGTTGGGGCAATACCTTCGAACTGAATTGCTTTCACAGAACGATCTATGGAACCGACCGAGATAAAGCCAATGGCATGAGGGTTGTGATTCACAATGGTTTTCACCATGCTGTTACTGTTTACGACGAGGCTGTTCGGATTGATGTCAGAGACCAAACGGTCGTTTACGATTTTGGTCAATCCTAGCAGGCTTTCAAAGCTATAACGTGACCCAGATGATCCTTCACGCGTAACGACCGCGATCGGTTGGTCAGTGCCGCCGACTTGTTTCCAGTTATTCACTTTACCCTTATATATGTCAAACAGTTGTTGTTCAGAAAGATTGTCAACAGAGTTGGTACGGTTAACAACAACGGCAAGACCGTCGAAAGCAATAAGGAATACATTTAAGTCTTCTCCTTTTTCACTCTCAGTTAAATAACGTGAACTCATGCCAAGTTCTACTACACCTTTGTTCACCATTGTGATGCCTGCACTTGAACCAATGCCCTGTACGGCGATGTAATCATTAGGGTGCGTTTTATTATATTTTTCAGCCAGCACATCCATTACACGAGCAACAGAAGTAGAACCTGAGATGCTCACTTCTTTTGCCATTGCAGAAGGAAGAGAGAGTACCATGGCGAATAACGTCGCCATAGAAAGACGTAACATAATGAACTCCACTTACGGTAGATAGCAGCGATCATCATATTTCGTTGAAGTTACATTTTTGTGAATGCGCTCGAATAACTGAACGAGGTGGTTGATTATCAAAACGATAGCAGGGCATGGGGGAGTTCGATTGTCATATGGTCAGTAGGTAAAGCGGTGACTTGGTCGCTATTTCAGCAATTTTGGACATGTTAATCTAAGGAGTGGTGGGGAAGTGTCTCTTTGGGTAATTCTGCCGCGCCAAGGCACTTGGGTGTATACTAAGAACAATGAATGGGGAGTAAACTCATGTCCGTATCTCAAATGGCGACAAGCCGTCTGTACAAGTTGATTGAGTCTCTATGTTCTAAGCGAAATGTAAATTTGCCCGTAGAGTTAGGAAAATGCTTATACGAACCCGTAGAGAACGGTGTAGAGCTATATCTTGCCCATTTTTTGTTAGATTCTCAACATATCGACTACACGTCACCAATAGCGAAAATTACCTTTAATGTAAATGCTCAGGGGTGGTGTTTTTACGTCCCCCAATATCAAGGTGAAGAACTTCACTGGACACCATACCCACACTTACCTTACAGCCACTCGCTTGAGGTACTTATAAGGGAATTGGAAAGCGATCCTCAAGCTTACTTTTGGGCAGATAACTAACCTATTTCATGATTTGGCCGCGAAACGCTTTAGGGGTCATGCTATAGATGGATTTGAACGCGGTACTAAAATGGGCCGCACTCTTAAACCCCGACTCAAAAGCAATTTGAGTAATCGAATTTTTGGACGTACGCAGTTGGGTTGCAGCATGGTTAATACGCTTCACTTTTAAAATATGTGAAAAGGAAAGGTTCTCTGCTGCGAGTCTACGTTTTAGTGTCGCGATAGACATGCTCATATGGGTTGCTAGAGTTTCTAACGTAATATCTTTTTCAATATTGTCTTCAATGTACTTAATCGCTTTTTGAGAGGTGGTTAGAGTGCTGGCGTCATCAATAATTGAGAGAATCTTAGGCTGAATCTCTGCCATTAACGAGAGCAATGCCATTGCAATATGTGCTTGTGCATACTGTGACGCTTGTTGGTCAGCGAGTTCGATTAACGTGTCCTTGAGTTTACTAATGCGCTTGTTTGATTGAGCTGAAAAGGCATAAAAACGACGTTCATCTGCTTTTATCTGGATGCTTGGATGAGCGGTTTTAAATTGAGTAAATAGATGAATATCAAACACCAAGGCGATTGCACGAAAAGGACCTGGTTTGGCGTAAGCATCTTTTAAATCTGAAGAGTTGTATAAAATAAAGTCGCCAGTAGTGAGTTCGAATTGTTCTCCACTTGGTTGATTGATGGTTAGTGAACCTTCTTCAACAATATATAAGCCGTGGTTAGTAGCGGAATAGCGCTCACTTTTTCGTGCCGTGAAGTGATTAAAGTGAATGATCTCAATGTTCAGCATAGTTATTCTTATTTTTGATTATAAAAAAGGCGCTCATATGAGCGCCTTCACCTTAATCGGTATTATTCACTAACAGGTTCTTCTGTTTGTGTTGCTGCTACATCAGCAAATACCCGGGTCGGCTTGGCCACTAAACTGCGGTTCTCTTGGTTTACGTCAGCCAAAACGATTTCCAATGTGTCACCCAGTTTGTATACCACCTCTTTATCAATAGAGATGGTGCCGTTGTCGCCGTTGCACTCGATCCTTTCTTTATTATCAAGGATCAGACTACCCGGAATAAAGGCTGCAGCGCCATTTTCGAGAAGTCGAACACGTGCGCCTGCTCGATTAATATCAAAAATCTCACCTGTGAAACAAGTTTGCTTTGTAGGCTCCTCGGCTAATGTGCGAGCGTATAGCCAATCAGACACGTTTCGTTCGGCAATTTTGTGGTGTTTGCGATGTATAGCAAGCTCTTCACCAACTTGGTCATCCGGTGTTTGAATTGGATCTTTGCCAAGAATGACCGCTTTAAGCATACGGTGGTTGATCATATCGCCGTACTTACGAATAGGTGAAGTCCACGTTGCGTAAATATCTAAGCCCATAGCGTAGTGAGGCAGAGGTTGATTTTCAACTTCACTGTACGTTTGGAATTTACGAATGCGGTTATCTAGATAGGCAGTTTCTTGCTCACCTAACCAACGACGCAATGCCGCAAAACCCTCTAATGTAGAGATCGATTCAACGGTGAATTGCGTTGCACCTGATTGAGTCACTAGCTCTACAACTTCTTCAAGTTTTTCCGCTTTAATGCCTGCATGAGTGTTAAACACGCCAGTTTCGAAGTTGTCACGAAGGGTGCGTCCGGCACAGATGTTTGCTGTGATCATCGATTCTTCAACGAGGCGGTTTGCACAACGACGCATGTCTGCATGAATAGCAACAACGTCGTTATCTTCGCTAAGTTCGAAACGGTAGTCTGGGCGATCTGGGAACACAACCGCGTTTTTCTCACGCCAATCTGCACGAGCAAGAGAGAAATCGTATAGATCACGAACAATCACCGCGATTTCTTCACTTGGTTGCCATGCATCACAATGGCCACTCTCCAGCCAATCTGAAACGTTGTTGTATGCAAGACGCGAGTGTGATTTGATGTTTGCCGCGAAGAATTTGATATCGTCGCCAATTATACCGTCTTTGCTAACCGTTACGGTGCAGCAGATAGCTGGGCGAATCTCACCCTCAATCAATGAACATAGGTTATCAGCAAGATCGCGAGGTAGCATTGGTATGTTACGACCTGGCAGGTAGATAGTGTAACCGCGTTCACGCGCTACTTTATCCATCTCATCTTCAGGGGTGATGTATGCAGTCGGATCGGCGATAGCGATCGTTAGCTCGAAATCACCAGATTCGGTCTTCTTCGCGTATAGTGCATCGTCCATATCTTTGGTTGATTCACCATCGATAGTGACAAAAGGAACATGAGTCATGTCAACGCGCTCTAGGTCAGCGTCGTCTTTTAGTTCCCAGTTCTCAATGCCTGCTGGCTCAGAATTTGGTAGGTCATTTTGTGCAAGTGTCACCCACCATGGTGCAATCTTGTCGTTCGCGTCAGTAATCTTTTCTGAAATTTCAACGAAGAAACCGTTATCATCTTTTAGCGGATGACGGATTAGGTGAGCGACAACCCAATCACCTTCAGCGAAGTTATCCGGCTTTAGGCCTTTCTTTAGCTTTGCTTTTAGGGATAGTTTTTTCAGCTGCGGATGATCTGGAGTGACATTAAGTTTGCCTTTGAACATTTTTACTCGGCCGATAAAGCGAGTAACAGACTGTTCTAGCAGTTCTTGTGGTTCTGCAACTTCACGGTCTTTTTCCGTACGGATGATAGCGACCACTTTGTCACCGTGCATGCACTTTTTCATGTATGCAGGTGGGATGAAGAAGCTGGTTTTGCTGTCCACTTCCAGAAAGCCAAAGCCTTTATCTGTCGCTTTGACTGAACCTTCTTTTTTAGGCAGGTTTTCTTGGATTTGCTGCTTAAGCTGAGCTAATAGCGGGTTATCTTGAAACATCTATAAATTCTATCTAATTGTATTTTAACTAATTTATCGCTCTCCTCAAAATCCCCCCAAAAATTCTTCCCCAACAAAATGAGAGTGAATCTATGTAGGTTTTTGGTCGCTGCAACAAATTTACAGAAAGTGTGACTGCGTCACATGTTACTTGGCATACGTAGAATTGTATAGTGATCATTGCGGTCATTATTGAGCCGAACCACTATCCCTTCGTTTATTCGTATCCTTGTAGGGTAAAAGTAACGACGTTACTGGGCTAGCTTTAGCAATGAGTAACGTATGCGCATGATCGTTGAGTATGTGTGATTCCTCTCCCTTATCAAGCACCTTTAGCTCAGTCTGATATCCGCGAACTCAAGGTGCATATGGTGCTTCGAGCATCAGTGGCGATTCACTGGACGTAAAAGAGTCTCACAACATTGGGCGGCAGGAAAGATACTAGCCTACAGATCTAGCCTCAATAAGAGCACTTTGGGAAGGTTGGTTTAAACTGCAAACCATCTTTGAAGGCTATGAACTCCCGATATCTCTTGAGCACTGACTTTTGATCAAGAGACAGACGTTAGGAGGGTTTTGTTTCGATGAATTAACGGTGTTGGATTTTTTTTGTTTGCCAAGAAATGCTTTAACTACAATTTAAAGTAATAGGTCTAATTAGCGAAATCGTATGGATATGATGCTTGTTTGGTGCTTCAGTGCTCTTATTCCTGTCACTACGTCGTTCTTTCATTCGTGAATTCCTACCAATAACGGCGACAGTTAAGATTCTGAAGCGCAAGCTAACAGTCGAAATGACATCGGAGGGTAATATGGAACGTTACGATTACATTATTATTGGTGGAGGTTCAGCAGGTTGTGTGCTGGCTTCACGCCTTACTGAGGATGAAACTATCTCAGTATGTCTGCTGGAGGCAGGTGGCAAAGATGACAGTGCCATTATCCACACACCAGTGGGTATAGTGGTCATGACGCCGACTAAAATTAATAATTGGGCATTTGAAACTGTGCCACAGCCGGGTCTTAATGGCCGTAAAGGGTATCAGCCTAGAGGGAAAACTTTAGGTGGCTCAAGCTCAATTAACGCGATGATGTATGCTCGAGGTCATAAGTACGATTATGACCTTTGGGCAAGCTTAGGTAACGAAGGGTGGAGCTTTGATGAGTGTTTGCCTTACTTTAAAAAGGCGGAAAACAATGAAGAGTTGAAAGATGAGTTTCATGGTCAAGGTGGACCATTGAATGTCGCTAACCTGCGCTCACCTAGTCCGATGGTTGATCGCTATCTTGATGCCTGTGAAGAGGTCGGCATTCCGCGTAATCCAGATGTGAACGGCGCCGAGCAATTCGGTGCCATGAGGACCCAAGTGACCCAATTAAATGGTGAGCGTTGTAGCGCAGCAAAAGCTTACCTTACCCCGAATCTTGATCGCCCTAATCTAACTGTTGTGACCAAAGCCACCACGCATAAAGTGCTGACAGAAGGTAAGCGGGCGGTGGGTGTGGAGTATGGCTCAAAAGGCAAGGTGTTTCGCATCTATTGCAAACATGAAGTGATATTATCTGCAGGTGCGTTTGGGTCTCCGCAGATTCTGCAGCTTTCTGGTATTGGCGATAAGGCCGATCTAGAACCACACGGCATTGAGCAGGTACACCAGCTTTCAGGTGTAGGCAAGAACTTACAAGACCACATCGACCTAATACATAGCTATAAAACCTCAGCCAAGCATGAGACGTTTGGTATTTCACTGCAAATGCTCAACGATATCTGCGAGGCGTTACCCGAGTGGAAGATGGAGCGCAAAGGCAAACTGAGTAGTAACATTGCTGAAGGGATTGGCTTTTTCCGCTCTGGAGAAGGGGTAGATGTACCCGACCTGGAGTTTGTCTTTTTGGTGGGAGTGGCTGACGATCATGCAAGAAAGGTTCATACTAGTCATGGGTTTAGCTGCCATGTGACGCTGCTAAGACCCAAGAGTCGTGGCACAGTTACCATCCAAAGTAGCGATCCATATGAGGCTCCATTGATTGATCCCAACTTTTTCAGTCACCCTGATGACATGCCGTTAATGATCAAAGGGTGGAAAAAGCAGTATCAGATGTTAAATAGCTCAGCCTTTGATGATGTGCGTGGTGACAACTTCTACCCTGTTGACCCTAATGATGATAAGGCGATTGAGCAAGACATCCGTAACCGAGCCGATACTCAGTATCACCCGGTGGGTACTTGTAAAATGGGGTTAATAGAGGATGAGCAAGCGGTAGTCGATAATCAAGGCCGAGTGTATGGTATCGAGCAACTGCGTGTAATTGACGCCTCTATCATGCCAACCTTGGTTGGTGCAAATACCAATGCCCCAACCATCATGATGGCAGAGAAGATCGTTGAGCAAATCAAAGAAAGACACGCAGGCACTGTGAATAATTTGAACCTTCGAATTGGTTTACCTGTACATCAAAACGGGAATCTACCGGAAAGGGATTTTCCCTAGTTTCTGGTCTGGGTCACTTTTTGAGCTATTGTGTAAGCATTTATGACTGCAGTATACTGGTCGGAGCACTGCTTGGCGGTAACCTTCAATTATCGAGAAAAAGGACCTTACTATGAGTGAACTCTCTTCCCAATTCGAAGCGGCAGCCGAAGCCGTAAAAACGTTGAAGCAACGGCCTGATGATGAAACGTTGTTGTCACTCTACGCCTACTACAAACAAGGCTGCACTGGCGATGTACAGGGCAGGCGGCCTGGTCTGTTCGACTTTAAAGGCGGCGCCAAGTATGCTGCGTGGGAGCGCTTGCGTGGCATGGAATCAGATAAGGCTAAACAGGCATACGTCGACCTTGTCGAGCGTTTGGCCAACACCTGATCGAGAAGATGCAGATCCCCGGATCGGGCCTCTAATTTATTCTTCGCCGGGTTGCAGCCGTAAATCGCACAGACATGTCTGATTGACTGACAGGTATAGCTCAAGGCAACACCACCGGATCCCGAACCGTTTTAGGGTGCCCTTTCCAATTTGTTCAGCTTTACATATTAAAGGGATTAAAACCAAGTCAATGTGAACGTTATGATTCACACAGCGTAAGAGCAGGTCTCCCATTTTCTAAACCAGAGGGACTTTTGATGTTTAGTAAAATCCAATATTTCGCTGCTTTAGTCACTGTTCCTTGGCAAAGTCGCGAAGGCAATGCTCACGATTTCAGTTTCGATACCATCGCTGGTGATGCGTTGTCACTAGCCGATTACGAGGGCAGAGTAGTGCTGGTGGTCAATACAGCCTCAGAGTGCGGTTTTACCCCGCAGTACAAGCAATTGCAGAGTTTGTGGGAAACCTATCGTGATCAGGGGTTAGTGATCGTCGGGGTGCCGTGCAACGATTTTGGTGGTCAGGAAAAAGCCTCCAATGCCAGTATCAATAGTTTCTGTGAATTTAACTTCGGGGTGACGTTCCCACTAGCCGCAAAAACAAAGGTGAAAGGCAGAGATCAGCACCCATTCTATACCTGGGCCGGACAACAGGTCGGTTTCTTGGGTAAACCACGCTGGAACTTTCACAAATTTCTAGTGAATAAAGACGGCCAACTGGTTGACTGGTTTTCGTCGACAACCAAACCCGATGCCCGGAAACTGGTGAGAGCGATTGAGCGTGAGCTAGCCAAATAGTTCAATAACTGGGCGGTCTTATCCACCGCGAGTGTAATATGGTCGGCTATACCCGGCCAGACTTCCTTTTCACGCCCTTTCCAAAGCCCTTTTGATCAGGGGGCGTAAGGCTGTCTTCTTTGATGACACAGTGAAGTCCGAATCTCGGGTTTGTTCTGCTCTCAAGAGTGCCCTGTTGATGGCAGAAGCGGGTTTTCTTGCAAGTTACTGTCCGGCAATATTTTTAAAACAACCTGCTCCTTGATCATTTCATCTGGTCCAGCATTGCTTGGTACATATCATAGACTTGTGCAGCTTTTTGGCGTTTGTGTGTCCTAGTTAACACAAAGTGGTCGTACCAGTTTGCTATACTTAAATGGCACAGAGAAATAATGTTGCCAAGCGTTATTGGCAGAGTTAAAGAAATATTGCGGAGGCTGCTCAAGGAATGAATATGAACTACTTTATCACCGGAGCCAGCGGATTTATTGGCTTAAACCTCTTACAACGACTGACCAAACGGCCAGGAACCTTTTACCTTTTGGTTCGCAATGACGATAGCCGGATTAAGATCCTGAATGCGGCAAAACAGTTTGGGTTCCCAACGGATCACTTGGTGTTTGTTCAAGGCGATTTAACCCAACCGAAGCTGGGAATCGCGCCCCAGTGGATCGATCAACTCAGTAATTCAGTGACACATTTCTTCCATCTTGCCGCGGTTTATTCGTTCGAAGCCGACAGTGACACTATCGACAAAGTCAACATCGACGGAACCCGTCATGCGCTTCAGCTAGCCGAAAAACTGGGTGCAGGCTGTTTTCACCATGTCAGCTCAATTGCCGTCGCTGGCCAGTATCGTGGCTGGTTCCATGAAGATATGTTCGATCAAGCTCATCCCGAGGGTCATAGCTACCTGACCAGTAAACTGGCCTCCGAGGCGCTGGTGCGTGAACAGAGCGCATTGCCATGGAGAATTTATCGGCCAGGGGTGGTGATCGGAGACTCGAAAACTGGTGCGGCCATGCGTATCGATGGGCCTTATTATTTCTTCAAGTTAATTCAGAAAATGCGCGATTCCTTGCCGCAGTGGATGCCTATGCTAGGGCTTGAAGGGGGGCGCCTGAATCTGGTGCCGGTCGATTTTGTCACCGACGCCATGGATCATATTTCCCATAAGCCAGAGTTGAACGGCCAGTGCTTTCATCTGACCGATCCTGAGCCATTCCGTGCCGGCGAGATAGTGAATATCTTCGCCCGCGCAGGACATGCGCCTCGGATGGCGATGCGGATTGACCTGCGTCTGTTGGAACTACTGCCCGAGACGCTACGTAAAGAGCTAGGCAATCAGCCTCTGTTAAAGCGACTGGGACAATCCCTGTGTCAGGAGTTCGGGATCCCGCCAGCGGTGGCCTCGTTCTTTACCACGCCAACGCTGTTTGACTGCCGTAATACTCAACGAGCCCTAGAAGGTACGGACATTAGCTGTCCAAGGCTTGAGGATTACGCCCCAGCGATCTGGGATTACTGGGAGCGAAACCTGGACCCTGACCTGCATCTGGCGCGTAGTCTAAAAGCGCGGCTGAAGGGTAAAACGGTGATGATCACGGGCGCCTCATCAGGCATAGGTAAAGCCGTGGCCCTTAAGCTAGCGAAGGCAGGGGGACAGATGTTGCTGGTGGCGCGTAACCCCGAACGATTGCAGGAGACGGTTCGAGAAGTCGAAGAGCTAGGTGGCAATGCGGCGGCATATTATTGCGACATTGCCGACCTTGAAGCCGTGGATGTCATGCTACAATTGGTTGAACAGCAGTTCGGTAAGGTCGATGTGTTGATCAATAACGCCGGTCATTCGATCCGCCGTCCTGTGATCAACTCGCTAAACCGTTTCCACGATTATGAGCGCTTGATGCAGATAAACTATTTCGGCGCACTGAGGCTTATAAACGGTTTTCTGCCAGGCATGATCGCCAATAACGGTGGCCACATTATCAATATTTCGTCGATTTCAGTGCTGACCAATCCGCCACGCTTTGCTGCTTATGCTGCGTCTAAAGCTGCGTTGGAAAGCTTTACCCGCTGTGCGGCTCCAGAGCTGATTGACTACAACGTGCACATGACGACGATCCATATGCCCTTGGTCGACACGCCGATGCTGGAACCGGTGGAAACCTATCGGTCGGTCTCAACCCTCAGCCCTGAAGAAGCAGCAGAGATGGTTGCCAAAGCTGTTATCGATCGGCCGAAGCGAGTCGCTACCCGGCTGGGTATGTTCGGTGCCTTGGTTCACGGGCTATTCCCGAAACTGGGTGAGCTGATCATGAACACTTATTTTCATATGTACCCAGACAAGCTGGATGAAAAGTACCGACCGGATCTGCCCGAAGCTCAGGCTGCCCATGAAAATCAGCAGCAGATACAGCGGGAGATCCAGGCCCTGTCCAGTTTTATCCGGGATATTCATCTGTAAGCCTGTGCTAGATTAAGCAGCAGGATAATCAGTAGACAGAAAATAGACAACCAAGGAGTGGGAATGAAACGAATCGAATTGGTTCATGCCTACGCGGCCCCCCTAGATGAGGTGATCCGGTTTTTTAGCGAAACCGATCTGATCGAAGAGAAATATTCAAAGCTCGGAGCACGATATACCCGGGTCCGGGAGTTGGTAGAAACTGATGATGGGTTTAGGACTCGCACCGAACGCGAAGTGCCGGCCCAGGTGCCATCGGTACTGAAAGCGGTGCTTGGCGCTTCGAATCAGATCCGCCAACAGGAGCAGTGGCACTGGTTGGACGACGACACCATCTCCTGTGATCTGGTGGTGGAGATCGTCGGCGTGCCGGTGACGGTGCAAGGTGAAATGCGACTGATCGCCTTTGATGACAATCAGCGCTGTGAAAACCACGTCACCATCTCGGTATCATCGTCGCTGCCGTTTGTTGGCAGCACACTGCGGGATTTTGTTGCCAAGGATATCAAGCGTCTGGCCGAGGCTGAATATGAACATATTCAGCAGCAGGTTGCAGTCAGCGCCGCGTAGCCAGGTATATACCCGCGTTAACATAACTAGTGCATGGAGGCCGCGTGAAAACCAAATCTAGGATCCTTGAGGTAAGTCGATGTCTGTTCAATCAGCATGGGGTTGAGCCCATTTCCAGCCTACAGATCGCAACTGAGCTTGGGATCAGCCCTGGTAACCTATATTACCACTTTCGCGGCAAGGACGAGATCCTCGCGGTGTTGGTTAGCGAATGTGACCAGCTATTTGCCGACGATAGTCAGGCGTTTTTACGAGAGGTTGAAAGCCTGGAGCACTATTGGGCATTTTTGCACCGCCTGATGGAGCACTTCTTGCGTTACCAGTTTATCTTCAGGAGTCTGGATCACCTGCATTGTGATTCGCCGGCCCTTGGCCGGCGGATCCGTGCCCTGGTTCGTCGATTGAAGGGACTGATCATGACCATGCTGGAGCGTCTGGCCAGTCTAGGCGTTTTACATGTCGATCAAGCCGAGCAGGCTATTCTGGCTGACAATCTGTTGTTGGTTGGTCTGCACTGGGCGCATTACCAGATTCTGCAGGATCCTGGCCTCAACGAGTCGGCACTGCTGCGCAAAGGCGTGATTCGCATGCTGACTCTAGTTTCTCCCTACATCGCGCCTGAGCATGGGGCGGCACTAGTTCAGCATCAGCGCTGGGCTGAGCAACTCATGGGTTAGGCAAAATTATTATCATCGAGAGTCGAACTCCCGTTCGCTGAGCCTCCGATACTAGAGTGCTTTTTTGGAAGCGGGATATTCGCCTTTTATCACGTCGTGTTGCCATAGAAACTGGGCAATGCTGTTAATCGCTTCTCCCGCTTCCCGGATCTGACTAAATAACGGATAAACATGGGGCATACCGTTCCCCACGATTAGCTCGATCGGGTGTTTGGCCTGAGTCAGTTTGTCAGCCAGACGAGTTGAGTCATCCAGCAGGACCTCCTCAGAGCCCACCACGATCAGCGTGGGAGGGAGTTTCATGTAGTCGGCGTAAATGGGAGAAACCAAGGGATCCCGGGGCGGAGCACCGTTGAGATAGGTATTGCGCATCAGCAGTAGAGAGGGCAGATCGAAAAACGGGTCGTCATTACGTTTTTCATAGGCGCTGTTTCCTGTCATCTCCATATCTGACACTGGCGAGAGTAGCACAGCAGCGGCGGGTAGTGGCAGCTTATCCTGCTGGACTCGCAGCAAGGTGCCGAGTACTAGGTTGCCGCCAGCGGAATCGCCCATCAGGACGATCTGGCGGCTGTCGTAGCCCTCTTTCAGCAGCGCGCGGTAGACCATGTAGCAGTCATCGTGGGCAGCGGGATACGTATGCTCCGGCGCCAGACGGTAATCAACCATCAGGCCGCGGGCAGAGATCTTCTGGCACACCCGACCGATGAAGCTGCTGTGGGTATTCGGACTGACAAAACAGAAGCCGCCGCCATGGAAATAGAGCAGCAACATGTTGCCATCGGATGCTGGCATGTCAACCCATTCACAGGGAATATCAGCCCAACGGCACGGGGAACGCTTGATTTGTTTGGGGGCGTTGATGAGCGCGCCATACTGGTCGATGTTGGTGATTAGTTCTCGCATCTCATGTACATCGTTGCAGCGAGCTATGCGTTGGCGCATAACGCGCTCAAGCACTTTGTTAAATGCCCGACTTGTCCAATGTGCCATGTTTACCTCCATGAACTGAGTAGGGGAACCCGTGCAGTCTTTCAATCTTCTCAATAGTATAGATGAACAGATCTGACCTTTAGTCTTACTCCTTCGCTGGCTCGGTTTTTCTGCTTACCCTGCGGTGTTGCCGAGGAAGAGGGGATACCTTGAACTGTTTCAGTTCGGCAAGCAGCATCTCGACCTCGTATGCTAGGTTTTGTGAATGATCGTCGGCCAAGGGGTTGAACAGTCCGCCATTCACCGCAGACATCGCGGTATCCATCACGTCCTGCTCGAGGGACGCCAGTGCCTCTTCCAGGTAGTCGGGAATTTTCTCGACATGGGGCAAGTTAGACGGGCAACTGACCAGTCCGAAATGCAGGTGGTCATCGTAACCGAACATGGTGATGTTAATAGTCTGGCCTGGGATCAGCAGAGACAGCGGATAGCATTCCTGCACTTCGGCGCCGAAGAAATAGCGCCGCTGCACTGGTCCTGGCACATTGGAGATGATCAGGTTAGTGGCTGGCGGTACCACGTGGTTGATATTCAGTTTGCCGCCTAACAATGCCAGCCCGTTGACCAGAATCGAATAATTGGTATACCCCCCGGGTGACACCTCCTGCGCCTGGTGCTTCACATTGTGGGTCGACTGTTGGATCGCTGCCAAGCGCCTAGTCGGCGTATCTAGGGCATGACCCAGTTCAACCAAGCCAACCGCGAACTTGTTGCCACCTTTTTTGATCGCACCCTCTTCCCGCAGGTCAATCGGCATCAGCGCAACGAGGGGCTTCTCAAGACACAAACGGTGATCCTGCAGGTGGCGGTTCAACGCAATATCACACACGCATAGCATCACGTCGTTCAGTGATGCGCCGGTGAGGCGGCTGATTTGGCGAAACTGGCTGATAGGTAGCCGGCCCAGGCCAACCGCACGCGATTTGTGATGCTTCTGGTTGAATGGGGTCTTGGGTGCGGTAAAGGGGATTTTTAGATTGGGTCGTTTGCCGCAAAATAGCTTCGATAGCATACCTGTGCTCAGGCTGATCAAGCCCAGTGATGCACTGAGTTGACGTCTCAGTTCACCGACCGAGCCAAACAACTGGGTGATTAGCTGCTGACTTTCTTCCTGCTGACGCTTGTGCGATTTCCCCAGATCCTGCTGCCAGAATGGCGTACCCGGCTCAGTAGGGTCCTGTGATGTGCAGAAATCAAAAAGTTTGCCGACTTTCATACCATCGGCAATGGCGTGGTGCACCTTGAGGCAGATCACCACCTGGTTGTTCTCTAGGCCACCAATCACCCACATTTCCCACAATGGTCGGAAGCGATCCAGTTGATGACTGTGGATCCTTCCCACCAGATCCAGAAGTTGTTCACGGCTACCTGGTTGAGGCAGCATCGATAAATGAACATGTTGGGTGATATCCACGTTCGGGACTTCCTGCCAGTTTGGCCATTCGGTCAACGACAGGTTCAAGCGCCAGTTGAACGGTGATTTGACCTCGGTATAAGAGAGCAGCTGGCTGTACAAGTCACATGCGAATTCTGCGCTCTCGGTATCTGTTGGTGGCTGCAGATGGACTAATCCAGTGACATGCATCGGTGTGTCACCAGATTCAAACAATACAAACGCAAGATCGATAAGAGAGAGTTGATTCATAGACACCTGCCGCCCCAGATTATTATTCAAATGAAAAAGGGTGGGGGCTGCCCCCCACCTGTTTACCAGCAAGTTGCTGACTATTTTTTCGCTTGCTGTTCCAACATTGCTTCCACGATGGTGGTTAGCTTTTCGATTTTTTCATCTAACCGATCAAGTTTGCTCCGGTCGATACCGCTAACGCGATACATTACGTCGTTCATCTGGTCTTCAAGATGATCGGCGGTTTTATCGCGAGTTAGATCGATCTTGTCTTTCGCAGCCTGTTCTACTTCTTTGCCACGCTCTACCAGTTCGTCAAACATGCGGTTGGTTTTCTGGTTAATAGACTGGGCTTCTTCGACACTGCGGCTATACATGCCCAGCCCGGCTAGCCAGATGTTGCGTGTCATAGACTCACCGCTTTCAATGATTTGAGTGGCGGTTTGGTCAACTGTGCTCAATTTGCTCATGATGTCCTCCCAATGAACTGGTGTGTCGGGTTATTCCGCTTTTTCGGTTGTTGCCGTTTTTGGCTTATGTTCCGGTGAATGAGTGGCTTTTTCCTTGCTAACCGGAGCTTTTCGCCTTGCTACACCTGAGGTTGTGCGCGGCTTAGCCTTGGTGGTTTTAACAGCCGGTATGGCAGGTGACGCTTTAGCTGCAGTATCTGCAGCGCTAATCGCAGCAGGCGAGCTTTCTTCCGGATCCTGGCTCTGTTTGAGCAACAGTTCGACTTGTTCGGTCAGTCTGTCAAGCTTGTCATCAACTTGGTTCAGCTTGTCGCTGTCGACACCGGTAAGTTTCTGCACCATTTGATGCAGTCGCTCTTCCATTGCCACGGCGGCTCGGCTGTGGCTGGTATATGCACGCTCTTTCTGCTGTTTTTCGATGGCGCGTCCGCGCTCGAGCAGGTCTTCGAATACCGAGCGGCCGCGGCCTGAGATCTCGTTGACCTCCTCGGCACTCTTGGCATAGGCGCCGAGTCCGGCTAGCCAGATATTATACATCATAGTTTCGCGCATGCTTTCGATGCTTTTTTCATCGTCGGCTGCGCTGCGTGAGAAGATCCCCATCTTTCCCTCCTTAAAATGAATAAGACTGAATTCTCATTCCAGTTTCATGATAGGTAGAGAAGTTAGAGTCAGCTTTCTAATAGCTAGTCAGCGCACAATAAAATCGAAAAAATCTTGATGGGATTTGTGCTGGATCAATTTTTCATGGGGGCTAGCCGAGCAGTTCGTCTAGGCGCAGGGAAATATGTTGTTCGATGGAGTATGCAAACAGGCTGGCGGCAAAGCCGAGGCGGATATTTAAGCTCAGTTTACCGGAAGTTGCTAACAACCACCCACGGGCAGAATGGTGCTGAAAGTGCAGGTGTTCTTCGTCCCAGTGCCAGAGCAGGCCAAATTCCTGCTCCAGTTCATTGGCTACTTGTTCGGCAACATTTCTAGCCTGGATGTGTGACAATTCGTGATTACGTTCGATAAAAATCACCATAGTTAATCAGACCGCCTTTTACCTTCTTGGTTTCGATAAATCACTGTTAACTATTCATAGCGCAATGCATGGTAAAGATCCAGCGAGCTGCTTTTCAGATAGGGCAAAACCTGAAGAAGATCCCAATGTTAAAGACACTCTCTAGGTATGAAGAAAAATAGGGATACCTGAGATTTTCTTGCAAGATAGCCAAGTTGTTTCTAGAAAGATGTATGGAATTCACTCGCTTTGCCAAATTAAATTTAGCAGAGTGAAACTAAATCTGAGGGTGCCAATATGTTGACTAGTTACGTTATCGCTATTGACTCAACAATCAAGCCTGTCATATCAGCATTCATGGTGAGCTGCTATCCAATAAGCCTCGAAGTCACAAGAAAATGAAAGAGTTTCTCGGCAAAGCCAAGCCCTCTAATGTCGCTATGGAAGGGGGGGGGCTGATATTATTTGGATTGGCAGCGCATTCTGCACAATTGCCAGCGGCGTTGCTGCGTGACTTGAAGACAAGTTTAAAATGGATACCATTAATGTACTGAGTTGTTCGATCGCCATAGAAATAGGGGGAATATTGCTGGCATCTCTGTGGTTGCAATGATTAATGTGCCACCTAACCCAGAGAATTGTTTGCAGCGTTCGGGTCGTAGTGGTGAAACAAAGTCTGTTGCGTTAACCTTGTGTAAAAATGATCCGCATGGTGAACATATCTTCTGTTATACGCGATGGGCATTTGAAACATCTTTTCTTAACTTACCAATGGAACTGCACGCACGATACTCATTGCGAGCTATTATTACTACTTATAGCACGCAATTTCGATGTGAATTCTATATGAAATAGTCACGTGTTGCGGTGTGCTTTTTTCTTTAAAATGGGTGGAGAGGTGGAAAATTATGCATATTATACCGTTTATGAAATAAATTGTGATGTAATTCAATTTTTTCTGGCTTTTTTTATGCATTTAGGGAATAATCCGCCTCCCTTAGTCGTCCCTAATGGCTTATCGCGGTTGAGTACTGTGCTAATTCCTATCTGAATGGATTTAGTATCTGGAAGAATCAGTATCGAATTAGAAGAGCATATGGGACTGTTTTTTTGTTAAATTAAGTAGGATCCCAATGCAAGATTCTGTTATTCAGTTCAGTGATTTGTCACTGAATGATTCTATCCTTTCTGCTCTAGACGGAATGGGTTTCGTGTCACCAACTCCAATTCAGGCTGCGGCAATCCCTCACCTATTGGAAGGTGCTGACGCGCTGGGCAAGGCACAAACGGGTACAGGTAAAACGGCAGCGTTCTCTCTGCCTCTGCTAAACAAGCTAGATCTTAATCAACGTAAACCACAAGCTATCGTACTTGCTCCAACTCGTGAGCTAGCGATTCAGGTTGCGGCTGAAATGAAAAACCTTGGTAAAAACATCCAAGGTCTTAAAGTTCTAGAGATTTACGGTGGTGCTTCTATCGTAGATCAAATGCGTGCACTGAAAAACGGTGCTCACGTTATTGTTGGTACACCTGGCCGTGTTCAAGACCTTATCAACCGTGAACGTCTACACCTAGACGAAGTACACACATTCGTACTAGATGAAGCAGACGAAATGCTAAACATGGGTTTCGTTGACGACGTAACGAATATCATGGAACACGCTCCATCTTCTGCACAACGTGTATTGTTCTCTGCAACAATGCCGCCAATGCTGAAAAACATTGTAGAGCGTTTCCTACGTGATCCTATCACTGTTGACGTAGCAGGTAAGAACCACACTGTAGACAAAGTTCAACAGCAGTTCTGGGTAGTAAAAGGTGTAGAGAAAGATGAAGCAATGTCTCGTCTTCTTGAAACTGAAGAAACTGACGCGTCAATCGTATTCGTACGTACACGTCAAGATACCGAGCGCCTAGCTGATTGGCTATCTGCACGTGGCTTTAAAGCTGCGGCTCTGCACGGTGATATTCCTCAGTCTCTACGTGAGCGTACTGTTGATCACATCAAACAAGGTGTTATCGACATCCTAGTTGCAACTGACGTTGTTGCACGTGGTCTTGACGTTCCACGTATTACACACGTATTTAACTACGACATCCCATTCGATGTTGAGTCTTACATCCACCGTATCGGTCGTACAGGTCGTGCTGGACGTAAAGGTAAAGCTATCCTTCTCGTTCGTACTAACCAAATCCGTATGCTTCGCACTATCGAGCGTGTAACTAAGTCATCTATGGAAGAAATCCAACTTCCTCTACGTGACCAAGTTGCAGAAGCTCGTCTAAGCAAGCTAGCGGCTGAGCTAGAAGCTGAGAAAGAGCACAAAGCACTCGATAAGTTTGCTGAACTTGTAGAGAAACTACAAACTTCTCTAGAAATTGACCCAGCAATGCTAGCGGCTATGCTGCTTAAGCGTCAGCAAGGTAAACGTCCTCTATTCTATATTGGTGAAGACCCAATGGTAGAAGCGATTGAGCGTGATAAGCAACGTCGTAAAGATCGTCGTGAAGGCGGTCGTGAAGGTGGTCGTGAAGGTGGTCGCAGCTTTAATACTCAAGATTGGGATACTTACCAACTACAAGTTGGCCGTGAGCAAGGTGTTCAAGTTAAAGACATCGTTGGTGCTCTAGCGAACGAACTAGGTCTTGGTAAAGGTTCTATCGGTGCAATCAAGCTAGCACAAGGTCACACTTTTGTTCAGCTACCAAAAGCAATGACATCTGATGCGGCAACTAAGCTAAGTAAGCTACGTATCCGTCAACAAGATGTTGGTGCTGTAGTATGTGATTTCGATGACTTCCGTGAGTCTCGTGGTGGTCGCCGTGACGGTGGTCGTCGCGATGGCGGTCGTCGTGAAGGTGGCTTCCGTGGCAATCGTGATGGTAACCGCGAAGGTGGTGCGCGTCGTGAAGGTGGTGGCTACCGTGGTAACCGCGATGGTAACCGCGATGGTAACCGCGAGGGTAACCGCGAAGGTGGTGAACGTCGTTTCGATCGTAACCGTGGTGGCGATCACCGTGGTGCGCACCGTGGCGAACGTGGTCACAGCCGTCCTCGTCGTACACAAGACGCATAATTGATTTCGCGCTTTCGCGAATTGAACTGATAAAAAAGCCGAGCGAAATGCTCGGCTTTTTCTATGCGCTTAAAATATTACGTTGTTTGTTATCGTGTTCATTCACCCAAGTAATCACTTCATTCAAGGGTAGGGCAGGGCTGAATAGGTAGCCTTGGATGATGTCGCAGCCTTTGCTACGAAGAAAGTGCAATGTATCCATATCCTGAACACCTTCTGCTACCACGGAATACCCTAGGCCATGAGCTAATGCGATGGTATTTTCTACGATTGAACGTGAGCCAGTTGTCCGGCTAGCTGAGTTTAGAAACGAGCGATCGATCTTAATTTGATCAACGGGAAGATCTCTCAGTAACGAGAGCGATGAATAGCCGGTTCCAAAATCATCCAGACTAATTTTGATGCCTAATGATTTGATCTTATCAATCAACGGAGTGAGTTCCGACAGGCGATCAATTGCCATTGTTTCTGTAATTTCTAAATTGATTAGGGAAGAAAATGCAGGGTTGTCGGAGAGCAGTTTGTCTAGACGGGAGAACAGCAAGTTTGAGGAGAGGTCTTTGGCCGATAAGTTAATATGCACAGGTAACTGAATGTCATATTTGAAAAGTTCATTTAGGTCTTTCTCAACCTGACCGATGACCCACATGGTAATGTAGTTGACTTGGTTACTGCGCTCAGCAATAGGAATGAAATCGTCCGGCGAAAAAATGATATTCCCACTAGTATCTTTCCACCGAATCACGGCTTCAAATCCCACCACGAGATTTGAGTTCGCATCGATTAAAGGCTGGTAGTACAATTTGAACTCTTTTTTATCCAATGCGGATTGAATACGAGATGATATTTCAAGTTGGTATTTGGCGCCGACATTCATGTCTTCGTGATAAAAAGAGAACAGTTTCCCATCGTTTTTTGCACAATACATTGCGATGTCTGCTCGTTTTATCAGAGAGTCGCTTTTCTCTGAGTCGTTAGGAAAAGTACTGACACCAAAAACGGCGCTTGAAGAGAATTCAAACTCATCGATTGAAAACTTCTTGGACAGCGTTGCGTCGAGTTTTTCAATTAAGTTCGCAATCTCATGATGCACACTTAAGGCAGTGAGAATCACAAATTCGTCACCTCCCACTCTGAATATTTTGTCTTTTTTAGATAGAACGGATTGCAATCGCTGGCCAATTTGAACCAAAAGTTGATCACCGCAATTATGTCCCATCGCATCGTTAACTTGCTTGAAGTTGACCACATCAAACAAAATGACGGAAAACGCCTTAGTATCGTTTATGTTTTGGTCAATGATATCAAAACAATATTTCCGATTTGGTAGCCCAGTTAGGGTATCATGTGTGGCGTTACGCTTTTCTTTGTCAGCCAGCTTATGCAACTCATTGATAGAGTCGTTGCTCCATTTGAGAACCAGAACTACGAATATACTGCCGCCGAAGAGACTTAAAGAAACGGCCATATCTAACAAAGAGACGAACTCTTTTTTAGTGATTGAATGTAGGTAAAGTGCGTAAGAGGCGATAAAACCAGTGATGAGCAGCAACAGCCATCCCCAACCAGAGACATCAGTTTTCGAGCATATACTTTTAGTTTTTATCCAGCCCCAACATAGTAAAAGCATCCCAATGGACACGAATATAAATGCAAAATCAGACACGTCTCTATTCCATTAGTTTTATTTATATAAAATTCATACAGTTGACATAAACAACTTAGCGCATACTTTTGGTTTTGAAAAGACTTATTAATACCACTTTTGTTGTAACAACTCTTTTTTTTTCATCTTCAAATAAAATCCAAACTTGTTGTAGATCAACTAAACTTACTCAAGTCAGAGGTCTATGCTAAAAGATAGTTGAAAGATTAAAAAATTATTGAATAATAGGGCCGCAAACAAGAAGCACACAGCGCATCAGCGCAATCACAACCTCTGCTCCACAACAGGAAAACTATTTCATGTCTAATTCGTTTGTACTGGTGATCAACTCTGGTAGCTCATCACTAAAATTTGCAGTTATCGATTCAACTTCTGGCGATGCTGTGCTAAGTGGTTTAGGCGAATGCTTTGGTCTGTCAGACGCTCGTATGAGTTGGAAATTCAACGGTGAAAAAACAGAAATCGCAATCGAAGGCGACGATAGCCATCATAAAATTGCTATTGGTAAGCTGGTTGATTTAACCGAAGAATTTGGCCTAGCTAAAGACATCGTAGCGGTGGGTCACCGTATCGTTCACGGCGGTGAGAAATTCACAAAGACAGTTCGCATTACTGAAGAAGTTACAGCAGAAATTGAAAAACTTGCCGATCTTGCTCCACTACATAACCCTGCAGGTGCTATTGGTATTCGTGCTGCTATCGAAGCGTTTCCAACCCTTCCTCAGTTTGCTGTATTCGATACTGCCTTCCACCAAACGATGCCTCAGCGCGCATTCACAGGTGCAATTGCGAAAGAGCTATACACAGACTTCGGCATTCGTCGATACGGTTTCCACGGTACTAGTCACTACTTCGTAAGCCGTGAAGCTGCGAAGATGTTGAACAAACCCGTTGAAGAATCAAGCTTCATCTCGGTACACCTAGGTAACGGTGCTTCTGTTTGTGCAATTAATAAAGGTGAATCTGTAGATACGTCTATGGGCTTTACCCCACTGTCAGGTCTAATGATGGGGACACGTTGTGGTGACCTGGACCCAGGCATTATTGAGTTCCTACTGAAAAAAGGTTGGTCTCAAGAGAAAGTATTTGGTTCATTGAACAAAGCTTCAGGCTTCTTAGGTGTTTCTGGCCTAACAAGTGATGCTCGCGGTATTTTGGAAGCGATGGAAGAGGGGCACGAAGGCGCGACGCTAGCATTCCAAGTGTTTACATACCGTGTATCTAAATACATTGCTTCTTACCTTGCTGCCCTTGATTCATTCGATGGCATCATCTTCACTGGCGGCATCGGCGAGAACTCTCTGCCAATTCGTCGCGAAATTCTGAAAAACCTAAAATTGTTGGGTTTTGTTGAAGATGTGAAAGGTAACGAAGAAGCACGCTTTGGCAACGCAGGTGTTGTTGCTACATCTGAGTTACTTGGTGCGAAAGCACTGGTTATTCCTACCAATGAAGAGTGGGTTATCGCTCAACAGTCGGTAGAACTGCTGTAAAACGGCAAAAATTTTGGGAACTAAGTCAAAGCCCTTTCCGCTTGGAAAGGGCTTTTTTTCGTAAGTCATTATGCTCAACTCTGAACGCAAAGCGGCACTTGTGCTTGTCGCAACAACGATGATCGCCGCACTCGGCTGGATTTTTCCAAAGAAACGATTCAGGGGCTTCCACCTTTTGGATTTATTGGATTGCGATTTACCATCGCTTCAATCTGTTTACTGCCTTTGTGTATCAGGCCGCTCCTTACTGCGAACGTGAAAGACGTGCTGTCAGCAAGTGGTGTCGGCTTACTGATGATGACCTGGATATATGCCATTTCGGTCAGTGATACTCTCGGTGAAGGGGCGTTCATCATGAGTTTGTCGATGTTGTTTGTTCCGATTGTTGCATGGGCGTAATTTCGTCAGCGTCCTCAAAGGATATTTTGGGTGTCGCTGCCCATCGCCGTTTGGGACTGTTCGTTTCGTTCTGTTTGGAGTCTCGGCCAACAGAGGTTGATTCCTCGATTTGGGTTTGGTTTGCGCTTAGTACATTGTTAGCCACCAGTTTGCGCGATGTGATGCAGACCATGGGACAAAAATTTGTGCAGGCAGGAAACGCCGCATTCATTATGATCCTAGAACCAGTTTGGACGGTGATGCTCAGTGTTTCTTGGTACGGTGAGGTGTTGACGGCAAAGAAGCTAGTCGGTTGCGCACTCATCTTATTTTCGCTGATTGTTTATCGGACAGGCGGTAAATTCAGTTTTAGCGTTGGCCGATAGAAGTGGCATTAGTGGGAGAGGTGGGTATCCTTAATTTAAGCACTTTGGTTTTTGAAATGCATTAGTACTCTGCAGTTCTTGGCAAGTGACTTTACGAAGAAAAGCGAACCGAAGAAGGTCAATGCGGATTAGTAAGGCAATAGAGCATGGCAAATATTGAACATCAAGAAACGCTCGATTCTCTGGATAAACTCAGCGTATGTTTATATCGCCTAGGTATTAGTTTATTTGCGTTGACCTTGATGGCGCTTTCTATGGTTGTTTATGGTGCTTTTTTACAAGGTTACCAATGGACCATCACTGGTATTTGTGTTGCCGGTGCATTGTCCGCTGCCAATGTTCATATTTACAGTAAACGTGTACGAGTCGTGATCTGTTGGTCTTCGTGGATTGGGCTTGTTTTGTTGGCGAGTGATTTTGAACGGAGCCTCGTTTGGCTGGCATTAGGTTTTATCTTCGTGACGTTTTCTGGCATCGCCTTGAAAGAATCGTTCTGCTTTAAAGTTCCGGGATTAAAGCTCGTCCCAGTTTTACTCGCCATCGCAACATTTTCTATTTGGTATGAGTTATCCACTTTTGCCGCGCTCTCCTTGTTGATTGCTGGGGTGATCATGGGGTACCTGTCCATATTGAAGTGGCGAATGCCATTACACTTTGATATCGGTATTAAGGATAATTATGAGGTGTAGGAATCGCTGCGACGCCGCAAAACCAACGACACTTTAGACGTTGGCTGGCGGTTAAGCTCTTCACTGATCATCCATCCGGCCTTCGCCAATAACTCCAAATCGACACCCGTTTCTATTCCTAAACCTTGACAGAGATAAAGTACATCTTCAGTCGCTACATTCCCAGAAGCACCATGAGCGTATGGGCAGCCACCAAGCCCAGCAACACTGCTATCAATAGTATCAATGCCCATGGTTAACGCTTGGTAGATATTTGCCAATGCTTGTCCCCACGTATCGTGGAAATGAACGGCCAACTGGTGAGTTGGAATGACGGCTTGCGCGGTTTCTAACATATGGGCAACGCCTTTTGGGGTGCCAGTTCCGATGGTATCCCCCAGTGATACCTGATAGCAGCCTAAGTCGATTAATGCTTTTGCCACTTTGGCGACTTGATTTGGGCGGGTAGGGCCATCATATGGGCAATCGATAACACACGAGAGGTATCCCCTCACAGGGATATTTTGCTTGGTCGCCATTTCCATGATAGGTTCGAATCGCTTCAGGCTTTCTGTAATGGAACAATTGATATTATGTTGGCAAAACCCTTCCGAGCAAGAGGTAAAAATCGCGACTTGGTTTGCACCCGCTTTTAATGCTTGCTCAAGACCTTTAAAGTTGGGAGTGAGTGCCGAATATATGACATTGCCACGGCGAGTAATCGCGTTCATTACTTCAAGTGAGTCCGCCATTTGAGGTACCCATTTTGGAGAAACAAACGCTCCCGCCTCAATGTGCGTCAAACCCGTATCAGATAGAAGGTTGATTAATCGGATTTTGGTATGGGTTGAAACTGGCTCTTCATTTTGCAATCCATCTCTGGCGCCAACTTCTACGATATTTACTTTACGGGGCAGTATCATCGTGCATCCTTAGAGGGCTTCGTTACCCAGCTTGGAGTCTGTTTTTCTAGAAACGCTTGCAAGCCATCTTGCCCTTGGGGAGAAACGCGAACATCTGCGATCAATTGGCTGGTGTAGTGGATAAGGTCTGCGTCGATTGGGTTCTGGTGGCATTGATGACAGAGGGCTTTGGCTTTGCGCATGGCGTCGGGGCTATTCAGAAGCAGTGAGTCTATAAGCGTGTCAATGGTATCGTCAATCTTATCCAATTTATGTACTTCATGTATGATGCCGAACTTTTCAGCGTTGTGGGCACTGATCACCTCTGCGCTAAGAATGTAGCGACGTGCTTGCCGATTCCCCATCGCACGCATTACGTATGGTGCTATCGTTGCGGGGACCAAACCCAATTTCACTTCACTTAGACAAAACTGAGTATCGTCTGCGGCAATGGCGATATCACAGCAGCAAATTAACCCCAATGCCCCCCCGAATGCAGAGCCTTGAACGACGGCTAGCGTTGGCTGGGGAAACGAATCGAGTGTGTGCATCAGCCTGGCAAGGTTCGTCGCATCATCGAGGTTTTGTTTTCGTGTACTGGTTGCCATAGACTTCATCCAATTAAGATCAGCACCGGACGAGAAGTGTTTTCCACTGCCACGCAAGACTAAGCAGCGAACATCGGTACGCAGAGCAAGGTAGTCGAGACGGTGGATCAGCAAGTCGATCATGCAGGCATCAAAGGCGTTGTGTTTATCGGTACGGTTGAGAGTCAATGTCGCAACACCATGTTTATCAACGTGCCAAAGTACATCATTTTGTCGGTTTGCATTTGGTGTGATGCTAGGTTGTAGCTCCTGCATAGCGTGTCCTTCCCATTTACATTCTGAATATACCAAATTCACTGTCAGGAATTGGCGCATTGAGCGTGGCTTTCAATGCTTGCGCCAGTACATGACGTGTCTCCTTAGGGTCAATAATGCCGTCATCCCATAATCGTGCACTGGCATAGTAGGGATGCCCCTGAGACTCATACAAGTCTAAGATAGATTCTCGAAATGTCCTTTCTTCTTGTTCAGGCCAAACTTCACCTTGGCGCTTTTTTACTTCTCTTCGAACTTTGGTGAGTACGCCTGCCGCTTGCTCTCCCCCCATCACCGAGATACGTGCATTTGGCCACATCCACATCATGGTGGGGTCATAGGCTCGTCCGCACATGCCATAATTTCCTGCACCATAGGAACCACCGATGATGACAGTAAATTTAGGTACATCGGCACATGCCACCGCCATTACCAGCTTTGCACCGTGTTTAGCAATACCCTCCGCCTCGAGTTTTTTACCGACCATGAACCCGGTAATGTTTTGGAGAAACAGGAGGGGAATTTTACGTTTGGCACACAGTTCGATAAAGTGCGTTCCTTTTTGTGATGATTCTGAGAATAAGATGCCATTATTGGCCACAATCCCAATCAGGTGGCCATGAAGCCTCGCAAATCCGCACACTAACGTTTTTCCATATAGTGCTTTGAACTCGTCAAAGTCGGAGTCATCCACGATGCGCGCAATGATCTCTCTAACATCAAAAGTGAGACGAAGGTTCGCATTGACGATCCCGTACATCTCTTTGGCGTCGTAGCGAGGAGGTAAAATGGTTTTATTACAGACGACAGGGCTCGGTTGGTTGCTGTTTGAAATCGCTTCTCTAGCAAGTTGTAAAGCATGCTTGTCATTATCGGCGTAATAGTCGGCCACACCCGATTTACGGCAATGGACATCAGCACCGCCAAGCTCTTCTTCGCTTACCACCTCTCCAGTCGCCGCTTTGACCAGAGGTGGGCCAGCTAAAAAGATGGTGCCTTGTTGTTTCACCATAATCGATACGTCGGCCATGGCTGGCACATAGGCTCCGCCTGCGGTGCAAAGCCCCATCACGACGGCAACTTGCGGAATGCCTTTGGCGGACATTCTGGCCTGATTGAAGAAGATGCGTCCAAAATGGTCTCTATCAGGAAAAACCTCCGCTTGGTATGGGAGATTTGCCCCGCCTGAGTCGACCAAGTACACGCAAGGTAACTGGCAACGCTGTGCAATTTCTTGAGCACGTAAATGTTTTTTCACCGTGAGTGGATAATACGTCCCGCCCTTGACCGAAGGGTCGTTGGCAATCACCATACATTGAATGCCCTCGATGGTGCCAATGCCAGCAACCACGCCGGCGCAGGGGATCGATTCATCGTACACTTGCCATGCGGCGAATTGACCAATTTCTAGAAATTCACTGTCATCGTCGAGCAAGCACGCCAAACGTTCACGAACGGGCAATTTTCCTTTTAATCTTTGACGTTCGATCGCTTTGTTGCCGCCACCTTGTTTGATGATTTCGATGTTTGCATTGAGGTTTTTCACCAACTCAGTCATGACGATTTTGTTAGACTGAAACAACTCACTCATTGGCTTGGTTTTACTTTTAATGATGGCCATGGAGATTTCCTTGTTGGAGGATTAACGAGACTCTTCAAACAGTTCACGACCAATCAGCATTCGACGTATTTCCGAGGTTCCGGCACCAATTTCGTACAACTTGGCGTCTCGCAGTAATCGTCCTGTCGCGTATTCGTTGACGTAACCATTGCCACCTAGCAATTGAATGGCGTCTAAAGCCATTTGCGTCGCCAATTCTGCGCTATATAGGATTACTCCAGCGGCATCCTTTCGAGTGCATTCGCCTCGGTCGCACGCCGCTGCAACGGTATAGACATACGCTTTCGCGGCATTCATGCGTGAGTACATGTCTGCGAGTTTGCCTTGCACCAATTGGAACTCACCAATGGATTTGCCAAACTGTTTTCGTTCGTGAACGTAGGGGATAACCTCATCCATACAGGCTTGCATAATGCCGAGTGGGCCTGCCGCGAGGACGACTCGTTCGTAATCGAGACCACTCATGAGAACTTTGATACCTTGATTGACGTCTCCAAGTACGTTTTCTTTCGGTACTCTGCAGTTTTTGAATATTAATTCACATGTGTTTGAACCACGCATGCCAAGCTTCTCGAGCTTTTGTGCATGACTAAAACCTGCAAAATTACGCTCAATAATAAACGCAGAGAGACCTCGTGACTTTGCACTTGGGTCCGTTTTAGCGTAAACGACGAAGGTATCGGCATCAGGCCCGTTAGTGATCCACATTTTAGTACCATTAAGCAGGAAGTGATCGCCTTTGTCTTCTGCTCGCAATTGCATGCTGACCACATCAGAGCCGGAGTTCGGCTCACTCATCGCTAGTGCGCCAATATGAGTACCGTCAATCAGTTTTGGCAGGTACTTCTCGCGTTGGGTTTGAGTTCCGTTTCGGTAGATTTGGTTAACACAAAGGTTGGAGTGAGCGCCGTAACTCAACCCAACGGAGGCAGACGCGCGGCTGATCTCTTCCATTGCCACAACATGAGCGAGATAGCCCATTCCTGCGCCGCCGAACGCTTCACTTACCGTTACGCCAAGCAAGCCCATTTCTCCAAATAGAGGCCAAAGGTGATTAGGAAATTGATTGTAGTGGTCGATATTGGCAGCGATAGGGGCGATGTGCTCGGACGAAAAGGCATTCACGTGATCGCGGAGCATATCGATGGTTTCACCAAGCCCAAAACTTAATGGGGTGTAGCTTGTCTTCATAACGTTTCCCTGTTTTAAGTACGAAAGAGGTGAGAGTTATACTGCTTGCTTGGGCAAATTTAAGGGTCTGTTTTTTTGTCTTGTTATCGGTTTAGTGCCTGTTGACATCGTTCTTTAGCGGCGTTGAGTTCGGCCATGACAACACCAATATCGTCCAGTTGTTGCTGTAGATGCGCTTGTTTCTCATCGATGATGGTGAGCATTTTAATCAGTTGACTGTCTGTCTGTTGTGTGTCGTAAAGCTCAAATAATTCGCGAATTTCTGCAAGGGAAAAGCCTAAACGCTTGCCACGTAAAATCAGTTTGAGACGCGTTTTATCTCGGCGCTGATAGACACGAATGTTGCCTTTGCGCTCTGGTTCAATTAGCCCTACATCCTCATAAAATCGGATACTCCGAGTCGTGATGTCGAACTCCTTCGCTAGGTCACTAATCTTGTATTTTTCCACCGGACACTTCCCCTAATTAAAAATGCAGTTGCTGCAAATTACGTCATGCTTGTTTAAGCGAAAGGCGCTTCCTTTACCTGAGTTTAAAATTTAATTGTTATAAAGTTGTTTGTTAACGTTGACGTAAATGTTAGTGCTATGCTTACGTAAACGTCAAGAAATCACAGTGCGAAAGTTCGTCGCTTTATAAGAGGCTGGAGCTACCATGCAAAATATGTGGAAGCCCGTGGTAGCAGGTGTGAGGGATGAGTTCGTGATCGGTGAATTATCGTCAATAAGGACGGCATCATGAGAAACGACATCTGGATTGTCAGCGCCAAGAGAACGCCAATTGGGCGATTTCAAGGTCAATTACGAAGCTACTCTGCGCCGCAGTTAGGTGCATTGGCGATTAAGGCAACTTTAAAAGCATGTGGTATTAAATCGGTGGATGAAGTCTACATGGGTTGTGTTTTAGCAGCGGGCTGTGGTCAAGCTCCCGCTAGGCAAGCGGCTTTGGGAGCCGGCTTACCACACACCACCGCCTGTACGACGATCAACAAAGTTTGTGGTTCAGGCATGAAGAGCGTCATGCTGGCAAGCGATCTGATTAAAGCGGGTTCGATCAATACTGCTATCGCTGGTGGTATGGAAAGTATGACCAATGCGCCATATTTACTCAAAGAAGCAAGGAATGGTATGCGTATGGGGCACAAATCGACGTATGACCATATGTTTCTTGATGGTTTGCAAGACGCTTATGAAGGGCATTTAATGGGCGTGTATGCTCAGCAGACGGCCGATCACTCTGAGTTCACGCGAGAGCAAATGGATGAATGGGCGATGATGTCTGCCAAACGTGCGCTAGATGCACAAGAGCAGCGTTTGTTTGATGATGAAATCTCTCCGATCGACGTAACTACACCAATTGCCTCTTTGACTCTGGATTACGATGAGCATCCACGCTCAATCAAACTCGAAAAAATCCCTAAGCTTAAGCCGGCTTTCGACTCTCTTGGGACCATCACGGCGGCGAATTCCAGCGCGATTTCAGATGGTGCGGCTGCGCTCGTACTTATGGATGAAGAAAGCGCCCGTCATAAAGGCTTAACGCCATTAGCAGTCATTAAGGGTTACTCGACACATGCAAGAAAGCCTTCAGAATTTACCCTTGCACCTGTATTTGCAATTGAGCAATTACTCTCACAGCTCGACTGGTCGGTGGATGAAGTGGATCTTTGGGAAATCAACGAAGCCTTTGCAGTGGTTACCCAAATTGCTGTTCGCCAGTTAAGCCTCGATCAAAACAAAGTCAACATCAAAGGGGGGAGCTGTGCACTTGGTCACCCCATTGGTGCCAGTGGTGCTCGAATCTTAGTCACACTCATTCACAGTCTGCGCCAGCTTCAAGCTTTGGGTGTTGAAGGGAATGCCAATAATAAGACGGTGATGCGAGGTGTAGCATCGTTGTGTATTGGTGGTGGAGAAGCAACCGCCATTGCTGTCGAAATACCGCTTGACTCTGATCAACGGAAATAGGAGCTCATGGCTTTTAGTCAACAGAAGTGGCTCAGGGTTACTTAGATTGGTGTCAGTATCATTACGTTAACAAAGGATTAGCTTATGACTCGTTTGGTTCCCTTATTCATAGATGGTGAATTTCGTGAATCTCAAACCGCAGATTGGATAGAAGTTAATAACCCAGCCACTAATGAGGTGATTGCTTACCTTCCATGTTCAACCGATGAAGAGATGCAAGCTGCAATTGAAAGCGCTAACAAGGCATTTTCTAGCTGGAAGAATGTCGCGGTGTCGGAACGCGCGAGGCTCATGCTTCGCTATCAACATTTGTTAAAAACGCACCATGATGAATTGGCGACACTCCTTTCACACGAAACGGGAAAAATCTTTGCTGATGCAAAAGGGGATGTATGGCGAGGAATTGAAGTGGTAGAGCAAGCCGCCAATATTGCTAGTCATATGATGGGGGAAACGGTTGAAAATGTGGCCACGGATATCGACAGTTATTCTTTGATTCAACCGCTGGGCGTGTGCTGTGGGATCACACCATTTAATTTCCCGGCAATGATTCCTTTATGGATGTTTCCAATTGCGATTGCCAGCGGGAACACATTTGTTCTCAAGCCATCCGAGCAAGTCCCTCTGACCTCAATTCGATTGGCCGAGCTGTTTGAAGAAGCGGGGGCGCCAAAAGGTGTGTTGCAGATCGTGCATGGCCGAAAAGAACAAGTCGATTTCTTATTGGCGAGCCAGACCATTCAAGCGGTGTCGTTTGTTGGTTCCGTGCCTGTCGCGAAATACATTTACACCAAAGCAACACAAAACTTCAAACGCGTCCAAGCTTTTGCAGGGGCGAAAAATCATATGGTGGTGATGCCAGATGCCAACAAAGGGCAGGTCGTGAGTAATCTTGTTGGATCATCGGTGGGTGCTGCTGGTCAACGTTGCATGGCGATATCAGTAGCGGTATTTGTTGGCAGTTCGAAAGGGTGGATAAGCGAACTCAAACAAGAGATGGCCAAAGTGCATCCAGGAGCTTGGGATGATGAAAGTGCGGCTTATGGCCCGCTTATCAGTGCGCAGGCGAAAGCACGTGTGCTGAGACTGATTGAAGAAGGAAAGCAACAAGGTGCGGTATGTGAACTCGATGGTAGCCAATGTGAAGTCGAAGGCTTCCCTGACGGTAATTGGGTTGGGCCAACCCTGTTTAGTGGTGTAACAACGGAGATGTCGATTTACACCCAAGAAATATTTGGTCCGGTACTGGTGTGTATTGAAGTGGATACCTTGCAAGAGGCGATAGCGCTGGTGAATCGTAACTCTTACGGCAACGGTACGTCGATTTTCACGGCGAATGGTGGGGCTGCAAGAAAATACCAACATGAGATTCAAGTTGGTCAGGTTGGCGTGAATGTGCCTATACCTGTTCCGCTGCCTTTCTTCTCATTTACGGGTTGGCGAGGCAGTTTTTATGGCGATCTTCATGCTTATGGTAAACAGGCGGTGCGCTTTTACACCGAGACCAAAACGGTGACTGCCCGTTGGTTTGATGACGATATTCCCACCGGTCCCAATCTCACCATCAATCTGCACTAACTAAGAGTAAGGTGCTCATATGGATTTTGAACTCAATGAAGAGCAACGGATGTTTGCTGATACGGCCGAACAGTTCGCAGCAGAACGGTTAGCACCGATGGCAGCAGAGTGGGATGAGAAGCAAATCTTCCCCAAAGACATATTGCGTGAAGCGGGTGAGTTGGGATTTCTCAGTCTGTACACGCCAGAAGAACAGGGAGGTTTGGGTTTAAGCCGATTAGACGCCTCCATTATCTTTGAACAACTCTCTATGGGGTGCACGTCAACCACGGCATTTATGACGATTCACAATATGGTCACCTGGATGGTAGCAAGCTTTGCAACCGAAGAGGTGAAGAACAAGTTCTGTCCAAAGCTTATTACCGGAGAATACCTAGGGTCTTATTGTTTGACCGAGCCAAATGCAGGATCCGATGCCGCTTCATTGACGACCTCAGCGACGAAGCAAGGTGACTGTTATGTGCTGAATGGCGGCAAGACCTTTATCTCCGGAGCAGGGGATACCGAAGTGTTAATCGTGATGGCGAGGACAGGTGATGCTGGAGCCAAAGGTGTGTCTGCATTTGTGGTACCCGCTGATGCGCATGGTGTCAGTTACGGGCGAAAAGAGCCGAAAATGGGTTGGAACAGCCAACCGACACGCGCAGTGATGTTCGATAATGTGTCGATTCCGTCGAGTCACTTATTAGGTGAAGAAGGACAGGGGTTTGCCTTCGCTATGAAAGGGCTCGATGGTGGTCGCATCAACATAGCGACTTGCTCGATAGGCACCGCGCAGCAAGCGTTAAATCATGCGGCGCAGTACATGCAAGAACGTAAGCAGTTCGGCAAGCCTTTGGCTCAGTTCCAAGCCCTGCAGTTCAAGCTGGCAGACATGGTGACAGAGCTTGTGGCGGCAAGGCAATTGGTTCGCTATGCCGCCAGTAAGCTCGATCGAGGCGATCCCGATGCCACCACTTACTGTGCGATGGCAAAACGCTTTGCAACGGATGTCGGTTTTCAAGTCTGCGACCAAGCCCTACAACTCTATGGTGGATACGGTTACATCAAAGAATATCCAATGGAGCGTTACTTTCGCGACGTTCGTGTGCACCAAATCTTGGAAGGTACGAATGAGATCATGCGGTTAATCATTGCTCGCCGGTTTCTGGTCAACCAATCATCACTTATTTGATTTTGCTCCGATCATTTTCACTGAGAAAGGATTCAGCGATATGTCATTAACAGAACAACAAGCGATTAACTACACCATCAGTAATCATGTGGCGGTGGTGACGATGAATAACCCCCCCGCAAATACTTGGACGTCAGATAGCCTAATTGCTCTAAAAGAGTTGGTGTTGGCACTGAATGAAGACAAAGACGTGTATGCACTCGTACTCACGGGTAGAGGTGATAAGTTTTTCTCTGCAGGAGCGGATCTTAAGCTGTTTGCCGATGGAGACAAAGCGGTCGCGTTAGACATGGCAAGAGTATTTGGAGAGGCGTTTGAGTGCTTGTCAGCATTTCGAGGTGTCTCCATTGCAGCCATCAACGGCTATGCCATGGGCGGCGGGTTAGAAGTTGCCTTAGCGTGTGACATTCGCGTTGCTGAAAAGCAAGCTGTTTTGGCGTTACCAGAAGCGAAAGTTGGGCTGCTCCCTTGTGCTGGTGGCACGCAAAACCTCACTGCATTAGTGGGTGAAGGTTGGGCGAAACGTATCATTCTATGTGGCGAACAAGTCGGGGCCGAGAAAGCGTACGAACTTGGGTTAGTAGAAGAAGTGGTCGAAACGGGTCAAGCGCTCAATAAATCCATTGAACTGGCAAAGTCGGTGGCAAGCCAATCACCTTCATCTGTCGCGGCTTGTAAAATTTTGATTCAGAACATGCGCTCTGCACCGCTTAAACACGGCCTCATCAAAGAGCGAGAGTTGTTCCTCAATTTATTTGACACCGAGGATCAAACTGAAGGGGTTCGCGCCTTTTTGGAAAAACGCAAACCAAACTGGAAAAACCAATAGGAGGCGGCATGACAGGGAAGGTAACCCTAACGGAAATGCAATGCATGGATGGTGTTCATCGTATCGGTATCGCAACCTTGGATAATGCTTCATCACTTAATGCACTGACCTACGACATGCTTTTCCAACTTAATCAGCAGTTGATCAAATGGCAAGACGATCCACATTTGGTGTGTGTCATCCTTAACGGTGCGGGTGGAAAAGCCTTTTGTGCCGGCGGCGATGTGCGAACCATGTATCACGTCATGCACAACGAGAGTAAAGAAGCGACGGCGGAATTTTGCACCAACTATTTCGCGCTTGAATACGAATGTGATTACCTGATCCACACGTATACAAAGCCGATCATTGGTTGGGGAGAAGGCATCGTCATGGGCGGCGGTATGGGGCTGTTTATGGGCACGAGCCATCGAGTGGTGACGCCAAAGTCTCGACTTGCTATGCCTGAAATCAATATTGGCTTGTATCCCGATGTTGGTGGGACGTGGTTTTTGAGCCAAATAGATCCCGAAGTTGGGTTGTTTCTCGGACTCACCGGAGCAATGGTTAATTCAAGTGACGCTGTCACGATTGGCTTGGCGGAATGGCTACTTTTGGAGGAGCAATACCCCGCGTTGTTGGAAGAATTACAGCAAGTGAAGTGGGGAACCGCCGGAGCGAAGGAGCTTGTCAGTGCCTTGCTACAATTGATGGAGGAGCAAGTGATTGACAGTAAACCGACGACCCAAATATGCCCTTATCTCTCTCAAATTAAAGAAGCGTGTAAAGGCAACGATCTTGAGCTGATTTCACAGCGGATATTAGCGCTAGAGTCGAGCAATCAATGGCTTGAAAATGCAAAGCAGACGTTCGCTGCAGGAAGCCCTATTACCGCTCATATCTGTTTTAGGCAAGTTAAAGACTACCACAGACTATTATTGGCTGATTGTTTTCGTTTGGAGCTCACTTTATCAGTACGAAGCGCATTGCTTGGTGAATTTGAAGAAGGAGTACGATCAAGGCTTATGGATAAAGATGGTGCGCCGAAATGGATGTTCAACAGCATTACTGACGTTGATGAAAGGGTCATTGATGGTTTGTTTACGTCGTTGTGGTCAGACGAAGATCATCCGCTTGCACAGTTAGGAAAATAAGGAGAACAGCATGAGTACCATCGCATTTATTGGTCTAGGGAATATGGGAAGCCCAATGGCACAAAACTTACTGGCTTCAGGATTTAATGTGCAGGTGTTTGACTTGGATGTAAACGCCGCCAAACAGCTTGAACCTTTTGGTGCCATAGTTGCTCAGTCATTAGAAGAGGTCGTGGATGGCGCGAGCACCGTCATCACCATGTTGCCGACCGGCATTCATGTAAGATCGGTATATTTAGGAGACTTACATGGCGGAGTAGGAGTACTTAACCTCGTGTCAGAAAAAACCTTGTTGATTGACTGTTCAACGGTCGACCCAGATTCAGCACGTTTAGTCGCAAATGAGGCCGCGAATAAGCACTTGCTGTTTGTCGATTCACCAGTGTCTGGTGGGGTCGCTGGTGCAAATGCCGCAACGTTAACCTTTATTGTTGGTGGTACCGATGAGGCGTTCTCCAAAGCCAATGCGATATTGCGCTACATGGGCAAAAATGTGTTTCATGCTGGTAAAGCCGGTGATGGGCAGATGGCAAAAATCTGCAATAACTTGATGCTTGGCATCTTAATGTCAGGAACCTGTGAGGCGCTGAATCTTGGTATTGATCATGGGCTGGATCCTAAAGTGCTCTCTAATATCATGCTGCAGAGCTCGGGTCGAAATTGGGCGTTAGAGCTGTACAATCCGTGTCCAGGTGTGATGGACAATGCGCCAGCAAGTAATCAATACCAACCAGGCTTTATGAGTAAGTTGATGCTGAAAGACTTGGGGCTAGGTTTAGATGCGGCACTGCAAACGCACTCTTCAGTTCCGATGGGTTCGTTAGCGCGTAACCTCTACGCATTTCACAATGCCAGTGGGAATGCCGATCTTGATTTCTCTAGTTTGTTTGAATTTTATAAGCATCAGGAGGGTTAACAGCATATGGACTTAAAAAACAGCGTGATCGCGATTACCGGAGCGGGACAAGGGCTTGGGCAAATGATGGCCGTTAGCCTTGCACAAGCTGGGGCTGATATCGCGTTATTAGATGTGAATGAAACCGGGTTGCTTAACACGCAGGAGCAATGCCGAATGTTGAGTGCCAAAGCGCTGATATACCGATTGGATGTCACCAACGAATCAGAAGTTGAAGAAACCTTTAATGAGATCCTTCAAGATTTTGGAAAGCTTAACGGGTTGATAAATAATGCAGGTGTACTGCGTGATGGTTTATTGGTCAAAGCAAAAGATGGCGAGATCAGTAAGATGTCACTTGAGCAATTCAACCTCGTTATGAATGTGAATGTTACAGGTACATTCCTGTGTGGTAGAGAAGCCGCCGTTAAGATGATTGCGAGTAACTCTAAAGGTGTGATCATCAACATTTCCAGCGTTGCAAGGGCGGGTAACATTGGGCAGACCAATTATTCAGCGTCTAAAGCAGCGGTCGCAACCATGGCAACCACTTGGGCACGAGAGCTTGCTCGATACGGTATTCGGGCGGCAGCCATTGCACCTGGTGTGGTGAAGACGGCGATGGCGGCGCAAATGAAACCAGAGGCAATAGAGCGGCTACGAAACATGATTCCTGCTGGTAGAATGGGGGATGCGAGTGAGATTGCTCACGCCGTTAAGTACATTCTAGAAAATGACTATTTTACAGGGCGAGTATTAGAAGTGGATGGGGGAATGCGGATGTGAAGCCATCAATCTCACTAAAGCTTAATCCAGATTAAAGATCTCCCCCCTTATCGGCGGTAAGGTGCGCGTCGATTACTGGACGTAATGCGAATTTAGACAAGGAACAGCCATACTTTGTGTGGCTGTTCCTTTTTCGTTCCAGCAATAATGCAAAGATCAATTTAAGAGGACTCGCATTGAGCATTTTGTTTTCCGAAGCCCGCATTGGCAACATGACACTAAAGAACCGCTTTGTACGTAGTGCAACGTGGGAAAATATGGCGACAGAAGATGGCCATATGACCGACAAGCTGTACGACATTTATGAAGAGCTTGCCCAAGGTGAAGTGGGTCTGATTGTCACTGGTTACGCCAACATCGTTGAAGAAGAAAAGCCAAACGCAGGCATGATGGGGATCTACAATGATTCTTTCATCGATGAATACAAAAAGCTGACTGAGCTTGTCCATGATCACGACTCCAAAATCGTGATGCAAATTGCTTACGGTGGCACTAAAACCACTTACAACGTAGGTGAGCGTGTGATTTTTGCCCCGAGTGAAGTGCCAGAGCGCGGCACGAAAACCGAAGGCAAAGCGATGACCAAAGACGAGATCGACTACATCGTTAAGGCATTTGCACTGGCAAGTAAACGAGCACAAGATTCTGGCTTTGATGGTGTAGAAATCCACGCGGCGCACACGTATCTCATCAACCAATTCTTAAGCCCATATTACAACCGTCGTGAAGACCAATACGGTGGCAGCCTAGAGAATCGCATGCGTTTCCTAATGGAAATCTATGCAGAAACGCGTCAGTTAGTTGGTGATGAATTCCCCATTTTAGTGAAGCTTACGGCGACTGAATTCTTTGAAGGCGGCTTAACCTTCGATGAAACGCGCATCGTATGTAAGACGCTAGAAGAAGTGGGCGTGGATGCAATCATTGTATCGGGTAACATTCACGGCAACGCAAATACCATGGTTGGTGACTCGTTTGATGGCTACACGCTACAGCAAGAAGGTTACTTCCACGAATACGGCCAAGTGATCAGCCAAGATGTGAATGTGCCAGTGATTACGGTCGGTGGCTTAAACGATTTTAGCGCGATTGAAGACCTAGCTGAAAACACCAACATCCAGTTCTTTGCGCTTTCCCGTCCGTTGTTAGCGGAGCCACAACTGATCAAACGTTGGAAAGAAGGTAATCGCGCCGAAGTGGATTGTGAACGTTGTTCTAAGTGTCGTACAAAGCGCGGCAACTTCTGTGTGGTTTACAAGCGTAGAAAGTAACACCTAGTCGTTTATTGACTTTCTAACCGAATTTAATCAAGCCTCCTTCTATGTTTACGATAGTTGGAGGCTTTCTGTATGCGGATAAAACGCACCTACGATACGCTATAACGAGTGATTTCGATGATACACGGTATAGCTCTGTAGCAGCTAATAAATTGCATATGATTCACAACAAAGAGACAACCTATAGGTAGATAAGCTTCTAGGCTCATATTAGGTACATAAATAAAGAGGGATCGCTATGTTATTTATTACTAACCGCACGCCTAAACAGTCCGCAAGATCGAGGCGTGGAAGAAGCCTCAGCTTTGATTACAACAATGTCTCAGTCTCCCAAAATCTGTACTTCTGTGAACGAAACAGCAAAGACGACTATGTCGAAATCTTAAGCGATAGCTTCTTTGAAAGACTAAAAGCTTTGCCAAATGAAACACAACTTTTGTTTTATATCCATGGATTTAATAACAACATGGAAGGTGATGTTTTTGAAAATACAGAGAAGCTACAACAATTGATGGATAAGCAGTCTCCATCGCTCGTATATGTCATTCCTCTTATCTGGCCTTGTGATGACGATTGGACAGGAGCGATCATTGACGATTATTGGGACGATCAAGATGCAGCTGATTTTAGTGGTCCAGCTTTTGCTCGCTTATTAGGTAAGTTTGATACATGGCGTAGAGATGAGTTGCAGCAAAAGGAGCCCTGTTACAAACGCATCAATGTTTTAGCGCATTCGATGGGCAACCGAGTCATGAAAAATGCCTTACAGGAATGGGCGAGTAAATACGCTGCGGGCAATATGCCACAGCTATTTCGCAATGTCTTTATGATCGCGGCAGACGTGAAAAATGAAATCCTAGAGGAAGGCGAAGATGGTCGCTTCATCGTTGATTCTGGTCGTAATATCGTTGTTTATTTTGCTAACGATGATTTTGCAATGCCGGCATCGAAAGTTGCCAATGTGAAAAATAGAACGTTGTCTCGCCGAATGGGGATGACTGGGCCAGAAGACATGTCGAAGTTGCCGAGTAAAGTGTATGAAGTGGACTGTGATGACTTTAATAATCAGTTTGATATTAAAGGGCACACCTATTTTATGGAAAACGACAAAGGTAAAGTGAGTCCTATCATCAAGCATATGGCGGATGCAATTAAAACAGGTCGAGTCACACCTAAAGATCGAAGCACAATTTTGAAATAACGGTTCCGTTACTTAAGCTTGAGTTGAACAATTCGATTCAGGCTTTTCTATCCTTAGTCAAATGCTTCGAACCACCCTTACACACTCAGCTACTATGGATAGAGGTAACACTGGTTAACATGAGCCACTAAGGTGGGTTGTCTGCGCTGAGACCGAAACAGGAGAACACCATGAACACGATGCAAATCGACACGGAAGAGAACAAACGGAGCGCGATTGCGTTCTACGAGATGGCCTATCGAGGGAATCCGAGAAAAGCCGTTGAACTGTTTGTTGGTGATGAATATATTCAGCACAACCCTTTAGTCGGTAATGGTACATTACCATTTATTGAATATTTCGAACGCATGCAAGACGAGTATCCAAATAAAGATATTACCTTTGTTCGTGCCGTTTCCGAAGGAAATTTAGTTGCGCTACATACTCATCAGACATGGCCAGATAATGTGGAATACGTAACGATGGATTTCTTTCGCTTTGATCTTAATGGAAAAATTGTCGAGCACTGGGACGCGCTACAAGAAATCCCCAAAGAGACGCTAAACGGTAATACGATGTATTAAACCTGATAATTTCATTGTGTTTTCTTTGATATTGGGTAAATAGGTAGAATTAATCGATAATACTGTTCTGAGTAACATAATGAATCGTAAAACATCAATATGTGCTAGTATTTAAATTAATATTAATGGCTTCGTTAGAGTAGGTTCTCATGAGGAAGTTCATAGCAGAAAATTTTGATTTAATATTGCTCCTGTCTTTTACTTTTCTCTTAGGAATTGTCATTGGCTTTTCAATCCAGTCTAGGAATGATGGTTTGTTTGTTGATTTCGAAGTCGGGGAAAGCCGATTCGCAATTGGCAAAAATAATAAAAACTTACTTATCCTAGACTTGGGGTCGTTAAGTAGTTCGTCTGCAAAACAAATATCTTCCGAGATAGAGAAGTTGCCGGCGACGGAGAACCCACTGAGTTTAGAAATGAGGATCATGGTAAGGGAAGCCAAAGGCCCTTTTGAGCCGATTGAAAGTACCGTCACGTTAAGGTTAACTGATAGTCCTTTTGGTGATGGTGGTGTGGTTTGTCCTGATTCACCAATATTAAACCATGCGGTTCTTGCTGCGCCTCCGGAACAATATCAAACAAAGGAATTGCGAGCATTTAAAGCGTTTTCGCATAAACTAATTTGTACAGAAGACAATGTCAGTGATATGTGGGTAAGCCGGAAATTTGTTGAATCATGGCTAGGTGAAGATGTAAGTAAAGATACTATAGTTGTTACCGCATACTTAATTCCATCGAGTCTATAAAGGAACATGACATGAGAATTATTATTCTATTTGGACTGTTATTTTCATCCTCGATATATGCTGATTGTATATATAATGGGACCTCCTATCCTACAGGAACCGTAATAGGAGGACTTGTTTGTAAAGAAGACGGAACGTGGGGGAAGAAAGAAGACGATTGAAAAATTACCGTGCTCAAAAGGAATGATATCGATGCCGAAAGCGTAAACCCGTCAATGGTATTCACTAGGATCGATCTGGTACTTCAATTAGCACGGGTTATATATCGGCTATGTACCCAACCCACGATATCCATTTCGTCATTAACCGTGTCTAAAACATCCACTCGACGCCATACGTTATGATGTTCCAAAACCGATAGACGTGTTCCTTTTGGAAGAGGGGACACATCTTCAAATTTTTCGTACTCGGTGCCAGGGCCAAGACGAATGTTGAGAGCCGTTGTGGTTTTGAACATTTCCTCTTCATCGTCACTATTACGCCCATCGAGCAAACTCTGAAAGGTGGACATCGGAAATGCAGGACCAGGATCGTTTTTCCTTGTCGGCGCGATATCTTTATGCCCAATGATTTCCTCTAATTCATAGTGACGAACTAACGTAAGCGAGACGTCTCGCGCCACTTCCAATTGTTGTTCTGTATAAACATGCCAGCCTGAACCGTTCGAATCTACCAATACTTCGTTATCTGGAACTAGGCGACCCCATGTTGTACGCCAATTACCAGGCGATCCTTGAAGTAAACCGGGATTATCAAGTTCAATACCAATCGAATGGCTATTGAGACCTTTGACTCCTTTCCACTGACTCCTTCCTGCATGCCACGCTTTTCGGTTGAATGCGACCAGTTGTGTAATCGCACCATCTTGGCCGATAACAAGATGAGCGGATGCTTTCGCTAAGGGATTGGTTAACCAGCTGATCGAACTTTCTGCGCTTGAGCCTGCGGTATAGTGCATGACTAAATATCGAGGTTGAATGGCACCGCTACTTTGATTCGGACTTCTTTTGAAAGGAACTTGTGAGTCGTCAGTTCTGAAAAGTTTGTGCGCTTTTATTTTCATTTGATGCCTCCTAAATTGGATAGGCAGTCGAGAGAATTGCGATTGCTTCGCGGTGGGGGTACGGGATACCGAGCTTTATCCATCGCCGCCTCAGTTATGTCTAATGTTCATACAAACTATAGCCGTAAGATGCTTCTGCTGCGTAATTCTAAAGGACAAAAGTCCTGTGGGGCTTGTGTCCGAGTGCTAAGTCGATTGATGCCACCCAAATACGGATAAAACCACACTCATTGCACCAGTCAGATGCTCTGCTGTACTGGTTGATAATTATACAAAAAATTACTAATGTAAATTTTTATACGTTTTTATTGCATAAAAAAACTTTCTTGATACTATAAGTGCCAAGTGACAATTAATGCAGTATGTCAGCATGAGTATTCAAGTTAAAAGCATCAATAAATCTTACGGAAATACGCAAGTCCTTCACGATGTCAGTTTTAATTGTGAAAGTGGTGAAACGCTTGTGTTACTTGGCCCAAGTGGGGCAGGGAAAAGTTCTCTGTTGCGCGTTCTTAACCTGCTTGAAGGGGCGGATAACGGCCAGTTAAACATTGCGAGTGACACATTCGATTTCTCAATTGAGATTAAAGAGAAGCAAGGTCTTGAGCTTCGTCGTAAAGTCGGCATGGTATTTCAACAGTACAACCTGTGGCCACACCTGACGGTGATGGAGAACCTGATTGAGGCTCCAGTGAAAGTCGCTGGTATGAATAAAGACGAAGCGAAGCAACAGGCGATGCAAGTTCTTGCAACCCTTCACTTGGCGGATAAAGCAGATGCATGGCCGATGCAACTGTCAGGTGGTCAGCAGCAACGTGTAGCCATTGCTCGCGCGCTAATGATGAAACCAGAAGTGTTACTTTTTGATGAGCCAACCGCAGCGCTTGATCCTGAGATAACGAACCAAGTCGTTAAAATTATAAAAGATTTAAGCGAAACAGGTATTACTCAAGTCGTGGTCACGCACGAAGTGGATTTCGCTAAGAAAATCGCTAGCCATGTTCTATACCTCGAAAAAGGACATATTGTAGAGCACGGCACGCACGACGCATTTATTAATCCGCAAACCACACAGTTTGCTGATTATCTAAAACACTAAAAACAACATTAAGTTAAGAGCAGTCAAACACGGCTGTCATTGCGAGTGTCAGCCCAAGACGTACACACGGAGTATTGCAATGAAAAAGATTCTACTAGCTTCACTAATTGGCCTTATCTCTGCGAACGCAGCAGCACAAGAAGAGATCAAATTCGCGATGGAAGCGACGTACGCGCCATTCGAATACATGGATGAAAACAACCAAATTCAAGGTTTCGATGTCGATCTGGCGAACGAACTATGTAAAGAAATGGAAGCAAAATGTAGCTTTCATAACCAAGCTTTTGACAGCCTGATCCCGGCATTAAAATTCAAACGTTATGATGCAGCCATCTCTGCAATGGACATTACTGAAGCGCGTCTTGAGCAAGTGAACTTTTCAAATGCGTATTACGACAACTCAGCAGCGTTTGTTTCTATTCAGGATAAAGTCGCTGACCAAAAAGCGCTAGAAGGTAAACGTGTTGGTGTCCAAAATGGCTCCACGCACCAGAGCTACCTCATTGATCAAATGCCGGGTGTGACTGCGGTGCCTTATTCAAGCTACCAAGATGCATTCATCGATATGAAGAACGGTCGTATTGATTCTGTCTTTGGTGACACTGCGGTAGTAGCTGAGTGGTTCAAGAAAGAAGACAACCTCGCGTACGTAGGTGAGCACGTAACAAACCCTAAATACTTTGGTAACGGCTTTGGTATCGCAGTGAATAAAGGTAATGACGAGCTAGTGAATAAGCTAAACACCGCATTGAAAACGGTGAAAGCGAACGGCCAATACGACGTCATCTATAATAAGTACTTCGGTAAATAATATGGCACTAACGGGTTACTCTTTAACGCTTGTTCAAGCTAGTTGGATGACTGTCCAGCTTGCATTCACAAGCCTTTTCGTCGGTTTGATTCTGGCAGTGGTGTTCGCCAGTGGTGAAATGTCTCGTCGCGTATTTGTGAAATGGCCAACAACGGCGTTTGTAACGATTGTACGCGGCTTGCCAGAAATCCTTGTCGTGTTGTTCATCTATTTTGGTTCGACGCAGGTTTTATTTCTGATCACCGGAGACTTTATTGAGGTTAGCCCGTTCTTGTCTGGTGTTGTGGCGCTGTCGTTAATCTTCGCTTCGTACGCTTCTCAAACCTTACGTGGCGCGTTAAAAGCGGTCAGTAGAGGGCAGAGAGAAGCCGCAAGTGCACTTGGCATCAGCCAATTTCATGCATTCGTGCGTATTGTTTTGCCCCAAGCGGTAAGACACGCATTACCAGGCTTAACTAACCAATGGTTGGTTTTGCTAAAAGACACGGCGTTAGTATCACTTATCGGTGTGACCGATTTGCTGAAACAAGCTCAGCTTACCTCAGCAGCGACGCATGAAGCATTTACATGGTACGCGACAGCTGCTGCAATTTACTTAGGCATTACTTTGATGACGCAACGGGCTGTGAAGTTGATTGATAAGAAGTTTTCAATCCAAGGTATGAGCATGGGGCAGGAGGTGACGGCATGAACGAACAGCACGTTTGGCAAATGCTCGATGGCTTAGGTACAAGCCTTCAATTGACCGCGGTTTCTTTAGTCGTGGGCTGCATCCTAGCGCTGATGATGACGTTGACGCTGATCCTTCGTACACCGGGTTTACATTGGATAAGCCGAGGCATTATCACCTTGTTTACAGGTACGCCTTTATTGGTTCAGATCTTCTTGGTGTACTACGGACCGGGTCAGTTTGATGCAGTAAGAGAAAGCGTTTTTTGGATTTGGTTAAGTCAACCTTGGTTTTGTGCAATGTTAGCGTTAGCATTGAATACCGCGGCATACAGTACACAACTGTTTAAAGGGGCGTTTAATGCGATACCGTCTGGTCAGTGGCAAGCGTGTCGCGCATTGGGTATGAATAAAACGGCAACGCTGAAAGTGCTTCTTCCTTATGCGATTCGCCGTTCCGTTCCTGCTTATTCGAATGAAGTGATTTTGGTATTTAAAGGAACATCACTTGCGAGCACCATTACGATCATGGATTTGATGGGTTATGCCCAGCGTATTAACGCGCAAACTTACGACACGTTAGCGGTCTTTGGTATTGCGGGTGCATTCTACTTAACAGTGAATGGCGTTCTGACGTTGATTTTCCGCCAAGTTGAGAAAAAGGCGTTGGCGTTCGAAGTCGCATAAAGCCAGCATTAAAACTCGGCTTTGATATTCTCCTGCGAATGATCCTTCGCAGGGGCATTATTTTATAGGGGATAGGGTCAAACTTCGCTCATTGGTTTGTTAAACCAGTATTTGGCATCAGCTCAGTTTTGAAAGCTCTGGGCAATTTTTATTCCGTAATCAGAATACTTGCAAGGTTTTCATTACCATTTAAAGTTAAGAAAATTTTTAAGGCGATAAGGTAGTCATTTTCACTCACCATGACTTCTTTGTAAGAGCCGTCCCAATAGTTAATGTTAACCATACCGTCGGGAATATACTGGCTCTCAATAATACGATCATACTCATCTAAATCTTCTGGATATGTCACACCAGAATAACCGTTGTCGCTACAAAAGCCATGACGTTTTAAGGCAAACTCGACGAGTTGTTCTTTACTAGGAAAAGATTGAGAGAATAAGTCATTATAGATTTCTTTCATTTTTTTCCTGTGGCATCTCAATAACAAAATCGCCGTATGCTAAAAATGCTATGTGCAGGCTCACTCTTAACTCATTTACTGGTTGGCTTTGTAAGTAAGCATTACAATCATATACTGAATACAAAATGAGCAAATCAACATTTTGGGTAGATTGTCACAAAATTAATGTTAACACATAATTAAATTGCGGCGGAAATCTCGCAAGTATAGATATGAGCTATAAATTAATGATTGTCTTTTATTACATCATTTTTGCCTATTTTATAGGCGATTGATTCTATCGCAGCCACACTTTATGTTAAGGCGTATCTGCAATCATATTAATCGGGGGTTACTATGGAAAGAATACTCACTTCAGCAATGGAAATTAAGAAACGAACTCAGGTTACCAGTTTATTTGCGAGCAATGGATTCAAAATAGTCATGACAGATTTTGATAGAATGACGTTTGAACGCGCGAATACTAAGGTGAACATTCGTTACGATTTGTCTTCGAATGTTGAGTCGATTCATATATTACAAAAATAAATACGATGAATTTAGCGGGTTAGTCAGGTTGAAATATCCAAGCAAACGCCTATTAGGTGTGAGCAACCCAATATCTAAGCCTCTGGAAACCACCTTAAACGCAACGCATGGTAAAAATACCATGCGTTGCCAATCACTTTAAACCGTTTGTTCTTATTCTGATTCGTTACCATTTGGGCGCAACTGAAGCTGAAGCCCTAATAAGAAGTTACGAAGAACTTGGTCTTTGCATTCTCTATAATGTTTGTTATCCGGTTTGCGGAAGAACGCACTGAGTTCATGCTTACTTAAACGAAAATCCGCAAGTTGCAGAACCTCAAGAATATCTTCTGCTTTTAGGTTCAAAGCAATACGCAACTTTTGGAATACGATATTATTACTTAACTTCTCTTCTGGTTTAGGTTGTTCACCTTCACGTTTACCACGTTTAAAATTGATAAAACCGTTTAGAAATATTGCCAATTCAGTATCACTAAGTTTCACAAAAGATTCGTCTTCTTCTTTCTTGAGCCAACTAGTGACTTGGTCAACGGTCACATCAAGATTGGCTAAAGAGAAGATTTCAGTCATTGCATTGTCTTTTAAATCAAATGTATAACGTACACGGCGTAAAATATCATTATTGGTCAAAATAGTTCCTAGTTTTAGGTAAATCCAGTGCTATCAACGTGATTACTGGAAGACTTGAATTTTATCAGACTTACCGTCTACTCCCTACCAATTGTGCAATTTAGCGAAATCATAACGCCTTATTTCTTACCGCTAGAAACGCACGTATAAGAGAACTATCTCTTGCACGCTTAGACACTACATATTCCGATAGCTAGGGCCACCACCACCTTCTGGGGCTTTCCATGTGATATTTTGAGATGGATCTTTAATGTCGCAGGTTTTGCAATGCACGCAGTTTGCCGCATTGATTTGAAATTTAGGCTTGCCATCAATCTCAATGACTTCATACACACCTGCCGGGCAGTAATGCTGGCTAGGTTCGCCAAATTTCTCTAGATGCACATCAATTGGGATGTGAGGGTAGGTGAGATGTAAGTGGCATGGTTGATTTTCTTCATGCAGTGTACCAGACAAAAACACTGAGGAGGGTTTATCGAAGCTAAGTACACCATCGGGTTTTTGATACTCGATAGGTTGACAATCTTGAAGTGGTTTTAGCTGTTCATGATCAAGCGACGGATCGGTGACCGTCCATGGTAACGGCTTTTTAACCAGTGGTTGCCATAAGTTATGTTCAACGGTTGAAAGGGCACCACCAAGTATACTACCGAATTTATGAATGTTTGCGCCAAAGTTACGAGTATCATTTAGCTCTTCATACAGCCATGAATATTTAAATAGGCGCTGATAGTCTGGTTCTTGTTTTGATTGAGCCATCGCTTCGACAATGGCTTCTGCTGCGAGTAAACCGGATTTCATTGCAGTATGGCTGCCTTTTATCTTTGCCACATTTAACGTGCCGGTATCGCAGCCGATCAGCACACCGCCTGGAAATTGTTGTTTCGGTAGCGAAGAAAGTCCACCTTTGGCGATGGCCCTCGCGCCATAAGCAATGCGCTGCGCGCCTTGTAGATGTTGTGCAATAGCAGGGTGATGTTTAAAGCGTTGAAATTCATCAAATGGGCTAAGGTATGGATTACGATAGTTCAAATCCACGATTAGCCCGACGGCGATTTGATTGTTCTCCATATGGTAAAGAAAGCCGCCACCAGTGGTATCAGATTCACTTAGCGGCCAACCAGCGGAATGAATCACGCTACCGGATTGAGCTTTTGACTCTACAGGTCGCTCCCATATCTCTTTTAATCCAAGTGCGTAGTGTTGCGGCTGTGTGTCACTATCTAAGCCGAATCTTTGAATCAACGATTTGCCCAAGTGGCCACGGCAGCCCTCTGCAAATACCGTATATTGGGCTTTAAGTTCGATACCGGCTTCAAAGTTGGGTTTTGGTTCGCCATTTTTGTTTAATCCCATATCGCTGGTGGTGATGCCAGTGACACTACCGGAAGCATCATAGTTGATGCTCGATGCCGCAAACCCAGGAAAGATCTCGACGCCGAGTGATTCCGCTTGCTCTGCTAGCCAACGACACAAGTTTGCCAAGCTGATGACGTAATTGCTTTCATTATTCTGCATCGGATTTGGCGTAAGAAAGTGGGGAACGCGAATATGGTTAAGCTCGGTTGTGAGGTACAAGAAGGCATCATTAATAACAGACGCAGAAAGCGGGGCACCCATGTTTTGCCAATCAGGAAAAAGTTCATCCAATGCTCGGGTTTCAAATACTGCACCCGATAAGATATGTGCGCCGACTTCGGCGCCTTTTTCTACCACGCAAATGGACAGCGGTTCGTTTTCACTCTCTTGATTTAACTGAGCTAACCGACAAGCGGCACTGAGCCCTGCAGGACCTGCCCCGACGATAACCACATCAAACTCCATGCATTCTCTTTCCATGCCTATGTGTCCTTTATATAAATCAGTCTTTGCTCATCAACCCGTATAAAGAACTATAGTCCAGTTGACGTAAACGTAAACTAAACTAAGCTCAAATGGTGATGTTATCGTGTGTGTTCAATGCTTTTAGTGACATTGTCACTCAGTGATAGGCCAATCGAAATGAACAGGGAATTCATTGAGTATGAGCGGCTTTCATCACTCTATCTACCACACATGATTAAGTCGCTAGGATGCGATTTGTGTTGGGCGATCTGCTAGGAGGGAGTATGAAAGTATTGGTTGCAATTAAACGTGTCATTGACCCTTACGTTAAAGTAAGAGTGAAATCTGACGGCTCTGGCGTGGAAACCAACAACGTGAAGATGACGATGAACCCATTTTGTGAAATCGCCGTGGAAGAAGCCGTCAGGCTTAAAGAAGCCGGCGTAGCAGAAGATGTGCTGGTGGTTTCGATTGGTGCGTCAAGTTGTCAGGAGCAGTTACGTTCTGCGTTAGCGTTAGGGGCCGATCGTGCGATTCATATTGATGTTGAACAATCCCCAGAGCCCCTTGTGGTTGCCAAACTCCTAAAAGCGGTCATGGAGCAAGAACACGTGCAGTTAGTTTTGCTCGGCAAACAGTCTATTGATACAGACAATAACCAAGTAGCGCAAATGCTGGCAGCATTGACGCAACGGCCGCAAGGGACATTTGCATCAGAACTGAAAGTGGAAGGGGAAGCGATTTTGGTTACGCGAGAGATTGATGGTGGCTTAGAAACGTTGAAGTTGACGTTGCCCGCGATAGTGAGCACCGATTTGCGTTTGAATGAACCTCGCTATGCTTCTCTGCCCAACATCATGAAAGCGAAGAAAAAGCCGCTATCAGTCATGACTCCGGAGTTCTTTGGTGTGAGTGTCGAGAGCTCGCAAGAAGTACTTGAAGTTATGTCACCTCCAGTGCGTAAAGCTGGTGAGATTGTAGGCAGCGTGAATGAGTTAATTGACAAACTTAAGAACGAAGCGAAAGTGATGTAAGGAGGCATGACGATGGAAACTAAGCAGTTAGCAACCTTGGTTGTTGTCGAGCACGATAATCAATCGCTTTCAGTGGATACGCTAAAAGCATTCAATGCGACTTCTAAAATCACCGATGATGGTGCAACGCTTCCGGTTAGCGCTTTACTGATAGGGCATCAATGCAGTGCAGTACTGGATGCTTTGAAACGTGTACAGGGCGTCTCACAAATCATCGTGATTGATGCAGCAGAGTATCAGCATCCGTTGGCTGAAAATCTGTCTGCATTGATAGCGGAAGTCGGTAAAGCCTATTCTCATATTCTTGCCCCTGCGAGTACATTTGGTAAAAATCTCCTGCCACGTGTCGCAGCGTTGCTTGATGTTGGTCAGCTATCTGATGTGGTGGCGATAGAGTCTCTAGATACGGTCATTCGCCCGATATATGCGGGCAATGCGTTAGCCAGAGTGCGCTCGAATGATGCAATTAAAATCATGACAGTTCGAAGCTCGGCTTTTGATTTGGTGGTAATGTCTGATTCTCCAGTGGTTGAGAATGTCATAACATTAGAGACGACGATAGTCGCTGAACACAGTGAGTTTATTTCTCAGCAAAAAGTGAAAAGCGCAAGACCAGAATTACCTGCAGCGAGTGTGGTGGTATCTGGCGGTCGCGGGTTGGGTTGCAAAGAGAACTTCGCGTTGGTCGAGCAGCTCGCAGATAAACTCGGTGGTGCCATTGGTGCATCTCGTGCTGCGGTGGATGCAGGTTTTGTCTCAAACGACTTGCAGGTAGGTCAAACCGGTAAAATTGTCGCGCCCCAGTTGTATATTGCGATTGGTATTTCCGGGGCGATTCAACATCTAGCGGGGATGAAAGACTCGAAAGTGATTGTCGCAATCAACAGCGATCCAGATGCGCCAATTTTCCAAGTTGCAGACTATGGTTTGGTTGGTGATCTGTTTGAGATCATGCCGGAGCTTTTGGAGAAGGTTTAGACACACACCTTTATGTTCGTCATTCTGAACAGCGAGGAACGAGCGTGACTCAGAATCTGTTATCAAAATGCGCTGCGGGTTCATTGCTATGAA
>NZ_JBNFXP010000013.1:0-115122 GCF_052877535.1 Vibrio sp. PNB23_22_6 | reverse complement strand
GGCAGGCCGTAAGAGGCATTAGCAATGCCCCCGCCCGACAAGTAAATCGCTTGGTGGCCGACATTTTTGGCCATCATTGCGGTGTACGGGTTGATGGTGCCAACAATTTGTAGCGGATCGTTTTGCTCAACGGCGAGCCGGAATTTCGCCCCTGGTGATAAGCTCATGACAATTTCCTTCTAGTCTTGTTCTTTCTCTCACTTGTCATTGAATTAAAGCCAGCATCAACAAGATACTGGCTAATTGTGCACAAAGAGAGGTGTTACATATTTTGGTAACCTGGGCCACCGCCGCCTTCTGGCGAAACCCAAGTAATGTTTTGTGACGGGTCTTTGATGTCGCACGTCTTACAATGCAAACAGTTTTGTGCGTTGATCTGCAAGCGCTTACCCTGCTCATCATCAACCACTTCATAAACCCCTGCTGGACAATAACGTTGCGCTGGCTCAGCAAAGACGGGTAAGTTAGTTTGGATCGCGATATCGGAGTCCGTTAACTGCAGGTGACAAGGCTGATCTTCTTCATGATTGGTATTGGACATAAACACAGAGGAGTTTTTGTCAAAGCTCAGTACACCATCTGGCTTAGGGTATACGATTGGCTCATACTTCTCCGCTGGCTGCAATTTGGCATGATCGTACTCTCTATCGCGCAGCGTGATTGGCGCTTTACCGCCAAGCAAATTCTGGTCTAGATAGTTAAACGTTCCCCCGGCCCATAAACCAAACTTATGCAGTGCTGGGCCGAAATTTCGGCTACGATACAGTTCGTCATATAGCCAAGACGCTTTTAAGCGCGCTTCGAAGTCTGCTCCCGTCAACCCTTTTTCGCTCGTACAGGCCGTAAATACCGCTTCTGCTGCCAACATGCCCGACTTCATTGCGGTGTGGGTGCCTTTAATTTTTGCTACATTCAGCGTGCCAGCATTACAACCAATCAGCATACCGCCAGGGAAGACCATCGAAGGTAATGAGTTAAGGCCACCCTTTGAGATCGCGCGAGCACCATATGCCAAACGCTTGCCGCCTTCAAGATGAGCAGCAATGTCTGGATGATGCTTTAAGCGCTGGAATTCTTCATAAGGGTTCAGATATGGGTTGCGATAGTTGAGATCAACTATCAGACCAACAGAAACTTGGTTGTTGTCACCGTGATATAAGAAAAAACCACCCGAAGCTTCGCTGCCTAGTGGCCAACCCGAGCCATGCACGACCAAACCTGGAGTGTGTTTTTCTGCCGGGATCTCCCACTGCTCTTTGATGCCCAAACCATAATGCTGTGGATCGCACGCTTTATTTAGCTCAAAGTGTTCAATAATTTGTTTACCGAGATGACCGCGCACGCCTTCGCTGAATAGGGTGTATTTGGCATGCAATTCCATCCCCATCATAAAGCTCGCTTTAGGCTGACCTGATTTGTCACGCCCCATGTCACCCGTGGCGATGCCTTTTACCGAACCATCTTTATGGTACAGCACTTCACTGGCTGAAAAGCCGGGGAAAATTTCGACGCCCATCTCTTCCGCTTTGCGTGCCAACCAACGACACACATTGCCCAAACTGGCAATGTAGTTACCATCGTTATGCATTGGCTTAGGAATAGCAAAGTGAGGTAGCGAAACACTCATTTCCTCGTCTTTTAAAATAATCACCTGGTCTTGCGTCACACCACAAGTGAGTGGCGCATTTTCTTCTTTCCAATTTGGGAAGAGCTCATCCAAAGCACGAGGTTCGACAATCGCACCGGATAATATGTGCGCGCCCACTTCAGCCCCTTTTTCGACCACACAGACTGACAGTTCTTTTTCTGCTTCTTGTGCCAGTTGCATAAGTCGACAAGCAGACGCTAAACCAGATGGGCCCGCCCCCACGATCACAACATCAAATTCCATTGATTCACGCATATATTCTCTCCTTTTTACCTACTTCCCTGAAAAGATAGGCTGACGCTTTTCAAAGAAGGCACATAATCCTTCTTCGAAATCTTGACTGATAAAACACTGCTGCTGCAGCTCTGCTTCCATTGCAAATGCTTGTTCGAACGACAATTTTTCAACCTGTTGTAATAGCGGCTTAACATGGCGTTGTGCGATTGAAGGCCCCTTAGAAAACTTTTCCGCCCAATCAGCTACAAATGGCTTTAATTCATGGTGTGTCACCACTTTATTGGTTAACCCCAAGTCAAGGCACATCTCAGCATCCATGCTTTTTGCTTCAAGACATAACTCAAGTGATTGTCGATACCCGAGCTGCTTGACAAAATGCCAACTTGTTCCGCCATCCGGTACTAAACCAAGTAACATAAATGCCGGGTATAACTGAGCGTTGTCGGCCATCACTAATAAGTCACAACTCATCGCTAATGCTGCGCCGATACCAGCAGCAACACCATGAACAGCGGCGATAAAAATTTTGTCAGAATGGCGAATCATATTGAAGATTGGCGCATACTCTTCTATCAGTTGAACCTGAACGTCATCGCACTCGTTGGAAAGTTCAGATAAGTCGGCACCGGCAGAAAAACAGTGGCCTTCAGCCAGCAACACCACGGTTCTAATTTGCGCGTCATCATTAATGAGTGTCAAAGCGTCAACTAACTCGGCACGCATTTGCTGATTAAATGCATTTAAACTGGCTGAACGAGTGAGCGTAATGAAGCAGACCTTTTCGGTCACAGAGACATTCAGCAATGAATTCTCTTTCCTTGACCATACATGCTCATAAACAGACAACGTAAGCTCTCCTATTACTTCACTTCAAACAGTGCTGCAGCACCCATACCGCCGCCAATACACATGGCAACCACAAGGTAACGAACACCTCGGCGTTTCGCTTCACGCAGGCCATGACCGACCATGCGCGCACCGGACATGCCAAACGGGTGACCAATAGAAATGGCACCGCCATTGACATTCAAGCGGTCATTTGGGATCTCAAGCTTGTCACGACAGTAAATAACTTGGCTGGCGAATGCTTCGTTGATTTCCCACAAGCCGATATCATCCACTTTTAAATCGAATCGGTTAAGCAGCTTTGGAATTGCGTAAATTGGACCAATGCCCATCTCTTCTGGTTTGCAGCCAGCAACCGCCATTCCTTTGAACTCACCCATGATATCGAGACCGTGTTGCTTCGCTTTCTCTTCGCTCATCAGCAGTGTGGCTGCCGCACCGTCAGCAAACTGAGAGGCATTACCCGCGGTAATGTGCTGGCCTTGCTTAACGTAAGCGCCATCGCTCCAGACCGTTTTTAGATTCGCTAGGCTTTGATAATCCGTCGATGGGCGATTACATTCATCTTTGTCGGCACGAACTTCCACGTGACCCGCTGGCTGACGATTTTCATCAAATATCAGCTTATTTACGCTAAGAGGTACAATTTCATCATCAAACAGGCCGGCTTCTTGTGCTGCCGCAGTACGTTGCTGACTCTGTAGTGCGTATTCGTCTTGCTGCTGACGCGTGATGCCATAGCGTTCGGCGACAATTTCTGCTGTTTCTATCATCGGAATGTAAGCCGATGGCGCCTGTTCGATCACGGCTTCTGAGCGTGCACGGTAACTGTTTTTGTGCTTGGTTTGCGTCAAAGAAAGTGATTCAACACCACCGGCTACCACCACTTCCATGTCACCCGTCATGATGTTGTTTGCCGCAACGCTGATGGTCATCAGGCCAGACGCGCACATTCTGTCGATAGCCATGCCCGGTACCGATTGAGGCAGACCAGCGGTGTACGCACAAAGACGACCAATGTTGTAGCCCTGCGTTCCTTGTTGAACCGCCGCGCCCATAATAACGTCCTCAACGAGGCTTGGATCGATCTGGGCTCGCTCAACCACTTCCTTCACCACAGCACCACCAAGAACGGGGGCTTCGGTGTCATTAAAACTTCCTCGGAATGATTTCGCCAATGCGGTGCGAGCCGCCGAAACAATAACCGCTTTTTTCATTGTCTACTCCTTGACCTTACTTGAATGAATAACGACTGATGGTATCCACGACACAACCTGGACGTTCTGAACCTTCAATTTCGATCGTGATTCGAATGACGGCTTGATATGCTTCACCGATCTTCTCTACGCGGATCACGTCACCGCGTCCACGAATTTGACTGCCAACGGGAACGGGCGCAGGGAAACGGATCTTGTTACAACCGTAATTCACACCCATTGCCAAATTTTGAATATCGATAAGTTGAAAAAGGAAATCACTGGCAAGCGACAACGTTAAATAGCCATGCGCAATGCACGCACCAAAAGGCCCTTTTGCCGCTTTTTCCTCGTCAACATGAATCCACTGATGGTCATTGGTTGCTTCAGCAAATAAATTGATGCGTTGCTGTGATATGGTCAGCCACTCTGTCGTACCTAGCGTCTTTCCCTCAAGGCTGAGCAGTTGTTCTGGATTGGTGATGGTTACATTTGACACGGTTATTCTCCATTAAGCGCGTTGTGAACTGACAGGCACGACTTCACCGGTCATGTAAGAGGCATAGTCACTAGCCAAGAACATCATTACGTTCGCCACTTCCCACACTTCAGCAGCGCGTCCAAAGGCTTCCCGACTTGCCAGTTGTTCCAATAGTTCTGTTGAAGAGGCTTTCTTTAGGAAGTCATGTAACGCAATAGAAGGGGATACCGCATTAATACGAATACCATGCTCTGCCGCTTCCAACGCACTGCATCGAGTTAGTGCCATTACGCCCGCTTTTGCTGCGGCATAGTGGGCTTGCTCTTTTTGTGCTCGCCAGCCGAGTACCGATGCGTTGTTAACAATGACGCCCTTCTTACGCTGCTGCATATAAGGCAGTGCCGCACGTGTCATGCGGAAAGTGCCCGTTAGCGTCACATCAAGAACGAGTGACCATTCGTCATCACTCATCTCAATAATCGATTTCTGGCCGCCCAGTCCGGCGTTATTGATAAGCACATCGATACCATTCAGTTTGCTGTTAGCTTGCAAAACCAAGGCATCCACTTCTTCTTGCTTGGTGACGTTACACAACTGACCGTAAACTGGCGTATCTGGATGCTGTTCCTGCAATGCGGTCACTGCTTTATCTAACCGCCCCGGATGAATGTCCGATATCATCAGGGCACGACATCCTTCCTCAAGTGCGCGCTGAGCGGCAGAAAAACCGATACCCGCCCCCGCCGCCGCGGTGATCAATACGGATTTATCTTTCAACAACCCGTGACCTTTGACATATTCTGGGATCTGACTCATCACCCAATCTCCTAACTTCAAAAACAATTCAAACCGTAATTGGGATCATTCGAACACAGTGATCATTGGGTGCCATCGTCAAACTGGACTAATTGAAGATATTCGACAGGATTTGATGGTATATGCCCCTGTCACTCAACTGAGCCACCATTCCACCGAAATTGAGCACTCAGCAAGCAACAGAGTCGAAGTACAAACGAGCAATGAAGCGAAAGGGAAAATGTCAGTAATTTTTACACTTCTCATCTACATCGTTAACCTAACAATCACAAGTAACTGATAAAAAACATCTTTCCGATTTGGCACGAATGCTGCTGTTAATAAAGCGCAGTAACAAACTTTGTATTAACTTCTAAATACGATAAGGAAATACACATGGAAATAGCTAAATATGGGCTGTACACTGCGCTCGCCACCTCGCTAGCGTTCGCCTCGCAAGCAAATGCTGTGATCATTGACGATTTTGACAACCCTGATGCAATTGGTGTGAACTATGTGCAAGATACGACAGTCGATGACTCAGGTAGTGGTAATCCAAGCGAAGCAACGTATGATGATCCCCTTGGTATCCTAGGCGGGGAGCGCGATCTCTGGGTTAAGCTGTTAGATAACCCCGAAGGTTCATTGACTGGTGTCGCTCTGTCGGTGGCAGCAGGAAGTCTTAGTTATGGTACAGGTTCAAGTGTAGTCGCGGAGGGTAAAATTCAGTACGACGGCAATGACAATGATGCGGTAAATATTGATACCGCAGGTTTAGGCTCTGTAGACCTTACCCTTAATGGCGGTGACGCCTTCCTACTGGATGTCATTGATACTGACCTTGGCTTTACGTTCGGAGTGCAAGTCTGGTCTGCGTTAGGTACCGAGACTGACACTGTCGTGTATACCGCTTCGGGTGCTACTACGGGTCTAGCCGCCCTTGCTTTCAGTGACTTTGTAGGGGTAGATTTTACGGACGTCAGTGCGATAGAGTTTACGATCAATACTAATGGGAAAGCAGGCCAAGCTGATATTGACTTTTCGATCGGTAGTGTCGTCTCTGTTCCTGAGCCTGCCAGTATTGCGTTCTTCGGCGCTGGTCTACTTGGATTAGGGCTGCTGCGTCGCCGCAAATCTCAGCTATAGGCATTGAACTAAAGGACATGCTTTATATACTCTTTTACTGTTCACTGTCATTTTGACTCGCACTTCACAAGCCGTTTGCCATATCGCAAGCGGCTTATTATTACAGGCAATTTGATGAAACGGCATGTTGCTTTTCGAGCCTAACTCAGTTTAGGCCTTTCCTGAACGGATTGAAGATATGATATCTAGCCCATATCACTAATTTAAGTTCATGCATACTCGCCAATACAATTCAGACTATTTCTAAGAATTGACGCAGAGATGGAATAGGGGACCAGTCCTGAATAGTGGTTTACCTTGGGATTGCTTAGTCATGTAAAAGATTTAGTGTTTTTTAAAATAGGGAATGAGTTTATTCGCAGCATCCATGGAGAGAGCTATCGCTCCGTTTTTGTTTAGGTGGCCCGGATCAGCCCAGTTGGATTTCTCTTTAAATATACGCTCATCAAAATAGAGCCATTGATTGTCAGGGTATTGGTCGGCAAATACAGACACGTCTGGCGCACCAAAACTTGGTATATATGCATACGCTATTGGTACATTATATTTTTCAGCTAATTCCGAAATCTGCTCAACATAATAGAAGTTAGCATTATGAGAGAGGTAGAACGTTAACTCGTCAAGCCAACCTAATGGCCTTGAGATACCCTTCATTGGATGTAATGATTGTTCCGAGGCAACACCCACCCTCTCCTTTCCATCTGCCCAAGATATGGCATTGTTAAGATGTGAACCGTGATAGTCCACCGCTGAGAAGCCCGTTTTAAACCCAAAAAACTCGGGAAAAGAATCATAAGATGCCGTTTTAATGGTCCTTAATGGTAGACGAATAAGATTACCAAAATACCTCAGATTCACAATCCAAGGCGCAGCGTAAAGATCTTCTGGCTGCGCAAGATAATGCGTACCTGGATGGAGATCTCTCGCTTCTTGCTCTCTTACTTCAAGTACAATAAGCTTTGGCTTGCGACTCTCCAATAACTGTTTAACCAACGTGTAGTGCATGTCCCGGCCAAAATGGGGAATCGCAAAGTTAACAACTCGGAGCTCATCGTCACCTAGCGACTGCTCGACCAAGCGACTATCGATGCCATTCATGGTATGGGACGTACCAAAAAACGCAACATCGATCGGCGTGTCATCAAAGTGAATACGTTCATAAATCCATGCTGCGGCTTTATATGAACCAATATCAAGCAAACGATAACGCGTATAAGGCGAATCAGGCAGGAAGGAAATGCCGACCAACAAAGTCATGCTTGCTAGCAAGCAAGTAATCAAGAGTTTTAAGTGATAACTAGGACTAGATTTCATAATTAAAAGTTAAAGTAAATAAATACTGTGGGTTGTGCCATGAACATTAAGGATGCAGCCAGTAAACAACTGATATATGCCAGCGCTCCTTTGCGGAATTTAAACTTGTCAAAAAAGATCGTTATTGGTTGCCAGTCATCTGGGGTTTTCCAACCCTGGTATTCGAACATCTGTGATACGTTTGGCGTAAATTGTGTAATGAAAAATCCAACAACAATTAGAAAGATCATATAGGGCTGCACCTGAATAACTTCAGAGGTTGCTGATGAAAAGCTTAGCATCTGATAAACAATGGTCATGGCACCATGTAACGTTTCGGCTCTAAAAAACACCCAAGCGATAACCACAAAGAAAAGCGTAACCAGAACAAATAGGGGTTTAAAGCTAGATAAGTTTATGTTTCTGGTCGCTGATTGAAAGGCGTGGTTAGCGATGAGATAGAATCCGTGCAATCCACCCCATATAATGAAGTTGAAACCCGCCCCATGCCATAAACCACCTATCAACATCGTCAACATTAGGTTGCGATAACGACCTATTGCACCATTTCGGTTGCCACCTAAAGGGATATATAGGTAATCACGAAGAAAAGCCGACAGAGTGATATGCCAGCGCCGCCAGAACTCAACAATGGATTCTGACTTATAAGGGGATAAGAAGTTAATTGGCAACCTTATACCAAACATCAAGCCTAACCCAATTGCCATATCCGAATAGGCTGAAAAATCGAAGTATAGTTGTAGCGTATAACTCAGCGCACCGACCCACGCCGCGAAGGTTCCAATGTAATCACCTTTATCTGCATGGGAGAACACTTCTGTTGCTAATACTTCAAGGTTATCCGCAAGCAGTAGTTTCTTAGCTAAACCGATGATGAATATAAACGCGCCTGCTGCAAACCACTCGCCGTTAAAACCAAGATTTTTCAGTCTCATGAACTGAGGAATCAACTCTTTATGGTGAACAATTGGCCCAGCGATAAGTTGTGGAAAAAAGGTCACGAATAAGCTGTAATGCCAAAAACTGTAGTCGACATCCTTTTCTTTGTAACAATCCACTAAATAGGCAATTTGTTGAAAGGTATAAAATGAGATGCCAACCGGAAGAATAAACTTAGTCAGTCCCATATCGATATCGGTGAGATAATAAAATATTTCCCCAAAAAAGAAGGAATACTTGTAGTAACCGATAACAGCAAGGTTATAGGCAATACCCAAGATGAGGAAATACTTCGCGATTTTACCTGTTTTTTGTACATACTTTGATATGACAAAGTTCACCAGTATCGAGGCAATAATGATGTGACCATGCAACCAATTAGGCAAAAAATAAAACACGAGGGATATTACCAGCATCACTCGTATCGACTCGGTTGGACGATAGAAAAAGGTCATCCAGTACAAGCTTAACGAGAGCGGTAAAAAAGCAAAGACAAATTCAAATGTTGGAAAAAGCATCAGTTCAATCCCACGATATAGAATTAAAATGAGAATTTAAATCACCGTGAGTAGTCTCAATATAGTTCATCTGCAATCCTTTTCGCCGCTACCTTATGTCCTTCTCTGGCCATATGCCCATTTGCATCCTGAAAGAAAAGTTTACTCTTCCTATTTTCTTGAACCAGTGACTCTAATAAATCTAAATGGGCAATCTGATGCTCATATAAGAATCTTGTGAGCTGCTTTCGCACTTCATCTTCAGCAGAAAACAGTTGATTCATGATTGGGTAGTTTTCATTGCCAACTGAAAGGTAATGCTCTTTGTAAACACGCTCTTTTGTCGGGAAAACGACCACTTTAAAGGCCATGTTTTTACTAGCGGAAAAGCGTTCCATCTCTAAAATTATCGACTTTAACGCCGTTAAACCTATTTGATTTCTCTCGCGAGATAGATCGAGATTTTTTAGTCTAGGCTTTGGTGTGAATATGGTGCGATTAGCTGTGTTATCAAAATAGATATAACGCTCGCTGCTCGACTCGTTAGTCAACCACCAGTTTTCAACCAACCTTATCCAGTCTCCAACGGCACTCTGCACAATAACGTGATAAAGAAAGCTGTTTGAAGCAAGCCAACGGCGCAAGTTAAATCGATATTGAACGGACGACTTTTCTTGATTATTGCCTCGATTAAAATGAGGGGGCTTCACCGCTATGTCGTCACCTAAATACAAGCTGATAATAACTTGTCTCGGGCTCAGCTGAGTGGCATAAGTTTCAAGCAAATACTGATACTGCCTCACCCCATAGCCCCCCACCGACAAGTTATATATTGGCAGGGCCACATTACTTGCAAGAACTTCAGGCCATGCATCGCGCGCACTAACTGAGACGCCATAGGCAAAAGAATCGCCAATGACGACCGTATCAACCTCAGCGGGTATCGTTTGATTTCGAAAACCCCAAGCATCGTGACCGGCATGAAAGGGTTTTATGTGATACCCCAAACTTTCATGATGAGAAACGTTCGGTGTCAAGAAATTATGGGGTGGGTAAAGCAAACGCAATACACATTCAAAAAGCAAGATAGCAGCTAAAGACCCACCAATCAGAATGCATCCATACTTAACAAACCTATTCAGCTTTGCTCTACGCGGTCTTACCCCAACACTCTGCATTGTCTCTCCTTGGAAATGCATATTGGACAAATGATTGAGCAAGTATTTTCCATTTTGCTCTTCAACAATTAATAACATTGTCAAATGTAAGAATAGCAGCTGATATTAGCTTTGTTGCCTAAATCAAAGATCGAAATAAATCAGCGAGGATTGGCGATGCTGAATTCAGCAGATAGATAAGCCAAGGTAATAAACTTGTTATAGAGCGGTAAGTTAGTCACAACATAAACAAGCTCGTTTCATAGAAGTATGAATGGATGAGTGGATGAGTGGATAAGAGGCCTAGCAATCTCACTAGACCTTTACCAATCATCACTTAACTGTTGGGGGAATGAACCATTGACTCAAAACTGCGGTCTCGCCACGGGTTCTTTGCTCGTATGAGCGAGACGTTACTTTGCCTGACGGCGATGCAACAAGCCAACCCCAAATAGCCCTAAACCAAAGACTGCTAATGAAGATGGCTCTGGCACGACGCCAGTGGGAACAACACCGAATGGTGCACTCTCTTGGCCAACTGTCATCGACAATACGAAATCATCGAAGTCTGCGTCAGCATTGCCTCCGCCGTCATTGTAAAAATAAATAGGCGGTCGAAAAATCTAAGCTGCTTGATTCAGCCTATAACGTGAAGAACGGCACCACAAACGGCATGCGAAGAGTATCGAGCGAGATCCCCTCGATAAAGCGTCTTACTCTTTGTTGAGGAATGTTGCACTTAAAAAAGCTTAGTTACAGCAAATTGATCCCGAATTGTTTCGCTGCATAATGTGTGATCGCAAAGCACGCAATCGACACCACGCAACTAATCAGCATAGTGAGCCAAAACGAATATTTGCTCAGTAGATATGGAAAAAGCAAAAACATCGGTAAGGTTGGCAATACGTACCAAAAGGTAAAAAGCGCATGATTGGAAAGCTGTTCGGTTTCTTGACCTTCGATATACATCCAAATGAGCGCCAATATGGTCACAGTGGGTAATGCTGCGACTAATGCGCCCACTTTGTCACTACGTTTCGCAACTTCAGAAATGGCGACGACAATTGCCGCCGTTGTCAGATATTTGACCACTATCCATAACATTCTTACTTTCCTTTTCCTTGGAACATCAAGCTTACTTTATATCGGTAAAAACGTTGTCCTGATTGTAACTACCTTGGCACGCTTACCATATAATTCTCACAAAAAAGTAATCTGCTGGATTTGTTATGATTTTATCCATTCTTCAACGCACTCGTAAGAGCCCATTTCAAATTCACGACATATCCACGGTCTGTTTTCATAGATAGTACACAGATACGTTTCTCTGTCTAAAGCGGCACACCAGCCATCCGCTAATCTTTTCATCGTCTCACCACCATAACTGTCACGAGCGATAAATTCTTCAGGAACACCGGTGTCAGAGATGATCATCACTTCAAGGCGGCAGCAGCACGCTTTGCAATTCGAGCAGGAGACTTTGGAGGCAAGCGTGTCATTAATTGGTATATTCATAGGTATCTACAATTTAATCAATTGTGCATGATACCTAAAATCTTATACCACTACTCAAAAATTAAAGGGGGTGTTGACCTGTGTATCTCATGAATTGGATATGCTACAAGCGATGACGCCCCAATTAGAGCAGCTTACCTAGCACGAACCCTGAGTCAATCTGAAAAGCATCAACTGATGTTTCACGTTTAAAGTCAACGCGAAACGTCAGTTGTTTAACCTTCCTGAAGCAAGAAAACATCTGGGAAGTATAGCGGATTAGCGAACCCGAATTCGTGGCGTTGGTGCATCGCGTCTCATGGTCAGCAAAAACTGATCAAGAGGTGCTGGTGATGCAACTTGTGGAAAATCGCCTTCTTTTGGTCGGTTACGCCAGAACATTTCCCAAGAAGGAAACAAATCATGAAAAGTGCCATGGTATGGTGCACGGCCTGGCCAACGCATTTTCATATCCCCGATAGGTGGGTGGTTTAGATCACTGGCGTACCAGTAGCAAGGCAACCGACGACGGAAGAACCACTCGCCATTAATGCGCTCGTAGTCATCCCAATATAACATCTGCATGGTCACCCATTCTGCACCTGTCTCATGTTCATTTTTCGAATACACCACGCCAATAGCATGATTATCATCGACAAATTCAATGATATGTTGGCCGATATGATGCGACGTCCCGGTAAATTGCTCGCGCAGTGTTTTGTCAACCCACGCTTTTAGGTGAGCGCGGCCCACTTTTTCTTTACCAACTCTGATGTCTTCTGCGAATAAACCGACATGCGCGTCAAGATCGCGCATGTCGAGAGATAACGCATACTTTCCGGCGAGTTGGCGTATTGCCTCTGTTGACTCAAGTCGATCAACTCGCTGAGTCAATGTTGTATCTGAAAAGGCCATCTTAGTCTCCTTACAAAAATGCCATGCCACCATTGACGGCAATGTTTTGTCCGGTGACAAATTCAGCGTCGTCGCTCGCGAGAAAACTAGCTACTTTGGCAATGTCTTCGCTTTCTCCCATGCGACCAAGCGGAATCGCATTGATCATCTGTTGTGTCCACTCTTCTGGAATGTCAGCCATCATCGGTGTATTGGTTGGCCCTGGGACAATGGTATTGACACGAATACCGCTTGGCGCAAGCTCTCTGGCGATACTGCGTGTTAAGCCCATGACTCCAGCTTTAGAAGCGCAGTAATGGCTTGGGCCCTCCCCCGTCATAGCCGCCGTGCTCGATATGTTAATGATGCTGCCACCCCCTTGTTCCAACATCGCTTTCGCCCCCTCTCGGCAGCAGACGAAGGTTCCGGTCAAGTTAACCGCGATAACTTTTTGCCAATTTTCATCAGGGGTATCAACAAAGCCATCAACGGAGCCAACGCCGGCGCAGTTGATCACGACGTTAACCGGGCCTAATTGCTGCTTGACGATAGCCATCGCGTCTCTGACCGAACCACTGTCAGAAACGTCACACGCGATGCCGATGGCCTTATCACCCAATGCGTCCGCTGCCGCTTGCGCAGCCGAAGCGTTAATATCAATGGCCGCAACTTTGGCACCTTGCTGTGCAAACTGCTTAGCCACGGCTTGACCGATACCTTGCCCTGCACCTGTTACCCATACAACCTGTCCTTGATGTTTCATGTTTATACTCCCTTAATTTGCTGTTTTTAGCGTGACGGGCGGGTAGTCTATATACCCTTCACCGCCCACGGTGTACAACGTTGCTCGATCAAACTTGGCCAGCTGTTGATTGTGCTCAATACGCTCGACCAAGTCCGGATTAGCAATAAAGTGACGAGCGAAGGAGACGGCATCGCCCAACTCATTTTTGATCGCCTGATTGGCAGATTCTGCATTAAAGCCATCATTGAGGATCACTGCACCGGAAAAATACGCTTTTACCAGAGTAAATGCGTCAATGCTCGTCGTTGGTGCTCGCATAACATGCACGTAAGCTAAATTCAAACTACGACACGCTTTTAATAGTGCATTATGGCTGGCAATGGGGTCTTGATCCTGCGTATCGTTGAATTGGTTGCCGGGATTGATTCTTAACCCAACTCTATGACCAAATACATCGCTCATCGCTTGCAAGCATTCAAAAGCAAAACGAGCACGATTCTCAGCCGTACCACCATATTCATCCGTTCTGAGGTTAGTGCCACTACACAAAAACTGCATAGGTAAATAACCGCTGGTACAGTGTAGCTCTACACCATCAAAACCCGCTTTCTTGGCATTGATGGCCGCTTGGCGATGCTCTTCAACCACAGATTTGACTTCCTGCGTTGATAACGCTCTTGGCATATCAAATGGCTGCATTCCAGCCGCATCGGTATACACTTCCCCTTTCGCTTGTATGGCAGAAGGTGCAACCGTTTCGACTTTAGGCGGTTTGATATAGCGGCTTCCGATACGTCCTGCATGCATAATTTGCAAAACGATTTTGCCACCTTTTTGGTGAACCGCATCCGTCACCTTACGCCATGCCTCGATATGAGCATCGGTTTCGATACCTGGCTGACGACAATAGGCCTGGCCAGTCACGCTAGGCCACGTACCCTCGGCAATAATAAGCCCAGCCGACGCACGCTCTGCATAATGCTGAACCATCAACGAACTGGGTGAACCGTCCGGGTTGGCACGATTGCGCGTCATCGGAGCCATAACAATACGGTTGTTTAGCGTAATCTCTCCGAGTGATAACGGTTCGAATAAGAATGGGGCGACAGAATCAGGAGAACGCTCGATGACGTCGTCTTTTAAATGGCTATTCATTGTTGGTCCCTAATCTAACGCGGTAATTAACGTGGCCGCGCGACCACCGTCGACAGGTAAGTTCACTCCGGTGATGTAACTTGCCTCATCACTGGCGAGAAACGCAATCGCAGCGGCCAATTCATGTGGCTGCCCGACACGCCCCATCGGGATCAGTCTTTCTGTTTTCTGCTTTGCTTCTTCATCCGATAGCATGCCCTGTGTTGCCGGGGTTTCAACCACCGATGGCATCACGCAGTTGACTCTGATTCCAAACGGCGCACCCTCAACAGCGGCAGCTCGAGAGAAGTTGATCACCGCCGCTTTTGATGCACTGTAGCCCGACATATAAGCCGTTCCGAGTTCTCCACAGATGGAAGAAAGGTTAATGATGGCACCGCCTCTCTCTTTCATCAGTCGCATAGCGCAGCGCGTTGCCCAAAAAGTACCATCAACGGATGTGGCAAAGTTTGCATGCCAATCCTCTGTCGTCATCTCTTCGATTGCGCCCCAGGTAAATGCCATGGCGTTATTAACTAAGATATCTAACTGACCATAATCTTTCTGTATGCTTTCCAGTGTCTGAATAAGCGACGCTTCACAGCTGACATCACAGGTTCGCGCCTCTGCAACCCCGCCTGTTTTTTGAATGCGCTCGGCAACCTCATTCAATGGCTCGGGCGTACGCCCACAAATGATCACTTTTGCCCCTTGTTGAGCAAAATACTCAGCCGTAGCGGCACCAATACCACTACCACCACCAGTAATAAAAGCCACTTTGCCACTAAGTCGTGGTTGATCCGCATATGTCATAGTTCCTCCTCACCCATAAGGTGATTATTTATAAAGAAAAAGAGGATAAACCCAGGTGTAGAGTGTCAAGAAGCAGGGCTCATCCTATTGGAATAGCACGCATTACGTTTGAATATGCAAGGTGTCGAGATTATTCAGTGCCTAACGCCACTTCGGATTTGAACTGCTGAGCAAGTTCGTTTTTTAAGACTTTATTCGAAGCATTGACCGGTAAGCTGTCAACAAAGCGCACATAACGAGGTACTTTGTAATTCGACATTCTTTCTCTAGACCAACGAATGAGTTCAGCTTCGTCGAGTTCACATCCTGTTTTAACAACAATGAAGGCACAACCCACTTCCCCCATTCGCTCATCGGGTACACCAATGACGGCAGACTGGGCTATCTGATGATTCTCTGCCAACGCTGCTTCAATTTCTGCTGGATAGCAGTTAAAACCACCAACAATAAACATGTCTTTGATTCGACCCGTGATCTGTAGGTTGCCCTCAGGGTCAAGCACACCAAGATCGCCTGTATGTAACCACTGATCGGCATCAATCGTTTCTGCGGTGGCGTGTGGGTCTTGAAAGTATTCTTTCATGACATGGAAGCCGCGAATACACACTTCCCCTGCCTCTCCTTGGGCTAACGCCTGACCTTGTTGGCTTAAAATTGCCACTTCCGTACCTACAATCGCTTTGCCACTGGTTTGTGCGATCACTTCTGATGGCGAGAGTGGATCACATATAGTGGCTAGCCCGCCGCATTCGGTTAGACCATACGCAGTAGTAACGGTTTCTATCCCGAGTGTGGTTCTCATCGACTCAATCAGAACCGGAGGTATCGTCGACGCGCCCGTGACGGCCACTCTTAAACTTGATAGGTCGTAGCGGTCTAGCTTCGGGTGAGCAAGCAAAGATAAGTACAATGTCGGCGGCCCAGGCAAGATGTTAATCCGTTCAGATTCAATCCTATTTAACACGGTCTCGGCATCGAACACTTGTTCAGGTAAAATGGTGGCGCCGGCGATCAAACTCGCGACCCAGCCAGCTTTGTAGCCAAAAGCGTGAAAGAAAGGGTTAATCACTAAATAACGCTCTCCAGGCTTGAGAGCCAGCACTTGGACATACTCTCTGAAAGCGTTAACACAGGCGCTGTGGATACTGACCACGCCTTTTGGTTTACCTGTGGTACCAGAGGTAAACATAAGATCGGAAGCGTCGTTGCTTTCCAGCGACAGTAAGCACTCGAAAAGTCGCTCTTGCGAAACCGTGTTGCCCAAGCGAATTAACGCATCCCATTCGAGCATGTTGTCATTCGGTTCTGCTTGTCTTTCACTCAGGACGATAATCTTCTCCAGACAACTTGGTGCCACTTTCTCAAGTTCTGCCGCATAGTCACTTGAAAGAAAGTCTCCAACACTAAATAACACCTTCGCGCCGCTTCGATGGAGAATGTCTTGCGCCTCATGGGCTTTCATTCTGGTATTAAGTGGCACTAATACCGCGCCTGCCATCTGCAAACCGATCGCGGCTAAAATCCAACGTGCGGAATTAGGTGCCCAGACAGCGACGCGGTCGCCTTTCTGCACTCCTAAGTTTAACAGCCCTTTGGTCACATCAAGAGCTCGTTCCGGTAACTCCGCGTATGAGATGGACTCTTCACCATCACGAATGGCAGTGATATCAGAGTACTTCGCCGCGGCTTCGATCACTAAGCTCGGAATAGTATTTGGCTGAAGAGCAAGTGATAATTTATCCATGTTAATTATCCTTCATCAATGCGATTGTTATTAGGCCACGGTACGTTCGTTTTCTACTGGATTCGTCACGACGACTGACTCGGCAATGTCATGAGCCGCGATATAACCAAATGTCATCGCAGGCCCTAGCGTTGACCCTGCGCCTGGGTAACTTTTACCCATCACAGACGCCGAACAGTTGCCTATTGCATACAAACCTTCAATATGGGTCTGATCTTCGCGAACCACTCGCGCTTTCTCATCGGTTACCAAGCCACCTTTGGTGCCGATATCACCGGCCTGAAGCTTCATGGCGTAATAAGGGCCTTTGTCGATGGATGCCAAGCATGGATTTGGTTTAATGTTTAGGTCACCGTAGTAACGGTCAAACACATTGCCGCCTCGGCCAAAGTCCGAATCGACGCCAGTCTGCGAAAATTCATTCATTCTGGTGACGGTGTCCTTTAACCCATCCCCATCAATACCGATCAAAGCCGCTAATTCGTCGAGGGTGTCTGCTTTCCAGTACAGGTCTTCATTCCAATCTTTTGGCAATCGGCTGTCCGGCATGATTTGCCCGGGCATTAATGGGCCCATCGCATAATTGAATCGGAACTTCGCGTCAAAAATGACCCAAGCAGGAATCGTCTTGCCGTTAGTTTCCTGATTGTTTTGGTACATCGCATGGCCAAATTCCAAATATGGTGCCGCTTCGTTATAAAAACGTTTACCCAGTCCGTTAACCACGATCGCTCCAGGGAAGGCTCGCTCAGCAAACACGCCACGAGATTCCGCTTCACGAGGGACGGAGAAGGTCGGAGACCACCAACACCAATCGAGCAAGTCGGTGGCGGCACCGTGCCGGATCCCCGCCTCTAACGCTGCGCCAGAGTTAGCGTCTTTTGGCGTTGCACTCCACGATTTTTGCGTTGGGGTGGCCAGATACTTTTCTCTGAGTTTTTGGTTTTGCTCAAAGCCACCGCTGGCTAATACCACGCCTTTATTCGCCCATAATGTCGTAGGCTGCCCAGACTGTTTCGCTTGGATACCGGTCACGCGGCCGTGTTCGATGATGAGATCTTCAAAATCGGTATTGAGCAGCAATGGAATATCGCGGTCGAGCATGCCTTTTCGCAGTGATGCGATCAGTGAACTGCCTAAGCCTGCCAAACGATCGCGCTTGCCCTTTTTACGTTGGCGGAAGTCAAATTGATAACGCATCATTCGACGTAGGAGTAACAGTCGCCATCCTCGCTCTCGCGCCATTGCTTTATGCGCATCACGAGCGGTCCAAGCGATCTTTCCCATCAGCAACGTAGAGCGAGATGCTTTACGCATGTGATGAATTTCTTCGCCTAAGCAAGAGGTATCAAATAACTCCGGATCCAGCGTTCGACCACCTGGCAGTGAGCCTGCGAGGTGCGGATAATAATCCGGGTATTTTTCCGCTACTGCATAACGTACTGGCGTATGTTGCTCTAGGTAACGAATCATTTGTGGGGCATTGTCCAAATATGCATCAAGCTTTTTGATGTCCACCTCACCTTGAGTCGACGCTTGCAAGTATTTCAGCGCCAACTCTCGACTGTCACCGCCACCTTTAGCATGAAAGTGGTCATTATTGGGGATCCAAATGCCCCCGCCTGATAATGCCGATGTTCCGCCATATTGATCGGTTTTCTCAATCATCACCACCGACAATCCCTTATCTGCGGCAACAATTGCCGTCGACATTGCGCCCGCCCCCGAGCCTACCACCACCACATCATAACGTTGCTGTGGTGATACTGCTTGTTGTGTCTGTTTCATCCGTAATCCTTTTGGTCACCCGATTTCCAAATCAAAACTCGTTTGTTGCCAGAAGCGCACCGGTCTTCACTGAGAATTCTCGCTTGATCTCTTTTCGCAATAGCTTGCCTGCCGGACTTCGCGGCAATTCACGTTGCAAAATATGAATTTGGGAAGGCACTTTGTAGCTGGCAAGGTGCTCACCAACAAAACTCCTCAGCTGCGCTTCACTGATCTGTTCGTAAGGGGCGAGAGAAACGACTGCAATCACCGCTTCCCCTGTGGTGTCATCTTCAATGCCAAAGACCGCCGCTTCTTTAACTGCGTGATGACGCTGGAGACAAGACTCCACTTCTTGCGGAGACACTTTTTCGCCATTGCGGTTAATCAACTCTTTTAATCGGCCAACGATAAATAAGAAGTTGTCTGCGTTGCGGTAACCTAAGTCACCCGTAGCGAGCCAACCGTCATGCATCACTTCAGCAGTTCCTAGGGGGTTGGCGAGGTATTCTTTCATTACCGATACCCCTTTCAGCCACACTTCCCCAACTTCGTTATCTGGCAGTTCTTGACCAATCGGGTCAACGATTTTTACCTGCATGATCGGTGAAATAACACCAGAACTATCACGATTTAGACGGAATAAATCACCTGACACCGCCGATGCAACGCCATTGCTTTCAGTCATACCGAAACCAATACCAATCATCTGATTCGGCATGACGTTAAAAACATGCTCCATTAGGGACTCGGGCACGCCTGCACCGCCAAAACCCAAACCGAATAGTTGCTCTAATATGGCTTCTTTATCTGGATGCGGCTCTCTAAAAAGCTGCAATAACATTGACGGAGCACAATTGAATTGTGTTACTTCCTCTTTTTTCATCAACTCATAGGCTACCTGAGTATCCCACTTATGCATGAATACCAAACGGGTACCATTTCGCAAAGCAGTTAGAAATTGGGCGTGCAAACCGCTGACGTGGAACAAAGGGACGGCAGATAAAATAACCGCAGGCTTCGCCTTTTCGACAATCCGCTTTACTTTATCCGGGGAACTCATCGCCGATAACGCCGAGATAAAATCAATATTGAACAACGATTGGCACACGGCTTTTTGACTTGAGACAACCGCTTTTGCTCGGCTCGTCGTCCCAGAAGTAAACAAAATCAAAGCAGAGTCATCACTCTCCACTAACGGCATTGGTAAGTCTGCTTGTGGCTTAGGCTCTCGAGCAATCAGTTCTTGATAATCAATCGCCATACCATATTGCTTTTCACTGTCATCAATCACGATAACCGCGCAGTCATCAACCGCCGTCTCACCGTCTAATCGCGCGAATCTGTCTTTGTCACAAACGAGGACAGCTGGCTGAATATCTTCTAAAGCCGCTTGCAGCTCTTCCTTACGACCAAAACTGTTTAACGGCGCAGGAATCGCTCCGAGACGTGCCGCTGCACAAAACGCGACCGCCCACTCCGGCCGGTTTCGACAGGCAATAGCGACGACCGAGCCCTGTTTAATACCACGTTGTAACATCCAACTGGCCAGACGATCGAGTTCATCAAAAAAGCGTTGGAAGCTCCAGCGGTCCTGTTGGTAAACCATAAAACATGAGTCATCCTCGCGCCTTGCTGTTTCGATCACCTGCGGTAAGCTCTGCGGTGCATTGCAATAAGAGAACAAGCCTTTGTTATCCTGTTGTAACGCAAATGGGCTCTCTTGTGCCGTCAGTTGTGACACTAGCTGGCTAATTTGGACATCCTGTTCCATAGACCAATCTCCTTTATGTAAGCGAATCGATAGCATAAAAAGGACGGTATGTGATCACGCCCCCATCTGTACTAAATTGTTTTTCTATTTTTTGTTCAAATTGTAAATAGTTCACGTGTGCCGCTGTCTCACCTAACGCGAGCATGGTATTCATCGCGCTCATTTCTCTGGTAAACAAGCTACGCATGATTTCATATAAATGGCATGTGCCGTTATTTTGTACGACGTCTAGCGTTTGTTTAAGCCGCCTCTGATGAAGGGCATATATCGCATTAGTCCGCTGATGCAGACCGAAAAACACACCACCGTGAGCGGGTAGCACCATCGTATCACTAGGCAAACCGTTTAATTTCGTTAATGACGCCAACCAGCCACGCAACGGGTCAGCTTGGGGCTCAATTTCATTGACGAATACGCTACTGCTGATTTCTGGTAGCAGTTGATCACCAGCAATCAATAAACCATCCGTGGCATTATAAAGACAGACATGTTCTGGTGAGTGGCCTTCTCCGATGAGAACATGCCATTCTCTTCCCCCAATCTGAAACACATCACCTTCGCGAACGCGGCAATAGTTTGGGGCATAAAGACTGGATAATGGATCCATTTCAATCAGGGACAAGATATTATCAATGAGCGATTCTGGTACGCCTTGCTGACGATAAAACGGTTTTAAGTGCGTGTTGACGCGCTTTTTCTTCGAATCCGCTAGCGTCCTCATCAAAAAATATTCTCCCGCAGACATATAAAGAGGAATATCGAAGGTTACCATCATCCACTTAGCCAAACTGGCATGATCATAATGAAAGTGGGTACAAATTAGTCCTTTTAGTGGCTTTTTAACTAACCACTTATCGACAATCTCCCGCCAAATTTTCTTGACCATTGGGGTCGCAAGCCCCGTATCTACGACATACCAGCCGTCGAAATCTTCTAACAAATAGATATTTATGTGATCGAGCCCCAAATCCATCGGCATACGGACTATATAAACGCCAGGTACGATAAGAGTTGGCTCACCGACAGATGGAGAAGCCATAGGATAGCTCAGTTCAGTCGCATGAGACTTGGTATGTTCTGGAGCCGAACGTTCAACTGTCACCCTAAATTCTCCCTCTCTTATTTATCCCAAAAACAGACGTTACCAAAATGTAAACAAAATACGCAGAATGCAATACGTCCAAAAGGACGATGTTTAAAATTACAAACTCTCTATCTTCTATCTACAACAAAGAGACTCAATGTCATGAGGCTCGTTCTCATTGACTTAATGCGTAAGTTGTCACGCACGATGTTTTAAACAAGGGCCACCGGAGCATCCCGATGGCTTTCTCACTGATAGGAGAGAAGTATGATTCCGTCATCTACGAGTACGGTTAACTGGCGTACCCATACAACGTTATTGCTCCTCGCTCTGATTTATGTATTTTCTTATATTGACCGTAACGTCATTGCGATCCTGATTGAGCCAATTAAACAAGAATTTGGCGCATCAGACACCATGATGGGGCTACTTTCTGGCCTCGCATTTGCCACCGTTTATTCACTGCTTAGCCTCCCCCTTAGTCATTTCGCTGATAAAGGCGTTAACCGCCGTAACATGGTCGCGATTTGCTGTGGATTGTGGAGTATCGCCACTGTGCTGTGTGGCGCGGTGCAAAGTTTTTGGACAGCATTACTCGCTAGAATGGGCGTCGCGGTCGGTGAAGCCGGAGGTATGGCACCTTCGATTTCAATGCTTTCAGAACTGTACCCAAAAAATCGCCGTTCATTGGTGATCAGCATCTTTATGATGGGTCCACACCTTGGTCTGCTATTAGCCATGATCATCGGCGGTTGGATCGCACAAGAATATGGCTGGCGAACGGTATTTTTTGTCTTTGGTGCACCAGGTATTTTACTCGCCGTTTTACTCTACTTTTTCGGTGTCGAGCCTAAACGCAACATAGAATCGCAGCCGACAACTGCGCAACCTCATCATTCACTGCGTTCGCAATTGTCCTCTATTGTGAAAACACCTGGCTTCCTAATGCTAGCCATCGGTTGTGCACTAGCCGGAACGGCGGGTTATGGCTATGTCATTTGGGCACCAACCTATTTGGTACGTACACAAGAGATGTCTTTAGCCAGTGCCGGCTTGATATTCGGCATTGCTAGTGGTGTAAGCGCCTGTATCGGCAGTATATTCAGTGGCGTCGTTTGTGACCGCTTGGTGCAAAAACATTTCCGCTGGCAAATTCTATTCCCAATGCTCGGGATTTTACTTAGCTTTCCAGCAGGCATCGCACTGATCCTATGGCCAGCTGACGTGAGCATGGAATTGATGGGGTTTGCGATCTCACCAAGCTTCGTCTTCATCGGGTTGTTTGCGTTTTTTAATTCATGGTGGCCAAGTCTCTCTTATGCGGCAGTCAGTCAAATTGTTGGTTCCACACAACGTGCGAGTGCAGCTGCGTTACTTAACTTATTCCTAACTCTGTTTGGCGCCGGCCTAGGCCCACTTATCACTGGTGGTCTTAGCGACTACTTTGGTGACAACGGGTTGGCTGACGCACTTCTTATTACGTTTTCTTTGTTCTTGATTTCTTCCTGTTTTTATCTACTCGCGTCTTTTTATTACCGACCAGTAGACGAAGACAGCACGACAACGAACGACAACATGCACACATCGACAAGTGCGCCTAACACAAAACAGAATCTAACTGAGCCTAATTATCAACAAGGAGAAAATCATGGCTAAAACCGAAGACTACCGCCTAGGGGAATTTACCTTCCCACGTGGCTGGTTCATGATCGCGACTTCTGAGGATATCAACCAACCGAAACCCCTTGCGGTTCGATTTTTTGGCCGTGATTTCGCTCTCTATCGTGGTCGTGCGACGGGTCGCGTCGTACTACTTGACGCTTACTGCCCGCACATGAAAACACACCTTGCGGCAGAGAATGACACGTCATACGTAATTATCGATGGTGGAGGTACCAACATCGATGGCGATGGTATTCGTTGTCCTTACCACGCATGGCGCTTTGGTCCAGATGGTAAAGTAGACGATATTCCTTATCATGACGGCCCGATCCCAAAAACAGCGTGTGTTAAGTCTTGGCCAGTGGTTGAAAGCATGGGAGCCATCTGGGTCTGGCACGATCCTGAAAATGGTGATCCAGAGTGGGATCACCCTTCTCTGCCTCAGTGGGATGATGAATCTTGGGTTCAATGGAAATTTGATGACCTAGGCGAGCTAGAGCAGCACCCTCAGGAAGTCATCGATAACATTTGTGATTATGGTCACCTTAGCCCGATTCATGGATCAACCGTACAACGATACGAAAATGAGTTTATAGGCTATAAAGCGATTCAGCGTCAATGTGGTCCTCACCGTACGCTGGTTGGTGAAGATGGCGTTAGCCCTATTCTGCACACCACGACAACTTATCATGGTCCAGGTGTGTTGCTTTCTGATCTAACGGGATACTACGAGTCGGTGCTAATGATTGCCCATACCCCGGTTGACGACGGTAAGGTGCATGTGTGGCATGGTCTACTTGTGAAATCGCCAAGCGGTAAAGAGAAAGCAAGCGTGGAAGATGTGATTTCTGCACGTCAATTCCAAGAAGCAAGTAAGCTTGCATTTGCTCAAGACTTTGAAGTATGGACAAACAAGGCGGCATGTCTGAATGGTCTATTCTTGCCAAGTGACGGTCCGTTCATGAAAGCACGTATCTGGTATAAGCAGTTCTATAACCCTAAAGCACGTAAGCAAGAATTCTTAGATAAGTGTGAAGGTGTTTATGTGCCGAAAGGCGCAACCCCATACAGCGAGTAAACTCTCCTCACAATAGCCTTTGTCTACCAAGATGAAGGCTATTGGGATCCCCCTCCGCCATGATCTTCACTGCGTTTTTTCTGCTCCCCAATTTCCTTTCTCACAGACCAAACATATCTACGTCCCATTTTTTCATTTATACCTCAATTTTAACTACCACACTCAAAAAATAAGGGATATACTTATTGCCATTACGAGGTGGAGAAAGATATGGACACTCAACAAACAACAACAACGTTTCAATCGCTAAAAGATGGCGCCGACGCCTATATCAAGCGCCGTAACCTGCGCCTTTTGGCTAATCATCGTAAAGAATTACGTAACTTTACTCGCGCAGAAGCCTCAACATACCTTGATATCGACGCAAAAACCTTAGACAAGTATGTCGCTGCAGCCGATATTGATCCACGTCGTCATGAAGACTCTCAATGGAACATTGATATTGAGGAGATGTATCGTGTGCGTGATTTATTACCAGAAGCGTTGCGTAAAGAAAGCAAATTCATCCGAAGCGACGTGCAAAAACTTCAGGTGATTGTGATTCAAAACCAAAAAGGTGGTGTGGGTAAAACAGTGTCCGCCGCAACCATCGCATCAGGCCTCGCGACTGAGTTTCACCAAGAGTATCGCATCGGTCTTATCGATATGGACGGTCAGGCAACGCTCTCTATGTATTATGCGCCGGAAGCCGAGCTGGAAGGCAATCTATCGGTTGGCGATCTCATGATGCGCAATTTTGAGTTGGATGAAGGTGAAACGTTCGATCAAGCAGTGTCTGACGCATTCCTTACGACCACTATTCCAAACCTGCGTATTTTACCCGCATCACAAACTGACCGAGCGATCGAAGGTTGGTTTCACGAGCAGGTGTTCGGCCACAAGTTGGCTTCACCTTACTCTATTTTGAGCGATATCATTGATGCGGTTCGCGATGAGTTTGACATCATCATTATCGATACGCCACCGTCGCTTGGCTATGCCACTTACAATGCTTACTTTGCAGCAACCAGTGTGGTGTTCCCATTATCCATTACAGAAAATGATATTGATGCGACGTGTTCCTACTTTAGTTACATCCCTCAAGTATGGGCGCTATTGGCCAATGCCAACCACGAAGGTTATGACTTTATGAAAATCATGCTGACGAACCATCGTGATAGCTCAACCACAACCGAGTTGATGAACAGCTTGTATGACAACTTTGCACCGTACATTTATTCAAAAGAATTTAAGCACAGTGAAGCGGTTCGTCAGGCTTCTTCACTACTCTCTACCGTTTTTGACATGTCAAAAAGTGAATACCCAAAAAGCAAGGCGACTTTCCAATCAGCGCAGCAAAATAGTTACGAGGTAACAAGCCAAATCTTGCGTGATATTGTGAATGTATGGCGTGAACAGGAGCAAGCGTAATGGCGAAAAAACGTGGCGGTAGCCCTCTTGGTAATGCAGTTGGCGCAGCTCAAGCGCAACAAGCAGCAGCGGAATCAAACCTAACCTCTTTGACTCATCAACTGACTAATGAGTTGGAAAAAAGTGGACGCTCTGCAGCTGAGTACTTACAAAAACAATTTGGCATTGAGTCAGTTGGTCAAAGCATGCAGTGGCAATTGGCTTCTGGTCAGTCAGCGCACTTCAACGAAGTGATCTTCTCGTATGAGCAGGTTCGCGACGATACTTACGTTACTTTTGATGTCAATGGCCGAGATCAGTCGTTATTAACTGAAGAATCACTACAAGACCTTAACTCGCTCGAGTTTCAGCAATTTTACCCAGCAGTGGGTCGTGAGATTGATGGCAAGCTTGACATTTTAGATGGTTCCCGTCGCCGAGCGTGGTTTTTGCTCCAAGAGGGTCGCGTAAAAGAGTTTCGCATTCTGGTTACTCAGGACGACATTTCGATTGCGGATGCTAAAGCGTTAGCAAAGCAACTACAAACCGCGAAAGAACACAACCTACGAGAGATTGGTAAGCAGTGTGTCGCCATTCAACAAGCCAATGAGGGCATAACCCAAGCAGAAATTGCTGCGCAGGTTGGGCTCAGTCAAGCTGGTGTGAGCAAAGCCATCAAAGCAGCGAGTGTTGATGACAACCTAGTCAAACTGTTCCCTGTGGTAAATGCCCTCTCCCACCCAGATTACACCTTACTTGATAAGGTGATGAAAGCGTGTGGTGATGATGTAAACTTAACGGAATTTGTCCGCCGTATTGGCAAAAAAATTGTCAATATTCAGGCTGAATATTCCACTCAAGATCAGAAAGACGTGATCATTTCCGCTATCAAAGCTGAGCTTAAAATCACAGAAGCAAAACAAGAAAAAGACAAGGCAGAAGTGATGACACTGGCACAGTTCAGTAACAAAAGTATGTTTGCTCGCAAGCGAGTCAAAGGGCGTAATTTCTCTTATGAGTTTTCACGTCTACCTAAGTCGCTGCAGGATGACCTTGATCATGCAATTGCCCAAGTTCTAGAAAAACATCAGGGATAAATAGCCTCCCCTCCCCCTACAGCACAGAGCCAGTCCCAAAAGACTGGCTTTTTGTTGGTGTGTATATCGCCAATCTTCTATGCCAGTTAATCTATATGGCTCACTTATTCGCGTTTAAGCCTGCAAAGAACGTCTCTCTAAATAGACACCGTCTCCACAACGTCACCGAACTGCATAACTTGCTACACATAAATTGAGTGAGTACAGCATCATGCGTAGTCTCATGGTCATCAGTCCTCCTTTGACAATGTATGAGTCAGCAGAAAGATACCCAAAGTAAGAAGTCACGATAAAAAACGTTTTAACTTGATTGATCATATCAACCATTATGGTCATGCCTTGGTTGGGTTATGCCAAAAAACAAGCAATATCGGCATCAATGGACGATGAAGACATCGAGTGGGGAAGCTGCCCGCCTTTCTTTCCTGATGAATGTCTAATAGCCGTTCTGCATGGTGAGCCGGGGAAAACAAATGCCGATATCTAGGTCAAAATTACTAGTGGCTAAAAAAACCTGCCTATTGGGATACATCAGCAGAGAGGATGGTTTTAATTTCAAGCGAACTTAACGTCACTTATCAGGGGCAAGCCCCTATCAGCCTAAAAATGGGAATGTACGCATATGGTCCAGCGAAAGCGGTCCATCAAGGATGAGTGTATCAGTCAGACTGCATGTATATTGGCCATTGTCTTTGAAGCGCCTGTCGATGCACATGAGCATAAATCATCAGCTCTAGGAGTGAACAACGTCATAGATCTGTTATGAATATGGTACTTGAGATTTTCTATTTTGCTCGTTTGAACAAATAACAAGGCCGTCATTCATAGTATGAATGACGGCCTTCATTGTTGGTGATAGCGTTAAGGCTCGCTTAAGTTAAAACTGTTTAGCTCGCATCATGGCATCCATACCGCCATCAACAAATAGCACGCTACCATTCACAAAACTCGCCTTTTCAGAAACCAAAAACGAAACAGCATTAGCAATTTCTTCCGGTTGACCATTGCGCCCCATCGGCGCGACGAAGTTTTTCACCGCTTCGCCAAATCGAGGATCATCTTTTGATGCTTGATGCAGTGGCGTTTCAACCGCACCTGGCGCAACAATGTTGACGCGGATACCTTTGTTCGCAACAGAAACCGACCATTTACGAGCCCAGGCAGTCACTGCATATTTTGATGCAGCGTAAGCTAAATGGGTTGAGCCCATCATTTCAGCAATGTGGTTCGCTTTCTCTTCATCAGAATCAAACATCGCTTGTGCAAGCTCTGCCGTTTCTTGTTGCTGATGTGTCGACGCGACTGACCCGATCACAACCACGGATGCTTTTCCGACTTTTGTCAAAGATTCCGTTAGTCCTTCAATCAACTCAGTAACACCAAAATAGTTAACGCCAACAATTAAAGACGTCGACGGTGCAGTAACACCAACACCGGCACAGCAAATGATGCCATCAAGCTTACCGTCACATAGACGTGTGATTTCATTAACCGCTGATCGACGACCCGATATTGTCGCTAAATCTGCTGCGATTTTTGTAAAGTTGTCGTCCGTATTTCTATCGATACCGATAATAGAATACCCTTCAGACGCCAACATTTTGCAAACCTCAGCACCAATACCTGATGCTGAACCTGTAACTGCAATTGAGGCCATAACTGCTCCCTAGTTAATCGTTATTTTTCCAACCCAAATAAACTATTGCTTGAGTGTGACTACGCAGATTGTTTTGCCATTGTCATAGCGGTGTCGTCAATCATATCTTCTTGACCCCCTACTGTACCCTGACGCCCAAGTTCCATCAAAATATCACGGGCAGGCACTCCGAATTTTGCTTCAGCACGCTTAGCAAACAGTAGGAATGACGAGTATACGCCCGCATAGCCAAGCGTCAGCGCATCACGGTCAATTCGGATCGGCTGCTCCATCATTGGCGTAATAATATCTTCTGCCACATCCATTACTTTATACAGGTCAACACCATGACGAATGTTCATGCGGTTCAAGACAGCAACCATCACTTCTAGTGGCGTGTTACCTGCGCCAGCACCGAGGCCCGCAGCAGAGGCATCAATACGCTTCGCACCGGCTTCGATTGCCGCAAGAGAGTTTGGAATGCTCATCCCCAGGTTGTGGTGGCCATGGAAACCAATTTGCGTTTCAGGGTTGAGTGAATCTCTTAGCAACGCAATGCGTGAAGTGACATCCTCTGGCAACATGTAGCCTGCTGAGTCCGTACAATAGATGCAGTTTGCACCGTACGACTCCATTAATTTTGCCTGCTCTAACAGCTTTTCCGGTGACGCCATGTGAGCCATCATCAAGAAACCGACAGTGTCCATGCCCAGTTCGCGCGCTAAACCAATGTGCTGCTGTGATACGTCCGCTTCGGTGCAGTGGGTCGCAACACGGATTGTGCACACTCCAAGGTCATGCGCCATACGCAAGTGATCAACAGTACCAATACCCGGCAATAGCAATGCGGATACTTTGGCCTGCTTCATTTTTGGAATAACCGCCGTCAGGTACTCTTCATCTGTGTGCGCAGGAAAACCATAGTTCAAAGACGCACCACCCAGTCCATCGCCGTGCGTCACTTCAATCAGAGGTACGCCCGCTTCATCTAAATTAGTCGCCACTGCAACCATTTCATCAACTGTGATCTGATGACGTTTTGCATGCATGCCATCACGAAGTGACATTTCGTGTAGAATGACATCTCTATTTTCAAAATTCATGGTTCACTCCTTATACGACAGCCGATGATTCAATGTTCGCTAACAGTTCAACAGCGAGCATTTCTGCCGTTCTCGCTGCAGATGCGGTCATAATGTCAAGGTTGCCGGCATATTTCGGCAAGTAGTCCCCTAACCCTTCCACTTCCAAGAAGATCGACACTTTGTTGCCATCAAAGATTGGACCGTTCTTCAGTGTGTACCCTGGTACGTAGCGCTGAACTTCTGTAATCATCGCATGGACAGACTCAGTGATCGCCGCTTGGTCGGGCGCTTCCTTAGTCAAGCAGTGGATCGTATCGCGCATAATGAGCGGAGGCTCGGCCGGGTTAATAACGATGATCGCCTTACCGGTGTTTGCCCCACCGACTTCTTCAACGGCACGCGCCGTGGTACGAGTAAACTCATCAACGTTCTGACGTGTACCTGGACCAACTGAGCGGGAAGAAACCGTTGCAACAATTTCACCGTATTCCACTTCCTGTACTCGCGATACCGCTGCAACCATTGGAATGGTCGCTTGGCCCCCACACGTCACCATATTGACATTCATGATCGAGCTGGCCATTTTCTTTAAATTCACTGACGGTACACAATAAGGACCAATCGCCGCTGGCGTGAGATCCACCATCACAACACCCAGTTCATTTAGTTTGCGAGAGTTTTCTGCGTGCACATAAGCTGACGTGGCATCAAAAGCAATTTTGATCTCGTCCTCTTTAACATAAGGAAGCAAACCATCGACACCTTGAGCCGTAGTTTTTAGCCCGGCATCACGAGCGCGAGCTAGGCCCTCTGACTCAGGATCAATACCAACCATCCAAACTGGTTCTAGCACGCCACTGCGTTGCAATTTATACAGTAAATCTGTGCCAATATTCCCTGAACCGATCAGAGCACATTTGATTTTACTCATTTACTAATCCTTCATTTTTATCTAATTCGAAATTTCCATTGCAATGACTTACTCGGCAAAGCTGATGCTCGCTTTTCCTAACCCTTCGATTTCCATATCAAAACGATCACCAACTTTCGCATCAATTAATGGTGCCAATGCACCCGAAAGAATAATTTCGCCCTTTTTGAATGGAATGCCGTATTCACCTAAAGTATTTGCCAACCAAGCGACGGCCTCCGCTGGATGACCTTGAACCGCACTGCCTAAACCGAGAACCGCAAGCTCACCATTGTGGTAAACCTTCATTTGGGCCAACGCTAAGTCGACCGTACGTGGATCAACGCGTGACTCGCCAATGACAAACACACCACAAGATGCGTTATCAGCCACTGTATCAATGATGCTGATCTGCCAATTTTCAATTCGAGAATCAACAATCTCAAAGCAAGGTGCAACCCATTCGGTCGCCTCGATAACTTGCTCTGCCGTCACACCTGGGCCGATCAGATCCTGCTTGAGACAAAAAGCAATTTCTCCTTCAGCGCGCGGTTGAATCAACTTAGCCTGCGCTAAACTGATTTCACTGCCATCTGGATAGTGCATGCTATCAGTAAGAAACCCAAAATCTGGCTGATGAACATTAAGCATCTCTTGCACCGCTTTACTGGTAACGCCGATTTTTTTCCCGATCACGACTTCACCATCCTGGGCTCTCTTCTCTAACGCATGCAGCGAGATTTGGTACGCATCATCTATCGTGAGTAAGTGACTCTCCTCACCAGATACCAAAGGGGCGATGGTCTTACGTTGGCGTAAAGCTTGATATAATTGCTCGCCATATTTTTCTATTGCAATATTGCTCATAAACCATTCCTTAAGATGCGTTCGCCCATAAATCTGGTAGGCCGGGGTCGGTTTGCTGGATCAGGCGTTTTAAAATGACTTTCAACGCCATCACATCGCCTTCGCCTAGTTGTGAGACCATTTCCTGTTCAATCACTTTGGCTTCGGAAATGTGCAGCAATGCGGCTTGGTGACCGTTTTCCGTCAGTACGTATCGGCCGTCAATCTCTCGAACCGCGCCCTGCTTGACCAGCTCATCCATATGCTGAGTTTCAATTTTTTGGCCGGTATAATCGACATGTGCATTAATTTCGTTCAGTCCAATATCGTCCTGAATCGCCAACACCGATAAGGCAAAGAAGTGCATCGCCGTGATGCTTTGCTCTTTAAGGGTTTTTTGCATTCTACCTAACATTTGAAAATGAGCTCGCCCCAAAAGGTAACCCAGTAAATCTTCACTGTAGCTGCATTCTAATGCCTCACTCGCCGATGAAAGTTTTAGCTCCTGCCACGGTTTTTTCGCAGTAACCGCATATTGGCCTGACTGGAATGCCAGAGGAGGCAGGTCTTGTTGGTCAAAAGCGATCACTTCGCCGATAAAAATGATGTGGTCCCCGCCGTCATGCGTAAACGCCGTACGACACTGAAAACGCGCCGTACACTGCTGAAGCAACGGTGCGTCCGAGACACCTTTATCCAGTTCTAGCCCTGAAAACTTATCCTCACCTTTCGAAGCAAATCGGTTCGATAGTTCTTGCTGAGCTGACGACAACACGTGAACGTTCCAATGTGTTGCTGACGTAAATGCCGGTACACTCAGCGCAGTTTTAGCCAGACTCCAAAGTACCAACGGTGGATCAAGCGAAACCGAATTGAAGCTGTTTGCGGTTAGGCCAACCGCTTGTCCTTCACCATCTCGAGTCGTAATGATGGTCACGCCCGTGGTGAATGTACCTAAGGCGTTACGGAGCGCCTTAGGATCGATATTCGATTGCTGCATCAGCTCTTCCTCTCTACAAAAATGAGTTGTCTTTGACCCTGTCATTATTGAAAGGAACGTGGCGACCTCCATCGTCAATACGGACTACAGTTTATGACGCATAGATTTAGCTCCTAGTCCCAATAGACGATTCCGTTCCGTAGTGCTTCGAAAATAATCATTCTGTGATACTCAAACAAAAACACTTCGATGTACTGATTAACGGTGATAAAGCACGGATAACAGGTGAAGGAACAAAGGAGAGAAGCATGAAATACCAGAAAGGATTCCCCGCTCTACTAGCCAGTATGCTACTGGTACCATCGACCTCAGTATTGGCTAAGGTGTCGCAAGAAGAAGCGAGCCAATTGGGCAACGCATTAACTTGTACCGGCGCAATTGCAGCTGGCAATGAAGCAGGGACTATCCCAGCGTATTCAGGCAAATGGCTAGGAAAGCCAGAGCATGTCGATTATGAGTTAAACGTGGGTCAACCACTCGTCGACCCATACAAAGATGATAAACCGCTCTATGTGATTGATGGCCAGAACTTCAATGACTACGCGGACAAATTGTCTCAGGGACAAATTGCGATGTTCAAGCAGTACCCAGATACGTTTAAAATGCCCATCTACCCAGGTCGTCGCGATTTCCGTTATCCAGATGACGTTTGTGTGGCGATTAAGAAAAACGCCGTTGACGCTGAGCTGATCGACGATGGTTTTGGTTTTTCCGGCTACAAAGGTGGCGCACCATTCCCTATCCCTGATCTTAGCCAACCAATGCAAATCTATGCGAATCAGACTTTTCCACACCGTCCTTACACTTACAACACCACTCGCGATGTCGCTGACGTCAGTTCTACTGGATCAATTGCCTGGGCGCGTACCATCAATAAGGGCCTCGACATGACGAACCACCCGGATGAGGTAGGTAAGCCGATGGAAGGTGTAATGGCTTACAGCTTTGTGTCCTCAATTTTGCCAACACGCCAAAAAGGTAATGCAACAGTGACTTCTGAGCCAGTTAACTTTGCCCGTGGTAAACGTCTAGCGTGGACTTACAACCCAGGTACTCGTCGTGTTCGTCAGCTGCCTGAGTATGGTTTCGATACCCCATTAACAGGCACATCCGGCAAGCTAACGCTTGACTCGGATCGCCTAATGAACGGCTCGCCTGAGCGCTATGAGTGGAAAGCATTTGAGCGCCGTGAAATGTACATCCCGGCCAACGCCTACCGAGTACACCAAGATGATGTCACCTATGATGCGCTTTTAACGAAAAATCATGCAAACCCTGATTTTATGCGCTACGAGCTCCGTCGTGTTTGGGTGTTAGAAGGCAACCTTAAAGACGAGTACCGTCATAAATATGGAAAACGTGTGATGTACATTGACGAAGATACTTGGCATGCCATTGCCAGTGATTTTTATGACACCCGTGGCGAACTAGTTCAATACGCTTACATCAACTACTACTACGCGTTTGATGCCAAAGCTTATGAGGCAGGTTCAAGCTTCTATCACGATCTGAAAAGCGGAGGTTATGTAGGTTACAACCTGTTTCAAGAACGTGGTATTGCACCAATTCTAAACAAAGGTAACTTCACGGCTAACAACTTTACGCCAGCCGCACTGCGCCGTCTGAGCCATTAATAGGAGAGCAGAAACGTGAAACTGACAACCAATTATAAAAAATCTGCTCTCTGGTTAGCACTATTTGCTTCTAGTTCGCAAGCTGGAGAAACCATCAATCTAGGCAATGATGCCACGTTGGATTGGAAAGGAACCATCACTTATTCCGCTGGTATGCGCTTAGAAGAGCCCGATCCAGTATTGGCATATAACCCAAAAACAGGGAAAGGGTCAGTCGGCGACAGTAATTTTGACCAGTACGACATGATCGGTAATGGTCTTTACCTGTTACTCGAAGGGCATTTGAGATGGGATAACTTTGGTTTTGTTGCCTCTGCAAGTACTTTTTACGATCATGTTTATCAAAATGATAAATTTTCTCACGATGCACAGAAATACAGCGGTGGTTACACCCGCCTACTCGATTTTTATGGCTACACTTCTTTTCCATATGGTGAATACGGCTATGCGGATATTCGCGTAGGTCGCCATGTAGTTGCATGGGGTGAGGGATTATTTTTTCCTAGCATCTCGCTAGCGCAAGGACCGACCGATGCGATTAAAGCCTCCGTTCCGGGTACAGAAGTAAAGGAAATACTTCTACCTGAAGACCAGGTTTCGATGCAGCTAGAAGTCACCCCAGAATTGTCTCTACTTGCACAATGGCAGTTTAATTGGCAAGAAACATTGGTTCCTGAGCCAGGTACCTTTTTCAGTACCTCTCAAGCGGTTGGTGAGGGGGCAACATGTTTAACCCAACCTCCGGGCGAACCTTGTGTTGTCGCCTCTCGCGGGGCTAATATCGAGCCAGGTAAAACCGACCAGTGGGGCATTGGTACTCGTTATCGCGTGACCGATGTATCAGAAGTGGGCTTGTACTACCTCAACTATTCCGACCGTATCCCGCTCGTTGAAACTCAGTATAGCCTTGTTCCTGGTACTCCAGGGAAATACAATATCATTTATTTTGATGATATTAAACTATACGGTTTAACCTATTCAACCAATGTGGGCATTGCCTCTATTGCGGCGGAAGTTTCATACAAAGACGGCGCACCTGTGTTCGTTGAAGGTGCTCTGTTTGGGAACGCCGTACCCCTTGCGTCTCGAGGCGAAGTGTTGCAAACCAATTTAAACACCATTGTTAACTTTGGTCGCAACGCCATTGCGGAATCAGTCAACCTTACGGCAGAAATCGCCTACGTTGATATTCTTGATGCAGATAAGCGCAACATCGCCGGAATTCCGCCTAGCCTACCAAACCCTGAAAGTGATAAAGTATATTATGATGATCATAGCCTAGCAGTTGCGGCAACACTGATCCTATCTTACCCTAGTTTCTCTGAAGGGTGGGGGCTATCCATCCCTATCGGTTATACCGGCCAGATTTCAGGGCGCACGCTTACCGGTGGTGTGGGCGGTGAAGGCGACCATCGTGCACGAGTCGGTGCTGAGTTGACTCACAACGAATCCAATATTCTATTAACTCTTCAATATGCTGGATACTTTGGTAATCCAGATGTTGGTGACCCAATTAAAGAACGTCCTTTAAGTGATAGAGACAACATCTCTTTTACCGCTAAATACGCATTTTAATGAGCATAAAATGGAGGCGATAACGCCTCCATTTTTTTATTCAACGTCACGTCAATGTCTGTCCTTAATTCCGTCAACCACATTGCATTTCCCACTAATTAATCGGCGACCACCGACGCATTTAAACTGAAAAATATCCACCTAGCCCGTTTGGACGATGCCAGTGATCCGTATGTGCAACTATAACTAGGGTCTACTGTTATGCACGACAAAAATGCGCATTAAGGAACGATGCCAAATAACATTGAAACGAGGTGGTATATGAAAAAAATGGCAACTACGCCAATTGCAATCGCTTTGTCACTTATCATGGCCACAGCTGGCACCATAGCTTTTGCACCAAGGATAACTGAACCTCTCGCGGCAACCGAAATCCCTGTCAAGAATATGATCATAACTAGCGTCGCTCAGTCAAAGCTCGGACTTATCGCCGCTGGAGAGCTAGGTCATATTCTCCTCTCTCAAGATAATGGTCAAACGTGGAACAAAGCCAATATCAACACACAGCGACATGCGCTGATTACCGATCTCACGTTTCAAACTGAATCATATGGGCTAGCCATTGGGCACGAAGGTTGGATATTACAAACCCAAGATGGCGGTGCGAACTGGAATGAAGTAAGTTTCGGCAGTGAGCACAGCGTACCACTGCTAAACATCAGCCAGGTCACCAAGAATCAATGGGCCACCATTGGTGCTTATGGCCTGACCAGAATATCGAATGATAACGGAAACACTTGGCAGGATGTGCCACCTCCGGCACAAACGGATTGGCATCTCAATGCCATGATAGTGCCAAAGGAAGGCAAGACTCGATTGATTGCCGGCGAAGCGGGCACAGTACTGAGATCAGAAGACAACGGTCAATCCTGGCAAAGCATCACGCCATTCTACGACGGTTCTTTTTATGGCGGCATCCATCTTGGTAACCAGTCTTGGCTAATTTACGGCATGCGCGGCAACATATTCCGTTCCTTTGATGACGGCATCAGCTGGCAAAAAGCCGATTTCAACCTGCCTATTTCTCTTTTTGCACACCTTCAATTGCCCGACGGCCAAATCATGCTGGGCGGGCAGGGTGGGTTATTACTGTCCTCAACCGATAACGGTGAGAGTTTCAACCTGCTTAGACGCGGTGGGCGCGAAACCATCACCGATATCCATCTACTTGACAGCGGTGACCTTCTACTGGGTTCAGACGCAGGTGTGATTCATTTCCCTGTGTCTGATGCTAAAGAAATCGCTTATAAGTCAACCATTATCAACAAGTGATTGAATTCGGAGTAACCATGTCAACACAAGCCCTTACACGTAGTCATTTATTTGTGGATAAGTTAGGTCGATTGATCATTCATTGGCGCTTTCCGCTAGCACTGTTTTTCTTAGTTTTAACCGTTCTATTGAGTTACACCGCGACTAAAACACGATTTGATCCAGGTTTTACCAAACTAATCCCAATCAAACACCAGTATATGGAAGCCTTTCTAGAGCATGCCGATAAGTTTACTGGTACCAACCGTGTCATGGTCAGCTTAACTTGGAAGGGGGAGGGGGATATTTACAACCCAGAGCTTCTCGCTCGTTTAAGAAAAGCGACCGATGGTGTTTTTTTCACTCCGGGCGTAAACCGAGCCACGGTACGATCTCTTTTTACTCCCGAAGTTCGCTACCTTGAGGTCACCGAGTTTGGCTTTATGGGAGATGTCGTTATCCCATCTCGCTTCACTGCAGACAAAGCAAGCCTCGCGCAAGTCAGAAGTAATGTGGCCAAATCAGGTCAGATCGGTAACTTGGTATCTAACGACCATAAATCGGCGATGGTGCAAGCTGAACTGCTCGATATCGATCCAGAAACCGGACTTAAAACCGACTATGCCGCCGTAGCTAAGCACCTAGAAAATATCCGCCAAGCGCTTTCCGGTGCAGGTGTTGAAATCCAAATCATCGGCTTTGCAAAAGTCATGGGCGATGTCATGGATGGCTTATCCAATGTTTTGATGTTTTTCTCTATTGCGTTTGTCGTTACTGTGCTTTTACTGTGGCACTACACCATGTCAATTAAACTGACTGGCTTGATTGTTGCGGTTGCACTACTGCCGGTGATCTGGCTATTAGGGACATTGCCCATCATTGGCTACGGTATTGATCCAATGTCCTTATTAGTCCCTTTCCTTATTTTTTCGATTGGTGTCTCCCACGCGGTCCAAATGACCAACGCATGGAAACTTGATGTTTTGGCGGGGGTTGATAGTAAAGAAGCAGCCGTGAATGCATTTCGTCGCTTGGCAATTCCGGGCACCGTCGCGCTACTCGCAAACGCGCTTGGATTTATGGTTATCATGGTTATCGATATCCCAATCGTCCACGAGCTCGGTGTGACCGCTTGCCTTGGCGTTGCGATGATGATCATGACCAATAAAATGTTTATGCCGATCATACTTTCGCATTTAAGCCTTGAAAGTATGGCGCTTCGTCACACTCCCGAGCAGAACAAACACAGTCCATTATGGTGGGCAGTCTCCTCGCTAGCAACAGAAAAACCAGCAAAAATCTCCGTTGCCGTAATGCTTATTTTGCTCGCGGGTGCGACATGGCAATCGCGTAGCTTATTGACTGGCGACATTGGTAATGGAGTTCCGGAGTTACATGCTGACTCACGTTACAATTTGGACAACGATAAAATCGTCAGTGATTATTCCATTGGGATGGATGTGTTATCGGTCTACCTTGAGACCAAGAACCAAGAAGAAGCTTGCCTGAACTGGGAAATCATGAATGCAGTTTCGCGTTTTGATTTTCATATGCGAGGCGTCGATGGTGTTCAGTCAGTCGCCACGACGGCGGGCAACGCTAAGCGATATGTCTCCGGTAATAACGAAGGCAGCCCATTATGGCGTACTCTGCAGCGTGATCCTGTCGCATTACGTGCAGGTGCTCAAGCCGCACATCCACAACTTGGTCTGAATGACAATGGTTGTCAAACCATAAATATGATGGTGTACCTCGATGATCACCAAAGTACGACGCTGAATCATGTCATCTCTGAAATCCAGACATTCATCCAAAATGCAAACCTAACCGATGCAGAATTTCGACTACTCGGTGGTAACGCGGGTGTTGCTGTCGCGACCAATCAGGCGGTAGAAAAAGCGGAAGTTCAAATTCTGATCTCAATTTTCGTTGCGATTGGTTTTTTGTGTTGGCTCACTTTCCGTTCATTTATTGCCACACTGTGTGTCATTCTACCGCTAATGCTAGTTTGTATTATGTGTAATGCATTAATGGCCGTACTTGGCATTGGACTAAAAGTTGCTACCTTACCAGTGATTGCGCTTGGGGTTGGGGTTGGGGTCGATTACGGTATCTACATTTATGAACGAATGCAGCATGCTCTCAATCGTGACGTCCCACTACGAGAAGCGTTCTACCAATCCATTCAAACTCGTGGCATCCCAGCAATTTTCACTGCGGTGACGATGTCGGTAAGCGTGGCAACCTGGGCATTCTCTTCGTTGAAATTTCAGGCCGACATGGGATTACTTCTCGCCTTCATGTTCCTAGTAAATGTGCTAGGCGCGATACTGCTATTACCTGCTCTTGCCTATTTATTAGGAGCAAAAGCGGTCGTACTTAATCCTAAGCACACTCCAGAAAAAGAGCCTGAAGCCAGAGAGGCTCAGCAGTCTTAACACTGACCATAATCTCAACGAGTACAGACAGGAATAACGATGAAAAAACTAGAAGGAAAAGTCGCACTCATTACCGGATCAGGGCAGGGCGTTGGCCAAGGCATTGCTCTCGCTCTTGCCGAGCAAGGCGCGAAGATCGCGGTAGTGGGACGTACCGAAAGTAAACTTGAAAAAACGTGCCAATTAATCCAAGAGTTCGGAGGTGAATCTAAGCCATTTACGCTTGATGTTTCGGATAGCCACAGCACGAGCCAGTGCATCGATGCCGTGGTTCGCCATTTTGGAGGCATCAACATTCTGGTCAATAATGCACAGGACTCTCCTCTAGGACGTCTTCAAGATCTCTCCGAAGAACAGCTTGAGCGTGGTTGGCAATCTGGGCCCTTAGCGACCTTTCGCATGATGAAGCTGTGTTATCCATACCTCAAAGGAGATGGCTGTATTATCAATCTCGCTAGTAGCGCAAGCAAACGTTGGGATATGAGTGGTTATGGTGGCTACGCAGCAGTCAAAGAAGCGATACGTTCGTTGACGCGCGCTGCGGCGAATGAATGGGGACCAGACAATATTCGTACCAATGTCATTTTACCACATGCTAAATCACCCGGCCTTAATTGGTGGATGGGCGAAAATCCAGAAGAAGCTGCCGAGTTTATCAGACAAATACCACTACAACGTGTCGGTGATTGTGTCGATGATATTGGAAAATTTGTCGCGTTAATGTGCAGTGATGAAGCCAGCTACTTAAATGGCCAAAGCATTGCTTTAGATGGCGGACAAGCGTATTTAGGTTAACACGCTCACTGTCATTCAACGGTCATCCACGAAGTCTACCTACCTTTATAATTGTCAATATTCAGCCTGAATATTGACAATTATTCATTGAAAAGCAGCATCATTTTTTCATTCCCCCGAACTACACTCAACCCCAAACTCGCCGCTATACACGACAAGCGATGGGCATTGGGTTCATGATATCAATCTAGTGAATATGCTTTACAGATCGTCAAATGTCCTGGACGAAAAACAATCTTATACGCAACACATGAGTTTAAGGCCGAAGAGAAATACAACATGGGCCAACGTCCACTCAACCGGAATGACAGAACAAGCCAAAAAGTACAAAATTCAGACAGCAAATACTAAGTCCATTTTCCGATGCAAATATCTAACCTTTTAAATATTTTTATTTAGGAAAGCTGCCCTTGACGAAATCGAGTAAAACACAATTCGAATCAAACTCAAAATACCGCTTTTTCGTATCCAGTTGTACACATTTATGCTCATCTATCATCCGCTTAAACCCCAAAAAACACATAATACGAATTTAGAATCATTGAAAGATCGTTTGCCCGTACTTTTTATCAACAACCATGTTGTCAATCTGCCAATTCAGCGAACAAGTACGGATTTAGCGTGATTTCATAAAGCAAAGGAGGTACAGGTTTTCCGTAATTTATCCAAGTTTTTTTCTCCTTAACGATAAAAAACGCCAGTCACCATCCCATCAAGTAAAGACTGCGCTCCCCCCCGTTCTTAACCGTGAGAAAAGTACGTTTGATTTTAAACCAAGATATAAACAAAAGGGGCAACTGGCAGGTTAAAGATCAAATAGCATCACCTTTCACTTTATAAAATACCTTTTCTAGGTAGGGAGGTTGAATACTGATAGCCAAATATTGTCAAGCCGACCAGTTAAGCGACGATAATGCGAAGACTCAAGCCACATGAAACGAGCAGCATTGCACACATCACAGAAAGCACATTTATAGCTAACATAATTTAGGTGTAATAATGATCCCACACCTAAAATATGTCAGAATACCTAAATTATGTTAGTTATGAAGTAAGAGACCATGAGCGAAGAGCCATATTACTACCCTGTTGTTAGTGATAACTTACCTAAACACATCAAAAAAGGGCACCAACTGGTATTCAGTCGCCAGGATTTGTCTGCACGTGAAGCAGACATGTTTGCGCTAATGATTGCGCATATGAGACCGAATGACTGGGAGACAAGTACACCTCATTACGAGTTTACTTCGCATCAACTTTCAGAATGGCTCAATGTTGAGTCAAAGCATATTGGTAGTAACTTAAGCCCTGTCGCCAATCGATTGGCCAGCCGAAAAGTCGGCATCAAAGTTGAAAATAAGAAGGGTGATACCGAATTTGATTATCGCCCCTTGTTTAAGCACATTGCCTACAAAAATAGTGTGCTGACCATGGTCCCGAACGACATGCTGAAGCCTGAATATATAGAATATAATCAGGGGTTTGCGCTCATCAATACGCGTAACTTTTTTAATGTAAAAAAAGAGTACTCAAAACGCCTTTACGAATTGTTAAGCCGCTTTAAAGATAAAGGCTTTGAGATGCACACCCAGAAATTAGACGAACTGAAAGGGGTGTTTGGGCTGCTAGATGAAGCTGGTAAACTAAAAAAAGACAAAAGCTCATTTAAAAATAACAGCGTATTTATGAAACGTTGTATCAGAGAAAGCATCAAAGAACTCTCAGAACACCCTCAAATCAGCAAAGAGCTCCTTTTTCTCGAAAGCGAAAAAGGAGATAAAGGCTTCGAATTGATCAAGAAGGGAAAAACCATCGTCGGCATCAAATTTCTTTTCCGCTGGCTGAAGCTATCAACCGTTGATGAATTTAACCAACACGATGCATTACTAAAAATCAAAGAGTTAGAGTTAAAACGTATCAATGGCAATGAACGTTTGACCGATGCAGAATTAGAAATCTTAGCGATGTCTTACCGAAATTTAGGCAAAGAGGAGCATGCGCTAAAGGTAGAGCAGAGCCTCGCGAGAAGACACCGAGAACAAAAAGAGCAACATGTTTCCAGTCAAACTCAAGAGATTGATGATTTACTTGATAAAATCGATACATTACTCGATATCAACGATAACCCAGACTATTGAACATGACAAATTTTAGGTGTTAAGAACTTTAGGAGACAGATTTTAGGTGTTTACCTGTGATAAAAGACACATTTTAGGTATTTGACCATCTCAACAATGAACTTACGAACAAAAAACAAGCGGTCGAAGAAATCTCAAGCAGATCGGTTCCATTTCTATTGTTAATGTACTCCAAATGGCAAAGCGAGCGATGCAGATACCTAGATCTTGTTACCTAAAAACCTGATAAATGATCATAAACACCTAGAAGCTGTCTGCTAAACACCTGAAAAAGGATCATAAACACCTAGCAAGTGATCATAAACACCTAGATAATGTCACTTAAGCACCTAAAAAAGGATCATATTGCGGGATTAAATCATTTAAAATCAATAACTTGCAAAGCCTATAGATCTTATATTTTTCATAGTAATAATAGTGTTCATAGGTAAAATAGATCTTTATAGTGTCTGTGGATAAGTGGAAAATCAAAGATTTACACACTAATCCACAGAACCAACCAATTTATATTTTTATTAGATTCCTACAGACCTCCCTCTGATCATCGATAAGACTGTTGATCACAAGAAAAGTCCGAATAAATGACGTTCATGTTGAAGCATTGTTCCGCTTCTCTCTAGATTACATGTCGGTGTTAAAGAGAAGGATCGTACTAAAAAGGCTTCACAAGCACGCTAATTGGATTTAGAAATCTAACCTAAGCCTATGTACTAATTGATTTGTTAAAGTCTATTATGGGGGGATACAGGATGATTTGAATGGGATAAAATCCCCGTTAATAGTAACAATAGATAATTGCTACCATTAACAGGTAGTTTAATTATTCTGAGGTGATCTGAGATTTGATCAATGTATGAAAGTCAGTGGAATAAGGAGGTAACATTCCCCACTCTCTACGAATATCATTATTCGGTGCATAGAAAACAGTTTTTAGGTGACTAAATGCCAAAAACCCTTCTTTACCGTGATAGTGACCCATACCTGATTCACCAGTACCACCAAACGGCGCATCATGCAATGCAGCATGCATTAAGGCATCATTGATGGTTACACCACCTGCGCGAACATCTTCCAGAACTTGCTTCTGCTCTTGTTGATCCTCACCAAAGTAATATAGAGCAAGTGGATTTGGGCGTGAATTGATATCCGTGAGAACATCATTAAAGTTTTCATAAGTTTTGATAACTAATGCTAAACCAAAAATCTCTTCATTCATGATCAAAATGTCAGACGGTGGGTTGATCACTAACGTTAATGGCATTCTTCGGCCAGTAACATCACGTTCATCATGGCTCAGCTCAATCTGAACCCCTTGGCTTAACGCTTGCTCAATATAGTGGTGAATGCGTTCATAATGAGAGGCATTAATAATCGGTACCAAATCCGGGTTGTTAATCACCGTCGGATAGCAACGTTTGAACTCGGCTTTAATTTCTGCAACAACCGTATCTAAAGCATCAGATGGCACATAAACAATATCAGGACTGATACATATTTGCCCCCCATTAGTACCTTTGGCGATGGCAAGTTTCTGGCTAGCCTCTTTCAAGTTCGCTGATGAGCTGATGATAGCTGGGGATTTACCACCCAACTCGAGTGTCACTGGTGTTAAGTTTTCCGCTGCCGCAGCCATGACTTTTTTACCTACGCTAGGAGAGCCTGTGAAAACTATGTGATCAAATGGCGTGGCACAAAACGCTTTACTGACTTCGCTGTCGCCGGTGATCACACTAACCCAATTCGGATCAATATTGGTTTGGAGCAGTTCTGCAAGCACCTCAGCAGTACGTGGTGTCAATTCTGATGGCTTAAGAATGACACGATTTCCCGCTCCAACGGCACACGCTAATGGACTAAGAAGGGTATAAAGTGGGGCATTCCAAGTACCCATAATACCAATTACACCTTTGGGTTGATAGAGCACTTCAGCCTGAGCGCCAAGCTGTTCATATGGCGCAATCATGGATCTTTGTTCTGGCTTAAGCCATTGCTCTAGGTTATCTCTTGTATGCTTGAGAGAGCCAAGCGAACCTAGAATATCATTCATCATAGAAAAGGTTTGACTGCGGCCACCAAAATCAGCCTCCATCGCTTCTATGAGTGGTTGGTAATGATCGACGAGCAGTTGAATGACTTGCTGGATAATATCACGTCGCTCTTGAGCTGAACTGGTCTTGAACGCTTTATAAGCCGATACCTGTTGTTCGAAAGTACGGCGAAGGTGAGCAAAATTGTCTGACATCCATTTCTTCCTTATGTTTTGCTTAAGAACATCGATAAATCGTTAGACTGGATACGACGATGTTATCGATGTGCCCTTTATATTTATGAGTTAGCGCTATATTTTTGCTGCCACTTTCCATGCCGTGGAGAGCGCGCCTTCGATGTAGTCAAGAGATCCACAGTCACCAATTTGATGGACGGTATAGGTATCCGAAATATGGTTTGCTAATGTACTGTCGGTTTCTGCGCCTGAAGCGAGGATGACAGAGCCTGCGGGCAACGTTTGGATTTCCTCATTGCCTGCAAATGAAAAGTGGACTTGATTGGACGTGATCTCTTGAATAGAAACTTGGTTGTGCATTGTCACACCAAGCTTCTCGACTTCGTGCAACACTCGCCAGCGGCGAACAATTGACAGCTCTCTGCCTAATGTTTCACCTGGCTCTAATACCGTTACTTTTCGACCTCTCTGAGCAAGAAACTCCGCCAGTTCCAGACCAACCAGACCGCCACCGATAATACAAACGTTATCTGCTAGGGGCATCCAAAGATGGGAGAGCTTTCTTGTGGCTTCAACTGAGCCCGTAATACCACTCAATTGACCACTTTTGAGCAGGGTTCTTTGGAATAGATTGAATTTCTCTTTTCCAACATTACTGCCACCACTGGTCATCACTTTACGCAGCTCATCACCACTCCAGACATGCTTTTGTTCTACGCCTTTTATCTCAGGTTTACCTCTCAATGCTCCGGTCGCGACCACGACTTCGTCGGGCATTAGATCGGCTAATACAGATGGCGTCGCTTTGGTATTGAGCTTAACCGTGATCATTGGGTGGTCGATTTGCTGGTACAGGTAATCAAGCAGTTTGTTGTTCTCTGGGTAAACCATTGAGGCGAAAAATAGCGTGCCGCCTAGACGTTTTTCTTGCTCAAGCAAGGTGACTTTGTGGCCACGTCTGGCGATTTGGCTCGCCGCCTCCATTCCGCCCGGACCACCGCCAATAATAACAACGTGTTTCTGACGTTCAGGGATGGAAAGAGGGTAGTGTTCTTCTTGCCCCATGGCTGGATTGACAGCACATTTAACACGTTGATTAATAAAAATTTGGCTTACACAAGTATAGCAGTAGATACAAGGACGAATGCTCTGAGGATTATTCGCCATTAGCTTGTTTGGCAGCTCTGGATCGGCGAGCAGTTTTCTTCCCATTGCGACAAAATCGCACTGACCCTTTTCAATCGCTCGGTTGGCGACTTCAGGCTCCAAACGGCCGACGGCGATGACTGGAATCACTAGTTGTTTCGCAACCTCTGTCGCCCAATCTAAAAATCCAGCAGGCTTATGGACCAATGGTGCTTCAGTAAAGGCATCACCACTGGTTGTCGTGGCATATGCAGAGATACTGACCGCGTCCACACCAAGTTTTTCTGACAGTTTGGCAACGCGTAGGCAATCATTGAGATCGATGCCATCAGGCGTTCGCATTTCGCATGCGTCAAGGCGTAACCAAACGGGGTAATCACTACCAACCCTTTGACGAACTGAGGCGATGATTTCGCGTAACAGGCGAGTTCGATTCTCGAAACTGCCGCCGTATTCATCGGTTCGTTTATTGTAATATCTAGATAAGAAGCCGGCGATGATATAGCTGTGTGCGGCGTGTATTTCTACACCGTCAAATCCCGCTCTTTTCGCACGATCCGCCGCGTCAGCAAACCAGGTGATCATCTGTTCAATATCTTTATGATCCATGACGCGAATTTTGACATTGCCCCCTTTAGGGCGGACAAACGATGCCAGTTCTTCTTTTGATAGCGCGGCCATCATGGCCATAGATGCTTTAGGTGGTATCGACGGCACCCAAAGTTCTCGCCCTTCGGCGATGTCTCGAACGGCGGTTTTACCAGCATGCTGTAGCTGAATGGCGACTTTTGCACCGTGCTTGTGCACGCGTTCAGTTAGCTGCTTTAGGCCGGGAAGAAATTCGTCGGATGAAAGCCCGACTTGATAAGGTTCTGCAGTGCCTGCGGGGTAGGCTATTGCGCCCACACCCATGGTGATCAATCCCGCGCCACCTTTTGCTCGTGCTTCGTAATAAGCTTGAATACGCTCACCACAATGGCCATCTGATTCAGCAAGATTTGTTCCCATCGGTGCAGATACAATGCGATTGCGCACCGTCATTGAACCGATCTTTCCGGGTTTTAGAAGATGCTCATAGCTACTCATATTACTGTCCTTGTTCGATTAACAGCCGTGAAGAAAATCTAAACAGGTGCGGTTAAACAGAGCAGTGTGCTCGACTTGAACCCAATGGCCGCATTGGTTTAGTAAAATGAATTTTGCTTCAGGCACATTGTCGAGAAACTTAAATACACCGGATGGCGGATTAAAGAGGTCATTGCTACCCCAAAAGCCAAGTACGGGACACGCCAACTTGTGCAGATCTTTTGTCATGTTTGGCACCATCATGGTTGAAAACAGTTGACTTGGTTGGGTAACAGCGACAGCAACACGCTCGCGCAGAATGTCGTCTGTCAGTTGTGACGAGTCATGAAGTTGCAGGCTCATCACTTCTCGCATTTCGTGGATTCCCATTGGCCCTTGGTTGTATGTGGCCACCATTTTTTGGATGCCTTCCATCTCAAAATACGTTTCGCGCTCTTCCACCCCACCAGGCGCCATTAGGATCAGTTTATTGACCGTTGAAGGGTACTGTAACGCTTGGCCAAGCGCGATCGCGCCGCCTAAAGAATTCCCTAATAAGGTACATGGCGAGAGACGTAAGGTTTCGATGATTTCATTGAGTACGCTGACAAAGAAGTCGAGGTTATAGTGCACATCACTAGGCTTATCTGAGCGACCAAAACCGGGAAGGTCGAGGACAATATTACGAAAGCCCTGCTGGGTAAATTCAGGATAGTTGCCTTTAAAGTTACTGTATCCGGATGCGCCTGGTCCACTGCCATGTAGCCAAATCACCACGTCGCCTTCGCCTTCGTCTAGGTAGTGTACCGTGAGTCCATTTTGCAATGTTAGATAATGCTGCTCAGGCAAATTTAGCTCCAAATTAGACATTGCTTTCTCCTTGTTGTTGTTATGCCTTTCAGTCGCAATGACTGTCATCTTGCCATCGTCCTTTGTTTGGCCTGATTTTACATCGTCCGTTTAGACCAGATAGACTTTTGCGCTATAGACGCTGATTAGTCCCGTTGGACGATGTTGAGAGATAAGATATTTATCAACATAGGCTTGGTTCAATTTTTTATAAAAAATTGAGGGATATTGAATGGCAGGTCGGCGCTATTAATTAATAAGAATAAACACCGTCAGTTTTTGCTAGGGTTGATGATTCAACTGCTCCGACTCGTCACTCAATTTCATGGAATGAATCCTTTGAATACAACAGGAAGTAATATGACAGACACAATGAGTCCGAAGGTGAGTGGCACCTATGACCAAGTAGCAGACGTCATTTTACCTGTTCCTCGCAGTGAGACACAGGCAAAAATGGATCGTCGAGCGAAAGCGGCGATGTTAATAAAACCGTCTGATCATTACACGTTGGCCGATCGGTTTGAACAACAAGTAAGCCAAATCGCTGAGCGTCCATTCTTGATTTATGACCATCACTCATGGAGCTACCGCGAGGTTGATCGTCAGGCAAACAAAATCGCACATGTTGCACATGAAAAAGGGTTAAAAGCTGGCGATGTATGTGCCATGGCCATTGAGAACCGTCCCGAATTCTTTTTTGTTTGGCTTGGTCTCGCCAAAATCGGTGTGACCGTTGCTTTCATTAATACCCAAATTCATGGCATGCCATTGGTGCATGCCATTGATGCGTGTCAACCAAGTATGGTGATTGTTGGTGAAGAGTGCGCGCCACTGTTTGCCCAAACCATGGATGAATTTGCTGATTTTGCCCAGCTACCGCTTTATTTATTACCGGACCAAGAAAAACCCGCTGATGAGCGCATTCATGCTCGATTTGATTTAGGTTTTGTCCATGCGTTGCAGGCCGCTAGCGCAGAACCGTTTGATAAGGCAGTTCGTTCATCGGTAACGGCGGAAACGCCATCACTACTGATTTTTACCTCAGGAACGACGGGATTACCTAAAGCGGCGATCTACAGCCACATGCGTTGGATGACCTCTGGTGATGTGATGCAAGTGACGTTAGATGCCAAAGAAGATGACACTTTTTATTGTTTTCTTCCTCTTTATCACGGCGCTGCCGCTACATCAGTCACTTCTACCGCACTAGCTGCTGGGTCGGCGATTGTATTACGACGTAAATTCAGTTCGAGCTCGTTCTGGTGTGACATAAAACAACATCAGGTTACCGTTGTTCAATATATTGGCGAAATCTGTCGTTATTTGTTGAATTACGATGACAATAGCAATCAGGCTTTGGGCAATCGTGACCATAAAGTGCGCGCGATGTTAGGGGCTGGATTGACGGCTGAATCATGGCAACGTTGGTTGGATAAATTTGGTGCAATGGACATTTATGAAGGTTGGGGTTCAACCGAAGCCAACACAAACTTGATCAACTTAGATAATTATATTGGCTCGTGTGGTCGGGTTCCGGATAAGACCAAAACCAACTTTTTGTTGGTGAAATACGATGTTGAAGCGGATCAATACGTTAAAGATAGCAACGGATTTTGCATCCCATGTGAGCCGGGAGAAGTTGGTGAAGCGCTCGGCATGATCATTAATCATCCAGAGATTGGTGCGGGGCGATTTGAAGGTTATGTGTCTGCAGAGGCTACGGAGCAAAAAATTGTCCGAAATGTGCTTGCAGATAATGATGCTTATTGGCGCTCGGGTGACTTACTTCGTTATGATGACGATGGCTACTACTATTTTGTCGACCGAATTGGCGATACGTTCCGCTGGAAAAGTGAAAATGTGTCGACCCAAGAAGTTGCCACTGAACTGGCGGATTTTAAAGGTGCTGAAACGATCAATATCTATGGTGTACAAGTGCCAAATCATGAAGGTCGTGCAGGTATGGCCGCGGTAGTAATGCAAGAGGGGGCGATTTTTGACCCAGCGGCATTTTATCAGCTCACTGAGGAACGATTACCGCGTTATGCGGCACCACAATTTGTTCGTGTCTGTGGGGCAGCAGACATCACCACCACATTTAAGCTGCGTAAAGTGGATCTGCAACGACAAGGTTATGACCCAGAGGAGTGTCAAGACCCGTTGTATGTGCGCAATGAGAAAACGGCGACTTATGAACCGTACTCACTCGACGTACTTAAAGCAGTGGGGTATCCACCATTTCACCAAATTGAACAGGGATAAGGAAGTATAACAATGGGATTAAAAGGAACCGCAGCAATCGTTGGCGCGGCGCAGTATAAGCCTGAGAAATATCAAACTGCTCCGCAAATGTTTCACTTGGAGCAGGTGGCTGATCTTAGCCGTCGAGCGGTGCTTGATGCTGGGCTGAGTATGAAAGATGTCGATGGCCTTGTGCTACATGGCCCGCAATTTCATGAAGCGTCCATTTTTGTACCAGCGATGGCGGCAGAATACCTCGGGGTAGAAGTTAACTTTGCTGAAGTGGTGGATCTTGGTGGCTGTTCTTCGGTTGGGATGATCTGGCGCGCCGCTGCGGCCATTGAAATGGGCCTATGCCAAGCGGTTTTGTGTGTTATTCCTGCTCGCATGGCACCATTTGCTCCGGGTGAAGATTTAAGCTGGATGGCCGAGGCGATGCGCTACGGTGGTCATTCGACGGCGTTTGGTGCCCCTGAAGCGGAATTTGATCTGCCTTATGGCCACGTTGGCCAGAATACCGGCTATGCAATGATCGCCCAACGTTACGCCGCGAAATATGGTTATGATAAGCAAGCGATGGCTAAAATCGCGGTCGATCAACGATTTAACGCGCAGTATCATCCAGATGCCATCTTCAACGGACAAACGCTTACTGCTGAAGACGTACTAGCGAGTAAAGTGGTCGCCGATCCGCTTCATGTGCTTGAAATTGTGATGCCAGTTGCCGGTGGTGCTGCGGTATTGGTGACATCGAAAGAGTTGGCCACACGTGCGCGACACCGCCCTGCGTTTGTGAAAGGTTTTGGTGAACGCTTGTCCTATAAATCCCCCTCTTACAGTGAAGAGATGACAGTGACACCGCTAGAGCGAGCCGCGAAACAAGCCTTTACCATGGCTGGCGTGAAGCCAGAAGATATGAATGCGGCGCAGCTTTATGACTGCTACACCATTACCACGTTGCTCTCACTAGAAGACGCGGGGTTCTGCGGCAAAGGGGAGGGGATGTCGTTTGTTAAAGAACATAACTTGACGTTTAAAGGTGATTTTCCGCTGAACACCCATGGTGGTCAGTTAAGCTTCGGTCAATCGGGGGCGGCCGGTGGCATGTCGCAAGTGATAGAAGCCTTTCACCAAATCGCTGGCCGTGCAGATCAAAGGCAGTTGGCGAAATGTGACCAAATTTTTGTTAGTGGCACCGGTGGCGTGATGAGTGAGCAGGGCGCCCTGATCTTGCAAGGAGCATAAATCGATGAATCATACTAAACCAATGCCGTTAGCAACGGCGATTTCAACGCCTTTTTGGCAATCGCTAAAAGATGGTGTTGTTCGTATTCAACAATGCCAAGACTGTCAAGGCTGGGTCTTTTATCCACGCCACCATTGTTCACACTGCCTTAGTGACCAGTTGGAGTGGAAAGAGGTATCGGGAGAAGCGACGTTGTATAGCTTTACCATCGCTCGAGTGCCAACCATGGCTGAGTTTGCTAGCGATAAGCCGCAAGTGCTGGCGGTCGCTCAACTCAAAGAAGGTGTACAGATCAACACAACGATAGTGGGTGTTGAAGAAGCGGATCTAGCCGTTGGCATGCCGTTAAAGCCCGTTTTTGAAGAGGTGGATGCAGAAGGCACAACGCTGCTGCAATTCACGGCGAAGGAGGTTGACTTTGATAAGATCACTTACCAGAGCCCGCTTGAGTGCTTAAGTAAAAACGATCGTGGCCAGGTGAAAATTGGTGTCGAGAATACCGTCGCGATCAGCGCATTACCGTCGTTAGGCTTTACGCCTTGGAGTAACCAGATTACCGTCGATCAAGCACTTATTGATGATTTTGCTAAGCTATCGGGTGATGATTATTGGTTGCATACCGATCCAGAGCGAGCGGAGAAAGAGAGTCCATTTGGCTCTACGATTGCTCACGGTGCACTTGTTCAAGTACTTCAGTCAAGATTTGATTTAGCACTTCCGTATGAAATTACCGGTTTTAGAACCATGATGAATTACGGCTCTGATCGCTTACGTTTTCCTGCCCCGGTGCCCGTTGATTCCGTGTTGCATGCGCGTGCGCGAGTGAAGTCTGCGACTCAAAGTCCAAAAGGCACTCAGCTGACGCTGGAAGTGATGACTCATGTAGTGGGTAATGAACGCCCATCAGTGATTAACGAGTTGGTTATTATTTATCGCTAGAGGGCAGCGACTACTTTAAGGTATAGAAAAGGGCCTGAATGTAAATTCAGGCCCTTTTGCTTTTTGATGATGGACACCGTTCATGAACAGAGAAGTCCCGCTAAGTGATGTGGTTACATATTATTTATGCAGCCTTATTGATATGAGATTGATTTTTTTTGCTATGGTTAATCTAGGTGCTTAATCAAGCATTTTTCGAGGCAAGGAATAAAATGCCATATTGATATTTATGAGTGAGCGACGGTGGACGAGATTCGAGTCATGGCTCACGATTCATGATGGGATCATGAAGGGGAAATCAGATGGGAAACACCAAAGTATTTGAACCACTAAAAAAAGTGGCGCTGGCGGCGTTATTCTTTTCTCTCTTTGGTTGCGGGGGAGGTGGTGATGGGGAGGTACAGTCGAGCTCGGATACCACGCCGCCAGTGATCTCTGTTATGGGTGATAATCCGGCGACGGTAGAGCAAGGGGAAACCTATAGTGATGCAGGAGCTACGGCTGACGATGCCGTTGACGGTTCAGTTACGGTAACAACAACAGGGGATGATGTTGATACGAGTAAAGTAGGCACTTATACCATTACTTATGTGGCAACGGATGCGGCTGGAAACGAAGCTTCTGCGAGCAGAACGGTAAAAGTACAAGCGGCAGTCACTAAGTCAGATACAACACCTCCGGTGATCACCGTATTGGGGGATAACCCAACGCAGATAAGCCAAGGTCAAACGTACAAAGACGCCGGCGCTACAGCAGATGATGATGTTGATGGATCTGTTGACGTTGTGACAACAGGGAGTGTCGATACCAATGTCACGGGCGATTACACCATGACTTACGAAGCGACGGACTCATCAGGTAACCAAGCTACCGCGACACGAACAGTAACGGTTGTTCAGTCGCAAGGCCCATTTGTATCTATCGAACAGGGGCTTTCGAGCATTTCGATGCTAGAAGGTGATGAAAAAATCATCGCGTTTGTCGTTAAGTTTATTGATGGCAATGCCGCAGAGTATGGCGTGCAGCTGGAACAATCGGTCACGCCGGCAAGCGGTGTCTCCTATACCAGTAACTACCCTAATGGGGGATGGCTTGCCGCAGAAGATAACTCATGGGTCGTCAACGTGACATTGAATGCCGTAACCGCAGGTGAGTATACGTTCACCAGTGTGGTGAATTTGGTAGAAACAGGACAAACAATGACATTGTCGTTGCCAATTACGGTTACTGATACCGCGTCTCGAAGCTCAATGAAGTTAAGTACCCCTGGAACTGATAAAGACGCCATTACGCTCGGGCAAACTGAAGAGCTGATTGTCAGTGCCAAAGTAACACGTACCACCACTGCTCCAGAGACGCTAACACTTGAACAAGTCGATGAGGCTGGGACTGGCGTTATTGCGACGCTCGGCTCACTGCGTGATGACGGTATCGCACCAGACATTGTGGCTAGGGATTTGGTTTACACCGGTTTGCACACCGTTTCTAAAAACAGTATCGGTGAACTTTATTACCGCGTTACCAATGGCGAGATCAAATCAGGAGTTCATACGCTTAGTGTTACTCAATTACCCACTTCAGTTGCTCCGTCAGATTTCAGTGCTCTTATTACCGATGAGAGTGGCAACCAAATCTTTAGTAACGAATTGTTGGTCAAGTTTGTAGATGTAACTAGCGAAGATCGTATACAGGAAATCGTCGCGTCAGAGAACGGTACAATTGTTGGTACGGTATTGAGTCTAGGGATTTACCAACTCCAAGTTGAAACCAATAATTCGTTATCTCGTTTAGAGCAAGTGATTGAATCTCTTCAAACATACACTGAAGTGGACTATGTCGAATACTCAGTGCTTGCGAGCATTGATGCTTATCCGAATGACAGTGAGTTTTTGAATCAATCCAATATGACCACAATACGTGCCGATAAGGCGTGGTATATCTCTTCTGGCGACACCCTTGTTGGTGTGGTGGATACTGGCATTGACTATACACACGCCGATTTAGACAGCAAAATTATTAAAGGAATCGATTCTGTCTCCGGTGATGATGATCCTATGGATGAAAATGGCCATGGCACCCACGTTGCGGGACTGATCGGGGCGGAATCAAACAATAGTGATGGTATCGCTAGTGTTGCTTGGAACAGTAAAATTTTGGCAGTTCGAGGTCTAGGCGGAAGTTACGCGGCACTGGTCTCTGCGATTCGCTATTCTGCGGACAGGGGCACTAAAGTAGTAAATATTAGTGGCGGTGGTTATGTCGATTCGGTCTCGCTAAATCGCGTGATTGACTATGCGTCGAATAAAGGGGCCTTAATCGTATCCACAGCCGGTAATGATGCGTCGAATAAGAGAAAGTACCCTTGTTATTATGAACAAACACTGTGCGTAGGAAACGCAACAGATCTTGATGAGAGAGCACCTTTAAGTAACTTTGGGACATGGGTTGATATTGCGGCACCGGGCGAAAATGCGCGTTCTACTCAGCTTGGCGGTGGTACGTCGATAAAATCGGGCACTAGTATGGCTGCGCCTTTGGTGTCGGGTTCTGCCGCGGTGATATGGACTCAACACCCTGAATGGGAACCAAAGCAAATTAGGGAGCGCTTGCTCAGGTCTGGTAAATCGGTTGACGCAGCACTGTTGATTGGTACAAGTCGCGTTGACCTTTTTGAGGCGGTGTTTAATGGTGGTTTTGAGATTGGGGACTTGGCTGAATGGGAAACTAGTGGTACCGCGAGTAGCATTACTGAACTGGGTAGTCTACGTCCACCTTCAGGGAATCGAATGGCGTTGTTGAGTACTGGTCCAGAAGAAGATCAAGCGGAAACAACCTTGCTCAAGTCATTTGTTATTCAGCCGGGCGTTACAGAGTTAACGCTTGAGTTGACTTACAATTTCCTTACCGAAGAGTATCCGGAATTTTTAGGCTCTCCATTTGATGACATATTGCTTATCACATTGACATTGCCCGATGGCACACAACAAGAGTTAGCCCGTGATAGTGTGAATGACTCTGAGTTTACGCTCATTGACGGCATTGATTTTCCAGGAGGGGATGACACTGTGGGGCACATAGGGTTTAAGAACGTCAGCTTAACCATACCGGTGACACAAGGGCAAGGTGAGTACCGAATCAATATTTCAGACAGTGAAGATGATCTGTACGATTCCGTGTTGTTGATTGACGATATCGCCGTTAAGTAGTCAGCGTTTCAACTCGAATTGTCAACAGACAGTAGGCAGAGTGTATTTAGCTTTGCTTGCTGTCTGTTGCTAGCAAAAGAAGATAGTTGTTAGTATTAAATCAGTTCGTCTGCTTGTTGTTTGACTTTAAATTTGTCGAAGTACTTTTTGGTTAGATGCGGGACGAGTAAGCGCAGTGGCATTCTTTTCAAATGCCCTCTTAGGTAGAGGAATGTTTCTGCCAACCCATGTCCTGACTTTCTGTGAGGTGGAAATGAGCGGGTAAAAATGGCAAAGAAACAGAAATCCAATACAGTGAGATACAACCAATTGGGTCTGAACTGAGCATAGTGATCAATCACCGTGGTAGGAATTTGAGAGCAATAAATTTGCTGACTGTAACGTAACGCTAAGTAGATCGATGATTCGTTACCAATCGTACGACCAAGTTCGATGAGATCATCCCAAAATGACGCTTCTACAGAATAATGATTGATCAACAGAGCAATGTCGTAAAGATCTCTTAGCCCTTTGGCATATTCACTTTCGTAGAACAGATGAATGGCACTATGGGCGAGCATTGCATGTGGGGTGAGTACTTTTTGATTGGGGTCATCGCTAAACGGAAGTGATTGTTCGAATAAATGTTTATTATTAATGGACTCTTTTAATGTCTTCGGCAGGATATTGAAATGTACATCCAGTTCTACTTGGCGATAAATATGTCGTAATGGCGGGATCTCTTGCGACCAATTGCGGTAGAATTTTTCATCGTAACTATTCACCGGAGCAGGCATCCAGCCATGAGATCTTAGTGCGGCTTCGACCTGTGGTAAGTCTTCCTCCTGCACAAGAACATCAATATCGCTCATCATTCTTCCTGAGAAGTTACTCATGTTATTTAAGTGGTAGGCGCTGCCTTTCAAATAGATCCAATTGATGTTGAGTGGAGAGAGCGCATGAGCAATTTCGTCAGTTTCAACCGCCAATTTTCTGCGCTGGTTGTCGTAAAATAGTGTGGCAGTATCGAGCTGTTGGCGAAATTTTTTAGGTAGACGAGACCATACTCCACGTGTATTACAATGATACTTAAGCTGTCCCAACATATTAAAATATCGAGCTTCAGCTACGATATTCGATAATGTTGCCGGCGAGACTTCGATTAACTGTTCAGGCTGAACTAATACATCAACTAGCTTTATCACAACGGTTTTCTGCCTCCAAGTAATGGCTTAGTGCTTGCTCACAATCTTGAAAATTACTGTACTCTACATAGAGATTTTCACAGGTGTTGATAAGTTTTTTTGCACATTGAAACCCATTGTTATTCAACAATCCGAAGTTAAAACAGTTTTGGATTAGTTCAGTTAATGCAACTGCCGAGTCCATACGTTCTATATATAAAGGTTCATCTGGGTTAAAATTCACCATGACAATTAAGCTTGGCTTCGCGGTCTCTTGCGCCCGTATTGAGCTTGAAAGAGGAGGCTTCACTAAGCAAATGGAACCTTTATGTGTATCAACAGCAATGTCACTAAAATGGTCATCACTAAAATAGGGTTTGATGACGTCAATGGATTGGTTCTTTAGGCTGATGGGTCTGGCAAGGGCGTGTATAGCCAAGCTTTCGGTATGCACTAATGCTAATTCATCCGAGAGTAAACGCCAACCTTGGGAAGCTAAATAGGCACAGAGGGTACTTTTCCCTGATCCAGAAGGTGCTGAAATAATAATGCCTTTACCGTTCTTTTCTAATGAAGCTGCATGGATGATCAAGTGTTGATGAGCTTGGGTCGAAATAACCCAGTTCATTCCCCATTCAAGCAGTGCGTGGGCTTGAGAAAGGGGGAGTGGTTTAAAGGGAGCCAGATGATTAAAATAAAACGCAACTTGTGGTTTAAAAAAACGACGATACCAACAACCATGTTTGATTGCGATATAGTAATCAACATATGTTTGTGAAGAAGGCTCTTTTAAGTTGGAGCGATAGTGCGTGCAAAGGTAGTCATGGATGGTAGAAACGTTAGATTCAATCTGAAAAGTAAACTCCCCCACTTGAAGTAGGTATAATCGATTCTTAAGGAACATTAATGGACTCACTCCTTGAGCAAAATTATCCTCATTGATATCAGTTTTACGATGATATCATTAATCCATTGAGTTTCGTGTTGGCTAATTTTAACTTTAGATGGATTATTTTGTTTCTGTACTAAATCTACTAGCAAACGGAGTGCTTTTCTTTCACATAATAAGGTTTCACATGTGAATGGACTAAAAATCACCACGTTATGTTCGCTAATAAACACGCTATCTTTCAAGCAAAACGCTGGATTTATTTCGATATTGTCTGCTTGATGTAAATTTTTAAGTAAATGATTTATTATCAAACATTATCCCACCTATTAAGACGAGTCGTTACGTCAAGCATCGCTTGCGAATATTTTGTCCCACTTGTTTCCTGTAATTGTTTTGTTTCAATATCCCAAAGGATGGTGTTAACGGAACGAAACAGCGCTTCTTTGAATACTTTTTGAACGTAGGTCTCATCGCCAACGTAGTTTATCGGAGAAGGGTGAAATAAACCGTTGAGAAAACCAGCTGTGACGCAGCAATGGAAGTTTGGAACGCCATTGAGCACATCAATATTTACTTTCTGCTTACTTTCAATATTCTCGAACTCTAACCAGAAGCTTGTGTCAGATCTCATTAGGCATTGCAATAATGCGGGGTTTTCTGTGTCAGGATTCACTCGGTAGCGCCAGGTTTTGCTCATCCGAGGTTGTATCTTATAGGAGCTGAGATTGTGGGGGAACAATTCATGAAACGGAGTAGTGGCGTAATATCCTTGCTTCTCCAGTTCTTGATTTACTATCTCATTGTCACCGATGAAGGTGTTAATCCAGTATAACGGGCTTTTGGCCTGAGTCTGACAGTTATGGGGGTGGGAAGCATTACCGGACAATTGCGAAACGATACTACATTGATCGCTATAGAGGCCTCCTCCCCAAGCAACAGGGCTTTTTACGGATAATAAAATCGGTGAAGTAACCGCAGCTGAACGAATGAATCGTCTTCGTGAAAAGCGCGACGTTGCAGCTGCATTTTGATCGTCGCTCCGTTGAATGTTAGTAATGTTGTCACCATCTGACATTGTTTTTGGTTTCTCTTTGTTATCCATAACTTTCACCGATTTGAAATCTCAGAAGTCTTTGTTTTTTAGCTACAACAGAGTGATTGTAGTCTACTTATTGCATTTTTTCCCGAAAACTCAAGTCAAAACAACAATTCAACCTTTAGTCTTAATGGACGATGAGAGATTTCCATAACCTTTCGATAATTGCCAGTGTGTAATAATCAGAGGACGAGAATATGGATATCAAGGCGCTCGGGTATTTTGTAGCCCAGACCGATGACTTGAATAAGTGGCAACACTATGCAGAGCAAGTATTGGGCATGTCTACCCACCCAGCCCCAAGTGGCGGCCTATACGTAAAAATGGATGAGCGTCCATTTCGTATGCTCATTATTGAAGGAAGCGAGAATCGTTATATCGCTTCAGGTTGGGAGCTGGCTTCTAAAGGCGCATTCGATGCCGCCCTTGAAAAGCTCACCGAGCATCAGGTGCCATGGGAGCTAGCCGACAACGAGCAATGTACGCAACGTGGTGTGCAACAGCTAGTGACATTTAACGACCCTGCTGGCAACACTCATGAAGTGTACTGGGGATTCCTATCAGGTTGCGAACCGCTTGTTTCTCCTCAGGGCGTCCCTCGTTTTCTTACCGATGAAATGGGGCTTGGCCATACCGTTCTTCCTGCTCCTAATTTTGACGAAACGCACCAGTTCTTAACCGAAGTGATGGGTTTCCAACTTTCCGATATTTTCAATTTCCGTCCAACAGAAGACGCGCCAAGTGCTCGTATTTACTTTATGCACTGTAATAATCCTCGTCACCACAGCCTTGCAATCTGCGAGTTTCCTGTGCCATCGGGCTGTGTACACACCATGGTTGAAGTGGATTCCATGTCGGAAGTGGGGCGAGCGAATGACCGCCGTATTGAACATGGTGTCCAGCTATCAGCGACGCTGGGTCAGCATCTGAATGACAAAATGACCTCTTTTTACATGCAGACGCCTTCAGGTTTCGATATGGAATTTGGCTACGGCGGCCTACAGGTCGATTGGGATAACCACAGTGCCTTTGAATTTACTCGTGTCAGCCTATGGGGACACGATTTTTCGGTCGGACAGGAGAAATAAGATGAATAAGGAAATGACCATTGAGCAGATGGTGAACTCCCTCGAAGATGGGATGACGATCGGAATCGGGGGGTGGGGGCCTCGCCGTAAACCAATGGCGTTGATTCGCGCCATTTTAAACTCAAACGTGAAAGACCTTACCGTTGTCGCTTATGGCGGTGCGGACGTCGGCATGTTGTGTGCTGCAGGGAAAGTGAAAAAACTCATTTTTGCCTTCGTTTCTCTTGATTTCATCCCACTTGAGCCTTTCTTCCGCCAAGCGCGCCAAAAAGGTGAATTAGAAGTGATGGAAATTGATGAAGGGATGATGTTGCTCGGGTTACGAGCTGCTGCTTGGGGGTGCCCTTATATCCCAACAGCCTTGGGTTTAGGCACCGATGTGGTTTCGGTGAACCCTGATTTGAAGCGCGTTGACAGCCCTTATGATGGCAAAGAGTGGGTGGCAATGCCGGCTCTGAAACTGGATGTTGCGCTCGTGCACGTCGACAAAGCCGATCGACGAGGTGTTTGCCAAATCAAGGGACCAGATCATTACATGGATGATTGGTTTGCTCGTGCGGCAGATAAGACATTTGTCAGCTGTGAAGCGCTCGTTGAATCGGACGCGTTCTACAGCGCAGAAGAATCACGTTATGTGCTTTGGGAGCGCTGTCATACCACGGGTGTTGTTGAGGTGGCTGGAGGGGCTCATCCAACGTCTTGCGCGCCATTGTACGGCTTTGATACCGCGCACTTTAAAGAGTATGCCGGATTCGCCCGTGAAGGTGGATTCGAAGGCTACTACGCCAAGTTTATTGAGCATCAAAATGAGCAAGGCTATCAGGAAAAAGTGGGTGGTTTGGATGCCATTCGACAGTTAGCACTACCTGTTTACTAGAGGATGATACGATGACAGTTGCAAAAGACTACAGCCTTGCCGAGTTAATGATCTGTGCCGGTGCAGAAGCCTTTCGCCATGATGGAGAAGTGCTCGCAACCGGGATCGGTGTGATCCCGCGTCTTGCTGCCAGCCTGGCAATGAAGACAAGCAACCCTGATTTGATGATGACAGACTCAGAGGCATTCCTGCTATCTGAGCCGAATCCAATTGGTCAACGCAGCGAGCAGTTTATCCAGAAAAATGAAACTTGGATGGGATTTTCGCGCATTTTTGACAACGTGTGGAGCAAAAAGCGACACGCCATGGTCGGGCCAACCCAAATTGACCAGTTTGGTCAGGCGAATATTTCTGCATTGGGCAGCGATTACCAGCGTCCAAAAGTGCAAATGTTGGGTGTGCGTGGCTTTCCAGGAAACTCGATTTGTCATGCGAACTCATTTTTCGTTCCTGATCACAATAGCCGTGTGTTCGTCAGCGGTGAATGCGACATGGTGGCGTCAATTGGTAAAAACCCAGCGCGACTACCTAAAGGTTACTCGCTGGATGATATCGACCTGCGCTTGGTTATCACCAACCTTGCCGTAATGGACTGGCAAGGACCTAACAACCAGCTGCGTGTGCTCAGTGTGCACCCAGGTGTATCGGTGGATGACGTGGTTGCCAACACGGGCTTTGAGATCTTTGTGCCGGATGTTGTCAGTGTGACTCCTGCGCCAACGATTGAGCAACTGGAGATCATTCGTCAGTTAGATCCGCATAATATTCGTGCTCGACAATTAAAAGACAATCCTCCTGGCGTTCGTGTATCTGAGGCTGCTGAAAAGGAGAGCGTGGTATGAGCGAAGAAACAATTTTGATTGACGACGTGGTTGAATACCAAGTTCGTAGTGGTATCGCGGTCGTCACGATGGCAAGACCGCAATACAACAACGCGCAGAATGGTCAAATGACTTATGCCTTGGATAATGCTTTTAAGCGTGCTTGTGATGACGACGATGTTAAAGCCATTGTTCTGTGTGGCGCGGGTAAGCACTTTTCCGCCGGTCACGATATAGGCTCTCCGGGCCGCGATGTGGATCAGAGCTTTGATCGTACAAGCCTTTGGTATGACCATACCAATAAGCCTGGGGGCGAGTTCCAATACGCCCGTGAGCAGGAAGCGTATTTAGGCATGTGCCGCCGTTGGAGAGAAATGCCGAAGCCAACCATTGCAATGGTGAATGGTGCCTGTATTGCAGGCGGCTTGATGCTGGCCTGGGTGTGCGACCTTATCGTTTGTTCGGAAGACAGTTTCTTTCAAGATCCTGTGGTACGAATGGGGATTCCTGGCGTGGAATATTTTGCTCACGTGTTTGAGATGAACCCACGTGTCGCGAAAGAGTTTCTGTTCTTGGGTGAGCGAATGAGCGCCCAGCGCGCTTATGAGCTTGGCATGGTGAATCGCGTTGTTGCAAGAGAAGACCTTGAAGCAGAAACGTTCAAAATGGCGGAAAAAATCGCCGAGATGCCAAGACTTGGCCTGCAACTGACCAAGCAAGTCGTCAATACCATTGAAGATATCATGGGCAAACGCACCTCGATGGACATGGCGTTTGGTTTTCACCACTTTGCTCATGCTCACAACCAGTTGATTTCTGGTGACAAGCTGTCGGGATTTGATGCAAAAGCGATGGCAAAAGCCAACAAGCAGCAACACGCTGAATCTGAGAAAGTGAGGTAGGCGCATGTTACAGACAGAGCTCACCCAAAAACTCGGTTGTCGATACCCAATTGTGCAGACGGCAATGGGATGGGTGTCGGATTCAAACCTAGTGATTGCCACCACAAATGCAGGCGGCTTTGGCTTTCTGGCTGGTGCAACCATTAACCCAGATGACTTGGAAGATGAGATTAAGCGTGTCATCTCTCACACCGGCAGCCGAAACTTTGGTCTCAATTTCCATATGTTTCAGGAAAATGCTGCGCAATGTGTCGACTTGGCCATTGAATACCAACTGAAAGCGATCAGTTACGGTCGTGGTCCTGATAAAGAAACCATTGCGCGTTTGAAAGCTGCCGGGGTGCTATGTATCCCAACCGTCGGTGCAGTAAAACATGCGGTGAGTGCGGTGAAACTCGGTGCCGATATGATCACCATTCAAGGCGCAGAAGGGGGCGGTCATACTGGTGGTGTTCCATCTTCTATTTTGCTTCCTCAAGTGTTGGATGCGGTTGATGTGCCAGTGATTGCTGCTGGCGGTTTTTCTACGGGGCGTGGTTTGGCATCGGCGCTGGGTGCTGGCGCCTGTGGTATCGCGATGGGCACCCGCTTTTTGATGACCACGGACTCGCCAACACCGAGTGCGACGCTGGAGCGTTATCTCAACGTCAGAGACCCGCAACAAATTCAAGTCACCACTGCGGTGGACGGACTTAGACACCGAATGATTGCCACTTCCCTGATTAGAAAGCTTGAAAAATCGAGTGCAATGGGACGTCTTCTGATTGCCCTTAAAAGTGCATGGGAATGGAAGAAGCAAACCAACATGACATTCCTGCATATGCTGAGTGTATTTTTTAAAGCGTTAAAAGAAGATCCAGCAGAGCTGTCACAAACCGTTATGGCGGCGAATCAGCCAGTGTTGTTACAACACTCGATGGTTGATGGTCACCCTGATCAAGGTATTTTACCAAGTGGGCAGGTTGCCGCGGCGATTGATGAACTGGTTTCTGCTGAGCAGCTTATTCACGGCATTGCTGAAGAAGCGGAGCAGTGTTTAAACCGCTTGTATCAGGAGAATGCCAACCATTTTATCTATATGCACAAGGAAGTGAGTTAGATGACACAACGAAATAATCAAATCGATGCGTTTAGCATCGTTATCGACAATGGTATCGCAGAGCTTGTTATTGAAAAGCCGCCAGTGAATGCCCTGGACAGCCATGAATGGCTTGCGTTAGCTCAAGCGATTGACCAGCTTGGCAATGAGGAGCAGGTTAAAGTGATTGTGATTCGATCACAAGGACGTGGTTTTTGTGCCGGTGTTGATATTAAGGAGCTGGATCAGTACCCAGAGCGTATTGTTCAAGTGAATGCGGGTAACTACGCCACGTTTAAAGCGGTGCATCGTAGCCCGGTTCCGGTGATCGTCGCGGTGCACGGTTATGTGCTTGGCGGTGGCATTGGTATTACTGGTGCGGCTGATATTGTCGTCGCTTCGGAATGTGCCACTTTTGCCCTGCCTGAAGTTGATCGCGGTGCGATGGGCGGTGGCGCGCATCTACAACGCCTATTCCCAGTACAAAAAGTGCGTTACATGTTTTTTACTGGCGAAACGGTGACCGCACAAGAGGCGGATCGTTATGGCTTTATTGAGCGTATCGTTCCTCATTCTCAGTTAAGAGAAACCGCGTTAGAGATCGCAAGCAAGATCGCAGCGAAAAGCCCGGCGATGATACGCATCGCAAAAGAGGCACTGAACGGTATCGAAGATGGTGATTTAGAAGCTAAATACCGTTGGGAACAAGGATTTACACTGGAAGCTTACACTCGTCCAGATTCAGCAGAAACACGACGCGCGTTTGTTGAAAAACGTGAAGCGCGTTTCGATGTGTAATGGAGGACATAAACCACCATGGAACTAATTTTTAATGATAAACAACGAGCTTTTCGCGACGAAGTACGCCAGTGGCTCGCTGAAAATGTACCTCGTGAGCCATTAGCCAGCTACGACACCAAAGAAGGCTTTGAACAGCATCGTGCGTGGGAGAAAAAACTGTCTGACGCGCGCCTTTCTATGGTGATGTGGCCTGAAGAGCTCGGTGGTCGCGGTTGTGACCTGATTGATTGGCTGATATTCGAAGAGGAGTATTACGGTGCAGGCGCGCCAATGCGTGTTAACCAAAATGGCCAGTTACTGCTTGGCTCAACGTTGATTGATTTTGGCACCGAAGCGCAAAAGCAGCAATTTCTGCCTCGCATGGCATCGAGCGAAGACATGTGGGCTCAAGCGTGGTCTGAGCCTAATGCAGGCTCTGATATGGCGGCCATCACCAGCAAAGCAGTTCGTGACGGTGACGAATACGTTATTAATGGCCAGAAGACCTGGTCAACTCGAGCCATTTTTGCCGACTGGTGTTTTGGCCTGTTTCGCAGTGAACCAGACTCGACACGCCACCATGGCCTGTCTTATATCATGGTGAAATTGGACACGCCGGGTGTGACTATCCGTCCAATCAAGGCGCTGAACGGCAAAGAGGCGTTTGCGGAAATCTTTTTTGACAACGTACGTGTACCGGTTGAAAACCGCATCGGTGACGAAGGTCAAGGCTGGAAGGTAGCGATGGCGACCGCGGGCTTTGAACGTGGATTGTTGCTGCGTTCACCCGCTCGATTCCAGCAGACGGCTCGCGAGCTGATCAAATTGTTTCACGAAAACAAGCAGCATGCTGAGCAAAATCCACAACTTGCCGTGGAAGTCGCCAACGCGTGGTCGGATGCACAAGCTTACGCTTTATCGGCGTACTACACAGTGGGGCGACTCAGTAAAGGCGAAAAAATCGGCGCCGAATCCAGCGTAAACAAAATCTTTTGGTCAGAGTTGGATTTAAAAATGCATGAGCTGGCGATGGAAATTCTCGGTGCGAGAGGCGAACTGATAGGAGAACAAAGTTCGAAATGGCTAGAAGGCTTCCTCTTTTCTCATGCGGGTCCTATCTACGCAGGAACGAACGAAATTCAACGCAACATCATTGCCGAGCGTATGCTTGCGCTACCAAAAAGTTGAGGTGAGAAATGGACTTTACATTCACAGATGATCAGTTGGCCTTCCAGGAAGCGATAAGCCGTTTTCTGATGACGGAAACCGCCCCTGAAGTGTTAAGAGAGATTTGGGAGACCGATTCAGGCCGCTCACCGATATTGATGACCAACATTGCCGAGCAAGGGGTACTTGCGGTCTCGGTTCCTGAAGAGGCCGGAGGCATTGGTATGGGCGATGTTGCTTGGTCTTTATTGACTCAAGAGCTCGGCTATTACTGCATTCCGGATGTGATTGCTGACACCGGCTATACCGCAGTTGGTTTACTGAGTGCGTTACCGACCTCAGGCCAACGTGATGAGTGGCTTGAGCAGATTGCATCTGGAGCGTTACGCGTTGCGGTTTCGCATCCGGTTAACGCATTAGTTGCTGACGCGCACCTGGCTGATTTGTTACTGATGTTTGATGGTGATGATCTTCATGCCGTTAAGCGTGATCAGGTCGATATCGAAGCCTGCAACAGTATCGACTCCTCTCGACGTTTAGCCAAAGTGGCATGGCACCCAAGTGCTGAAACCAAATTGGTTGGCGGTGAGCAAGGTAAGGCGATAAAAAACCAGCTATTTAACCGTGGTACATTAGCGACCGCTGGGCAACTGCTGGGACTTGCGCAACGTATGCTCGATCTTTCGGTTGATTATGTAGCGCAACGAAAACAGTTTGGTCGTGCGATTGGCAGTTTCCAAGCGCTGAAGCACCACTTGGCGGATGTGGCGAAAGAGATTGAATTTGCACGTCCGGTCTTGTACCGCGCAGCATACTCGTTGGAATCTGGTCACTCTGATGTTGAGTTCCACGTTTCTCAAGCAAAACTGTTTGCTTCCAAAGCGGCGCATTTAGCGGCAAAGCACGGCATTCAGGTTCACGGTGCGATGGGTTACACCTGGGAAGTGGATTTACAGATGTTCATGAAGCGTACATGGGCGCTGGAATCTTACTGGGGTTCAAAAGCGTTCCATCAGCAGCGAGTTACCGACTTCGTACATACTTCTCTGGCCAACGCATTAGAGACTGCAGGCCCTGCATCTACATTCGGGAGAGACTAATGGCACAAGCATACATAGTAGACGCAATAAGAACGCCAACGGGACGACGCAAAGGGAGCTTAGCTCACGTACACGCGATGGACCTAGGCGCTCATGTGCTAAAAGCACTGGTCGAACGCAACAACATTCCTGCCCAAGAATACGATGATGTGATTTTTGGTTGTGTGGACACCATTGGTTCGCAAGCGGGCAATATTGCTCGAACTAGTTGGTTGGCGGCGGGCTTACCACTGAATGTACCGGGTACCACGGTGGATCGCCAATGTGGCTCTTCTCAGCAGGCTATCCATTTTGCCGCGCAAGCGGTGATGAGTGGCACACAAGATGTGATCGCCGTGGGTGGCGTACAAACCATGACCCAAATACCTATCTCTTCTGCCATGCTGGCCGGGCAACCGCTTGGTTTTACCACGCCATTTGCTGAGAGTGAGGGATGGAAAGCCCGCTTTGGCGATGCCCCCGTGGATCAATTCTATGCCGCTCAGCGCATCGCTGACCATTGGGGAATTACTCGCGCAGAGATGGAAGCGTTTGCTCTGGAAAGTCACCGCCGTGCGATAGTCGCTCGAGAAGAGGGCTACTTCGATCGAGAAATCGTACCATTCGCTGGGCTAAGTCGCGATGAAACGCCAAGAGAAACATCGATTGAGAAAATGGCTGAGTTGGAGCCTGTTGGTGAAGATTACCCCTCGATCACCGCCGCTGTATCAAGCCAAACCTGTGACGCATCAGCTGCTCTGTTGATCGTTTCAGAAGCAGCGTTGAATCGCTACAACCTGACGCCACGTGCTCGAATTCATCATTTAAGTGTGTTGGGTGATGACCCAATTTGGCACTTAACGGCACCCATCCCTGCCACCAAAGTGGCGTTAGAAAAAGCCGGTTTGGAAATGAGTGACATCGACATCGCCGAAGTGAATGAAGCGTTTGCATCGGTCGCGATGGCTTGGATGAAAGAAACGGGCTGTGACTACGATCGAATGAATGTTAATGGCGGCGCGATTGCACTGGGACACCCTCTTGGCGCAACTGGCGCTAGGCTAATGACAGGAATGTTGCATGAGCTTGAGCGTCGTGGTGGACGCTATGGTCTGCAAGCGATGTGTGAAGGTGGCGGCGTCGCCAATGTCACCATCATCGAACGACTTTAAACAGAATACAGACGGGATACCCAGTTAAGGAGAGACAATGGAATGGTGTAATGGACGCACGGTAATCATCACAGGCGCAGGCGGTGGTCTTGGTAAAGCGTACGCGTTGGCATTTGCAAAAGAAGGTGCCAATGTGGTGGTCAATGATATCCGCCATGAAGCGGCAGCAGCGGTTGCGGATGAGATTGTCACTGCGGGCGGTAAAGCGATTGCAAACAGTAATGACATTACTTCGCTTGAAAGCGCACAGCTCATTGTAGATGCGGCACTTGAGGCATTCGGTGAAGTACACGTGTTGGTCAATAATGCGGGTATTCTGGCCGATAGAATGTTTGTGAGTCTGACGGAAGCCGACTGGGATAAAGTGATGCAGGTTCACCTTAAAGGTCACTTCTGTCTTGCGAATATCTTGGCACGTCGCTGGCGTGATCTCGCCAAGGCAGGCACACCAGTTGACGCTCGTATTATCAATACGACCTCAGGCGCGGGCTTACAGGGTTCGATCGGTCAATCAAATTACTCGACAGCTAAGGGTGGCGTTGCGAGCTTAACCCTTGTTCAAGCCGCTGAATTACGACGTTACGGTATTACAAGTAATGCACTAGCGCCTGCAGCACGTACTCATATGACGGAAAGCGCGATGCCTGACGTGGTGAAAAAGCCAGAAGACGACAGCTTTGATCTATGGGCACCAGAAAACGTTGCACCACTTGTGGTATGGCTTGGTAGTACGGAGTCATCGCATGTCACTGGTCAAATCTTCGAGAGTCAGGGTGGCCGTATCTCGCTAGGTGACGGTTGGCGCACTGGCGTAACAGCAGATAAAGGCGCGAAGTGGGAAATGGACCAAGTTGGCCCAGCCATCACTTCATTACTTAATGATGCCAAGCCTGCACAAAAGGTGTGGGGGAGTTAATATGGAAAATATAGACCGCCGTCGTCGACAGTTACTGAAAGGTGGTTTGGGGACAGGGGCACTAGTCGCATCTGGCCTTAGCTTTACTGCAAACGCCTCGTCGATCTCTGGATCAACGCTACCTCTTCCTGAGTATGAAGGGTGGGATGTAACAGACATGGCCTCGCTGCTCAGAAAAGGTGAAGTGACCCCTTTAGAGCTATTTGATGCGGCAACGGCAAGGTTTGAAAAACGCAAACAGTTCAATTTGTTATCGGTGAACCACTTCGAACGGGCACGTGAGAGTGCCAGTGAACTGAGTGCTAAATCGAGCAAAGAGCGTGACGCTCTTTATCAGCAATCACCATTACTTGGTGTGCCTTTCGCGCTTAAAGATCTGCATATTCAGCTGAAAGATACAGTAACTACGAATGGCAGCGTGTTTTATAAAAACGCACGTGCGACTCAAAACTCGACGTTGACCGAGCGTTATCAAGCGGCCGGGCTCAACATATTGGCTAAGCTGACCAGCCCTGAATTTGGTCAAACCGCGACGACGGAATCCCAGCTGCATGGCGATACGTTAAACCCTTGGGATACTCGCTACTCCTCCGGTGGTTCGAGCGGTGGCTCCGCGGTTGCTGTGGCTGCGCGCATTTTGCCTGCGGCGCACGCCAGTGACGGTGGTGGTTCCATTCGTATTCCCGCTTCCCATTGTGGTGTGTTCGGCTTAAAGCCAAGTCGTGGTTTGGTGCCGATGGGCCCGAAACATATGGAAGGCTGGATGGGATTATCGGTGCACAACGTGATCACCCGCACGGTGAGAGATACCGCGAAATTGCTGGCTTTGACCAGTGGTCGAGAAGCCGGGTCACGCATACCTCATCAGCAACACGATTACCTTGAAGCCGTAAAACGTCCGCCTAAGCGTTTGAATATCGCCATTATGGATTCACATCCATTCGGATTGCCCATCAGTCAAGATTGCTTGGATGGCGTGAATAAAACCGCTGCCTTATTGGCCTCTTTGGGTCACCATGTCGAGAGAGCGGCGCCTATACTGCCAATCGAATCGATGTTCAGTGGGATGGGTGTGGCAACATCGAGTGGTGTTTTACACGCTGTTCGAGACAGAGAAGCTTCTCTAGGCCGCGCGGCGACTAAGGAAGAGTTTTCTCCTATTGTCTGGCAGCATATTCAACGTGCAAAAACGTTCACAGCTCAACAAGTGTATGACGCACGCAGCGCCTTTGACCAAGGCGGTAAGGCATTTGATCAGTTTTTCAATCAATATGATGTGATCTTATCGCCGGTCACCGCAGGGCCTCCACCTAAAATTGGTGAGTTAAGTCTCTATCAGCCTTATGACGCATTTGTCCGTGAGGTGATCAAAGCATCCCCAATTACTGCGCTGTTTAACATGACGGGCTTACCGGCCATGTCGGTTCCACTACACTGGAATGCGGATAATCTACCGATTGGTATGCACTTCGCGGCTGGATTCGGTCAAGAGGCGTTACTGCTCTCTTTAGCCGCGGAGCTCGAAACCGCACTGTCTTGGCATGATCGTATGCCGAGCACCATCTAAACTTTTTACGTAAATTCGGCTTGCGACGCGATTACTTTGACGATTGTTTTTTAGTAACCGCGTTGTAGCCTTCTCTCTGTTTGTCCGCTCTCATCCTCTATTTCTACTCTCTTCCCGCGATTCCTCATGTGCGCTTGTCACAAGTCGTGTCGTTTTATCGCTTTACCGTCATGAATCCTGGTGTCGAATAGGGAGTTAGTCCGTATTGACGATGAGAGCCTACAGGAAGTGTGGAAATCTTTTAGCGTCTAATCAAAGAGAGTAACGCCGAAACCGTCGAGATTTGGCGGGGGTGTTTAGGAGAATAAACATGGCAATCTATGAAGAAATTACCGCACACGCCGTCAACGAAGACTACCTCACGCCAGAGGCGCTTGATCTTATTGAAAAAGCAACGGCTTTAATCCCAAAACTGAAAGCACGCGCCCAACAGGCCGATCTTGATGGTAAGGTGCCTAGCGAGTCGGTTGCTGACATCGAAGCGGCGGGTCTTTTCCGCGTATTGCAACCAAAACGATGGGGCGGTTACGAACTTGACCCACGTGTTTTCTACCGTATTCAAATGACGCTGGCCAAAGGCTGTATGTCTACCGCTTGGATTTACGGCGTGATTGGCGTTCACAATTGGCAACTGCCGTTGTTCCCAGAACAGGCTCAACAAGATGTGTGGCAGAACGATAGCAGCACTCGAATTGCATCAACCTATATGCCGGTTGGTAAAGCAGAAAAAGTCGAAGGTGGTTACCAGTTCTCGGGTCGTTGGGGCTATTCAAGTGGCTGTGAGCATTGTGAGTGGATCTTCCTTGGTGCACTGCTACCAAAAAATGATGACAGTGGTGACCTAGAACACACGACTTTCCTTCTGCCTAAGTCTGACTTCCGCATAGAGAAAAACTGGGATGTTCATGGCCTAAGAGCAACAGGCAGTCACGATATTGTCGTTGAAGGTGTGTTTGTGCCAGAGCATCGCACTCAACGTACAAACAATCACAGTGACGAGGGCTGTCCAGGTCGAGCGACTAACCCGAGTTGGCTGTATAAGATTCCATTTACTCAAGTGTTCCAACGTGCAGTTTCTTCGGCGTGTATTGGTGCGCTAGATGGTGCTATCAACGAGTTTAGAGAGCGAGCAAGCGCGCATATCGGTAAGCACGGCAGCAAAACTGCCGAAGACCCGAATGCTCAATTTGCAGTATGCGATGCGATGATGGTCAGTGATCAGCTAAAGTTGGTGCTATTTAGAAACTACAGTCGCATTGTAGAGAGCATTCGCGATGGACGCACTCTAGACGTAAATGAACGTTTACTGCAGCGTGCTCAGTCATCAGCGGTGCCTAAGCTTTGTGCAGAGCAAGTGGATGCCTTATTACGTGCTTGCGCTGCATCTGGTCTGTATCGTGCTAATCCTATTGAACGAATTTTCCGCGATATTCATCAAGCTCGTGGTCACATTGCCAACAACACAGATGCTTATATGCGTGCACATGGCGCTGTCATGCTTGGTATGCCAAACATGGACCCATTTGTATAATTAATCTCAGTTATCGGAGGATAATCTATGTCGGCAGCTCATTATCACGCGCTTGTGGTTAAGAAGGTCGTTCAAGAGACCCAAGAGGCGATTTCATTGCAGTTTGAAGTGCCGGAGTCCGTTCGCACATTATACCAATATAAGCCAGGTCAATTCCTTACGCTGCGTGTACCGTGGGAAGGAGGCGATCAGGTCCGCTGTTACTCAATGTCCAGTTCACCTGAACTCGATACGGAGTTGCAAGTTTCGGTTAAACGTGTGGCAGGAGGTCGAGTCTCTAACTACCTGTGTGACAACGTAAAGCCAGGTGATGTGCTCGACGTAATGCCGCCTGCTGGCGTATTTGTGCCGAAAAGCTTTGATGATGAGTTGTTACTGTTTGCCGGGGGAAGTGGTATTACCCCGGTCTATTCGATATTGAGAAGCGCATTGGTTAAAGGCAATGCACGCATTCGCCTTATTTACGCCAACCGAGATGAGCAGTCGGTGATTTTTAAAGACACGCTCAAAAGTTTGCAGGCGGATTACCCACAGCGCTTAGAAGTGATTCACTTGCTAGAGAGCCTGAGTGGTATTCCGAGTGAGTCCTTTTTGACATCGCTCGCGAGTTCAATGTCATCTTCAGCGCAGGTTTTCATTTGTGGGCCGGCACCTTTCATGGACGCGGTAGAAAACGCGCTATCGACCGTTGACATACCAAAGTCGGCGATTCACCTAGAGCGCTTTGTTGCGCCATCCGCTGACAGTAAGCCAGTGCTTGAGATGTCATCGGATGATGGGCTTAGCTCAATCTGTGACACAACGGTGGAAATTGGACGCGAAACGCATCAATTCCCATGGCAGCCAGACGAGACGCTATTGAACGCTGCCGAGCGAGCTGGGGTCGAGTTGCCTTACTCTTGTTGCAGCGGGCTTTGTGCCTCGTGCATGTGTGAAGTGGTAGAAGGCGATGTCAGCATGCTGGTTAATGAGGTGTTAGATGAGCGTGATATCAAGCAAAAGCTGATTTTGAGTTGCCAAGCGATCCCACACTCTAAAGTAGCTAAGATTCGCTTTACTTAAAGAGACTTCGTGTAAACAGTAACAAACGGGAAGTGAGCGCTTCCCGTTTTTGTTACCTAAGGATAGTGTTACGTCGTTGGATATCGAAATATTAGTACGACCAACCAAGAAAGCATAAGTTAATGATATCTATTGGCTCACAGGCTTCCTTATCCCGTATTCAGGTGAATTATTTCTGCTCGCTTTGAGTATCTGAGGGAACCCTGATCGAATATAAGTAATGATTTTCCACATATCATTCTGCGTTAACTGGCCTTTATACGCAGGCATACCTGTGCCCAACAATTTCCCCGTCAGAGATTGACCAAAGTAAATACCCATCCACCGCCATAGGCATTTGGATCATATACGCTAAAAGTGCGGGTGAGGGATTTAATGAGTTGGCGATTTTTCCATCTCCCACCCCCTGTGTGCCATGACAGCGTACACACTTCTGTTGATACAGTTTGCCACCTTCACGAATCGCGTCTGGCTTTTGTGCAAATGGCTTTTTACATTGAGATATTCTTGTGGAATGTTTGAGTGCGTAAAAGTTCAATGCCTTGTCATTCGTTGTCCAATATTCATCATGCCCGGGGCCCACATATCTCGCTGAGCCCATTCGGGATCCCATCTATCATCGCAACAAGCGGGTTGTAACTGAGCGCTGGCGAGATCGCTATAACTTGTCAATAAGACCAACGCTGCAAAGGGGCTGAACGTTGTGGTCATGCAAAATCTAGGGCGTGTCATTGTCATCTTGTTCTCCTTATTTTTGGACATTGCTCACTGGGAGCGACATTCGCAGCCTTTTTGATCAACTTGATGAGCCCTTAATCTCATCAATGACGAAACCGATGGCACGAAACCATGTTTTCGTACGCAAGTAATGTATTGGTACCAATAACAGTTGATGGCTGATAGGTGTTGGCATTTTAGATGGCCGCTTTTTCTTGTCTTGGTTTTTTGTGTTTCACTGTTTCCCAACAGTTATCGCTAGTCTCAATGGACGATGTTTAACGCGTTACTTTTTCTTAACCTTGGTGAAACTTACGGAAAACCCGGTTAATCGATGATTGCTAAACGTAAGATTCTAAAAGCAATGATCGGTGCCATGTACAAATGAGGGAGTAATACATGAAGATTCTGGTTCCCATCAAACGAGTGGTCGATCACAACGTTAAGGTGCGAGTGAAGTCAGACGGCTCAGGTGTTGATCTTGATAACGTAAAGATGTCCATGAATCCGTTTGACGAGATTGCGGTAGAAGAAGCGGTTCGTCTAAAAGAGGCGGGTGTCGCGTCTGAAGTTGTCGTCGTCAGTATCGGCAGTCAAGGTTGCCAAGATATCATTCGAACCGCATTGGCGGTTGGGGCTGACAGAGGCATTCATGTTCTTGCCGAAGATGGCATCGAGCCTCTGGCGGTTGCGAAAACCCTAAAAGCGGTGACAGAGCAAGAGCTGCCACAACTATTGTTGCTTGGTAAGCAGGCGATTGATGACGACAGCAACCAAACTGGTCAAATGCTTGCGGCGCTACTTAAGTGGCCACAAGGGACGTTTGCCTCTGAGATTATCGTGGATGGTGATTCACTGACCGTGACACGTGAAGTTGACGCAGGCTTGGAAGTATTGAACATGCCTTTACCAGCAGTTGTGACGTGTGACCTACGACTCAATGAACCTCGCTATGCTTCACTTCCGAATATCATGAAGGCAAAGCGTAAACCCTTAGATTCCATCGATATAGCAAGCTTAGGCATTGATACCACACCTCGATTTAAGGCCGTGTCTTATGCCGTTCCTGAGCAGCGCAAAGGTGGCGTGATGGTTTCAAGTGTTGAAGAGCTAATCGAAAAGCTTAAGAACGAAGCAAAGGTTCTTTAAGGGGAAATTATGAAAATTCTAGTTGTCGCAGAACATCTTAATAATCAACTTGTCAGTGCTACGTGTAATGCCGTTGGCGCCGCTCAAAAGCTAGCAAGCTTTAGTACCGACGCAAAGATTGATCTTCTTGTTGCGGGCGAGCAGTGTGCTGAAGTCGCGCAAGCGTGTCAGAAAATCTCTGGTGTTGACCGCGTATTACATGCCGATGCCGCTCATTATGCAGGCTTGGTTGCTGAAAACGTGGCAGAGCTTGTGGTTGAGTTGGCTCGAACAGAGCAGTACGACGCTATTATTAGCGCCAGCTCAACGTTTGGAAAAAATGTATCCCCTCGTGTAAGTGCACTTCTTGATACGGCTCAAGTTTCGGATGTTATTAGTATAGAAAATATTGGCATCTACCAACGCCACATATACACTAGTAACATATTGTTAACACTTGAGTCGAAAGAAAAAATTCAGATCTTAACTGTCAGAACGACTGCATTTGAAAAGGCAGCCATGGAAGGTCAAGCTGAATTAGTTAACATTGAAGCTGCTGCAGACACGGGTCTATCGCAGTTTGTTAAAATTGAATTGGTTGAATCAGATCGTCCAGATCTCAATACTGCGTCAGTCGTGGTGTCCGGGGGGAGAGGGTTAGGTAGTGATCAAAACTACCGCGCTCTTCTAGAACCACTGGCTGACAAACTGGGTGCGGCGCTAGGCGCTTCACGAGCTGCAGTAGACGCAGGTTATGTACCGAATGATTATCAAGTAGGGCAAACCGGTAAAATTGTGGCGCCTGAGCTATATATAGCTGTAGGGATTTCTGGCGCGATTCAACATCTTGCAGGGATGAGCGATTCTAAAGTAATAGTAGCCATTAATAAGGATCCTGATGCGCCTATTTTTCAGTTTGCTGATTATGGCCTGGAAGGTGACTTGTTCACTGTGGTTCCTGAACTTACGGAATCTATTGCTCAGTCATAGTGCGATCCGCAGTAAGTGATTACTGCGGGTTCCTACCCTTAAATAAGTAGTATAACGGAGGGTATTTTGGCGGACATGTCTTTTGATCTTAAACAGTACAGTGGACTGATTGAAGGTATTTATGAATTTTCTCAAAGTAAATCCAATTGGTATAAGCCATTACAAGCTTTGCGCGATTGCTTTGAGGCAAATTATGTTACTTTGATTCTTAAACCAACGTTCGAAAATGAGGAAGAAGATCTAGGCTTAATGATCGCGATTGGAAACGGTATTAGCGCAGAAAAAAAGGTGCAGTATCTTCCTTATCGTTATCACATCACACCATTTAATAATCAACAAGTAGATACGGTATTTACGGTTGATGATCTAATGGATGAAGAAGCGTGGATCCAAAGTACTTATCGTAAATATTGGTGTGCAAATATTGATGTCTATCATGTGATGTCGGTTGATATTGCAACGAGTGATGGCGGAACGGTGAAACTGCGTATCACGAGACCTGAAGCTGCCCAAAACTTTTCCTCCGAAGACAAAGCGCTTTGTCAAATGCTTGTCTCCCACCTTAAACGTGCCCTTGATATTCATCACCAGCTAGACAGAAGCCACTCACTCGGCTCAATGTACAATGAAGCGATTAGCCGTCTATCGATCGCCACGGTGCAAATCGATGAATCGGGCCGTGTTCTTGAGCAGAATGTCTTTGCCAATGAATTGTTGATGCAAGAAGATGGACTGAAAGTTCAGGGCGGAAAATTAACGGCCCATTATCCGAATGATAATCGAGAGCTCAAGCAGCTGATCCATAATTCATTTAAGATGGTTAGGGAGTCGGATCGACCGATACTGCCTGAAGCTATGTCTGTGGCTCGCCCATCGGGTGAGGTTAACCTTGGGGTTGTTGTCGAAGTGATCCCATCGCCTGCATGGCAAAATGGTACTGGGCATGGAAAAGCGGTGGTTTATATCCGTGATTCTGTAGCTAAGTCTCAGGCAAGCAGTCATGTTGCTAAGAAAATTTTTGGTTTAACGTCTGCTGAAACGGCGCTGACACTCGAATTGGCCAACGGACTGTCTTTAGAAGAAGCGGCAGAAAGGCTCAATATTCGCCGCAATACTGCTCGTGCACACCTGCGTTCAATCTTTTCCAAGACCGGCGTTCGACGCCAAACGGAGCTTGTCCGTATTTTGCTTAACAGTGTTGCGCCACTTGCATGCACGGATGCAGAAGCTCATATATGATCCTATTGATGCGGTGGCAGCATGTTCTTACATCGCTTCAAGCTAATTAAATGAGCCTAATAATTGCCATGACGTTCCCAAGATATGTTTTTGGGAAATCATGGCTTGGGGTTTGCTTTATTCCCCTTTAAAGCTAGGGTAGCGTTTTTCAATAAAGGCTTTCATGCCTTCTTCTTGATCGTACGAAGCAAACAACAACGCATTCGCCTTTCGCTCAATGGCCATCGCGGCATCCAGCGATGCATCCATCCCTGCATTGATCACTTCTTTTATCTGCTCGGCGGCTAATGGTGGCATTCTTGCGACCCTTTTCGCCATTGAATTGGCATGTTCAAGGACGTTGTTGTCTGCACAGACTTCACTGACTAAACCAGCCACCCACGCTTCATGGGCGTTGATCGGTTTACCAGTCAGCGCCATCTGCATTGCTTTGGCTTTACCAATCGCACGGACTAAGCGCTGTGTGCCGCCTATGCCAGGCATGATACCGATGTTGATCTCAGGCTGGCAAAATGAGGCGCTTTCCCCCGCGATGATGATGTCGGCGTGCATCATCAACTCACAACCACCGCCATAAGCATAGCCGCATACTGCAGCGATGATTGGCTTGGGACAGTTGGCTATCGGTGCCCACAAACGTTCGGTGTGACGCTTATAAATATCGATAGGACTGCAATCGACCATGCTGTGGATATCGCCTCCGGCTGCAAACACCTTTTCACCACCAGTGAGTACAATACAGCGCACGCTTGAGTCTTCAGACAACTGCACAAAGTAATCAGCGAGTTGTTTCTGCAGCTCTAAGCTCAGTGCGTTTGTCGCCTGTGGGCGATTGAGCGTTAGCTGCGCTACCCCTTCGCTAGGATAAGTCAATAAAACCGGTTTTTCGTCCATCGGAAACTCCTTTCTCTTTCAAGGCGATTCTCTATAGCTCACGTTTTTTTTTCATCGTCCATTTAGACGACGAATTGGTCGGCATAAACATTGAAAATAACATCAGGACACTTCCATTGTGATGGAATGATGGTAAATGGAGACGTTATGCAATTTGAAAATATAGGTAAAACGGTGTTGATCACCGGAGGTACGAAGGGTATTGGTTTCGGTATTGCGGAGTCATTTCTACAAAGTGGTGCGACAGTCATTGTGTGTGGCCGCACAGAGCCAGAAACATTGCCAAGTAGTGGCGCAATGAAAGCCCGCTTCTTACCTGTTGACGTACGCGATTTAGACTCTGTCGATACCTTGTTTTCGATTATTCAGGCTGAATATGGCCAACTCGATGTGCTAATCAATAACGCCGGAGGCAGTCCGTTTGCACTGGCTGACAAGGCATCGCCACGCTTCCACGAAAGTATTATTCGACTCAATTTAATCGCACCCCTCAATGTAGCTCAACGAGCAAACACCCTGATGCAGAGTCAATCTCGTCCTGGGGTGATCATTTTCATCAGCAGTGTGAGTGCGTTGAGACCATCTCCAGGCACAGCTGCCTATGGTGCAGCAAAAGCGGGCGTATTGTCTTTAGTTCAATCGCTGGCTGTGGAGTGGGCACCTAAAGTGCGCGTTGTCGCCGTGACCCCAGGCTTGGTCGAGACTGAGCAATCTACCCTTCATTATGGTGATGATGCCGGTATTAAAGCAGTGAGTGGGACTATTCCTTTAGGGCGCATGGCCCAACCAAGTGACATTGGTGGTGCGTGCTTATTTTTGGCATCTGAACATTGCCTATACGGGAGTGGCTGTAATTTAGTGCTCCATGGTGGTGGTGAAAAACCCGCTTTCTTATCTGCGGCAGAAGCGTAAACACATCAACAACTAAGTAATCAGTTGTTTTGAATAGTAGGAGAAAGACATTGGCTGATAATAACTGGTTAACCCCATTACGCGAAATGGTCGGCAAAGAGTTCGGCCGTATTTACGCGTGGGATGAAGTGAACCCAGCAATGGTAAGGCAATGGTGTGAAGTGATGGGGGTGAATAATCCGTTGTACACGGATCCTGAGTACGCACTTCGCACCGAATTTGAGGGAATAGTTGCGCCACCGGCGATGCTACAGAGTTGGTGTGAATCGGGGCTGTATCAAAATAATTACCCACCAGGTTCTACCGACGAAAATCCATATGGTGTATTGAGTTTGCTTGAAGAAAACGGCTACCCATCGGTCGTGGCGGTTAACTCGGAGCTAAGCTTTGATCGCTATTTAAAAATGGGCGAAAAGCTGTACTACACGACTCGTTTCGAAGCGCTCAGTGACGAGAAACAAACCGCGCTAGGTACGGGCTATTTTGTCACATTGAAGATGGCCTATTTCTCAGAACGACCAAACGGCGATGAGAAAGTGGGCGAGTTGCTTTTCCGAGTGTTCAAATTTAAGCCTGCTCATCCCGTGGAAGCAAAACAAGAGAGTGATTCAGCGATTCCTGTGATCAAGCGCTCTAAGCCTGGTATCAGTGATGACAACCGCTTTTTCTGGGAAGGCTGTGATGCTCATGAATTGCGTATTCAGCATTGCAAAAGTTGCAATAAATTGCAGCACCCACCGGCTCCGGTTTGTATTCACTGTCAATCTTTTGAGCTCGACTATCAAGTGGCAAGCGGCCAAGGTGAGCTTTATTCCTACGTGGTGATGCACTACCCAGAAATTCCACCTTTCGATTACCCAAACCCAATCGGTCTTATTGAACTTGAAGAAGGGGTTCGTATTACTGCGGGTCTCGTTGGTATGGATCCGAAGAAGATGGCTATTGGAACTCCAGTAGAAGTGTGCTTTGAAACCTTTGATGGTGAGTTGACATTACCGATGTTTAAAATTAGGGAGGCGCAATGAACTTTACCCTTACAGATGACCAGCGCGCCATCGAAGAGTTAGCCGTCTCCGTTTTTAGTGATTATTGTACCGATGAGCAGTTATGCACGTTTGCCGATTCAGGTAAAAATCGCATGGAAACGTTATGGAATACGTGCATCGAGACCGGTTTACACTCGCTGTTGATCCCAGAAACCGTGGGCGGAAGTGGACTAAACATGACCGAAATGATGGTGGTGCTTGAAGCTCAAGGGCAAACGCTCGCAATGGTACCGTTATATCGCCATCAACTTGCTGCGGCGGTGATCAGTCAGTTTGGCAATGAATCCTTACTGCCAATTGCAATCACTGCTGCAGAAGGGGCAAATGTGTTAACCATCGCCAACTTCGATGACGCTTCACTATCGGCACAATTTGAAGGTAGTGAATTAATCCTTTCTGGACGCGTTAATGCCGTACCTGAAGCGAGTGATAGCCAATATACGTTGGTTGCCGCTGAGCTTGAAGGTCGAAAACGCTTGGTATTGATCGACTTGAGCTTAAGCGACATCCAGCGCATTGATGGCACGCTAACTCAAGGAGAATCGGTTTCCGATCTTGTCTTTGAAGGCGTACGTCTAAACCAACACTATTTGCTGTCTGACGATGCAGAATCTTGGCTTCATCCTCGTTTGATTGCGGCTCAGTCTGCCATGTTGGTTGGTCTGTGTAAGCAGCAAATCAAACGCACGGTTGAGTACGTTAGTGAGCGCCGCCAATTTGAACGACAAATTGGTGCATTCCAAGCGGTGCAGATGGTATTAGCCGACTGCCAAATTTCACTAGAGGCCGTGCGATCTACGCTTTGGCAATTGGTTTATCGATTAGATCAAGGTTTGCCGTGTGAGCCAGAGGCCTTATCAACGGCGTGGCAAGCGTGTGAAGCGGGGCATTTCATTTGTCATAAAACTCAACATGTGCATGGCGGCTTTGGCGTTGACATTAGCTCTCCAACGTATTTGTACTTGTATTGGAGCCGTGCGATTTGCCTTGCTCTCGGAGGCAGCAGTGACAACCTTGAACGCTTAGGCGATTGGCTAGCAGATAACAACACACTCGGGTGGAAATATGATCTCGAAGAAAAATAATAGAATCAGCGAAATTAAAATTGGTGATAACTTACCAGAACTATCAATCCCTATCACGGTTGCATTAATTGCTGGCGGGGCACTTGCCACACGCGATTACTTTCCGGGTCACCATGACAAAGATGCAGCACAGGCATCGGGTACCCCGCATATCTTTATGAATATCTTAACCACCAATGCATTGGTTCAGCGTTACGTTGAAGAGTGGGCGGGTAATGGGGCTCGTTTGAAAGATCTTAAGATCAAGCTAGGCATGCCTAACTACCCAGGCGACACCATGCTATTCAAAGGTGAAGTGACGCACATCGACTCAGAAGCAAATAACGTCGTCGTGAGCATCGCGGGCAAAAATAGCATGGGTACACACGTGAGTGGCACTGTTTTAATGTCATTGCCGGCATAAGGGAGAAAAAGAATGGATTCGTCAATCAGCGGCAAAGCCGCAATCGTGGGGTTAGGGGCAACGGAGTTTTCCAAAAACTCAGGTCGCACAGAACTGCGTCTGGCTATGGAAGCGACGCTAGCTGCCTTGGAAGATGCGGGCATTTCTCCTTCCGAAGTCGATGGCTTTTGCAGCTACTCGGTCGATAAAGTGCCGGAATACGAATTAGCACGCTTGCTAGGGTGTGAGAAAGTGACCTTTTTCTCTCAAATCCCTCATGGAGGCGGCGCTGCTTGTGCGCCGGTTATGCATGCCGCAATGGCCGTTGCCTCGGGCCTTGCCAATACGGTCGTTGTTTACCGCGCGATGAACGAACGTTCGTGGTACCGTTTTGGTAGTGGCGACTATGGTTTCGGATCAACGCCAATCTTCGAGAACGTTAACTACGGCTGGTACCTTCCGCATGGTTTCCATACGCCAGCAGCATGGGTTGGTATGTTTGCACAGCGCTATATGCATGAATACGGTGCAACGTCTGAGGATTTCGGTCGCGTCGCGGTGGCGGCACGCGATTTCGCATCGACTAACCCAAATGCGTTTTTCTATGAAAAACCGCTCACGTTAGAAGAGCACCAAGCATCGCGCTGGATCTGCGAACCCCTGCATTTGTTTGATTGCTGTCAAGAGTCTGATGGCGCGGTCGCGATGGTTATCACACGTACTGAAGTAGCAAAAACACTGCAAGTTAAGCCAGTCATCATCAAAGCGGGCGCTCAAGGCATTGCCGATGGTCAGCAATGCATGACTTCATATTACCGTGAAGATATCACGGGTTTGCCTGAAATGGGCGTGGTCGCAAAAGAGCTTTATAACCAGTCAGGCTTGACACCGGAAGATTTCCAAACGGCGATCATTTATGACCATTTCACTCCTTTTGTTCTGCCTCAATTAGAAGAGTTTGGGTTTGTGCCTAAGGGTCAAGCGAAAGAGTTCATTCGTGCGGGTCATCATGCTCGTGGTGGCAAGCTCCCAATCAACCCACATGGTGGCCAGATTGGCGAAGCATATATCCATGGCATGAACGGCGTTGCGGAAGCAGTAAGGCAAGTTCGTGGCACAGCAGTCAACCAGGTTGATGATGTACACAATGTGCTCGTGACGGCAGGTACGGGTGTTCCAACCAGTGGTCTGATTTTAGGTAGTGAGTAGGAGGCAGTATGTTTGTCGATTTAACACCAGAACAACAAGAGCTACGCCGTACTATTCGGGACTATTTCTCTGCACTGATGACGCCGGAGCTCAAAGCACGATTACGCGGTAAAGAGAGCGGCACGGAATACCGTGATGTGATTCGTCAGATGGGCAAAGATGGCTGGTTAGCCGTCGGTTGGCCGAAAGAATATGGCGGTCAAGGTTACAGCGCAACGGAGCAGTTGCTCTTTTTTGAAGAAGCCAATATCGCAGGCGCTCCGCTTCCTTTTGTTACTATCAGCACCGTTGGTCCCGCGTTGATGACCTTTGGGACGCAAGAGCAAAAAGAGAGGTTTTTACCCGGTATTGCACGCGGTGATATCCATTTTGCGATTGGCTACTCTGAGCCGAATGCGGGTTCAGATTTGGCAAGCTTACAGACGGTTGCGCGTCAAAAAGACGATCACTTCGTGGTTAACGGCACCAAGTTATGGACATCAGGCGCAAATGAAGCGGATTATATTTGGTTAGCTGCTCGCACTGATCCTGATTTACCAAGACATAAAGGTATCTCAATCATGATTGTTGATACCAAGAGTGAAGGCTTTTCTCACACGCTAATTCCTACGACATCTAACACCACTACTTCGACATATTATGACAATGTGGAAGTACCAAAATCGATGTTGGTTGGTGAGTTAAACGGTGGCTGGAAGCTAATGACGGCTCAGTTAAACCATGAAAGACTGGGTCTTGGCTCATGGTCCGACAAAGTCGTTGGTCTATTCCGCCGCGTATTTTTGTGGGCAAAAACACCGGACGAGCAAGGCAACAAAGCGATGGATAAAGCATGGGTGCGTACAGCATTGGCTGAGTGCTATGCCCGTCTTGAAGCGATGCGTTTGATCAATTTCCGTATTGCGGCTGAGCTTGAAGCAGGGGCGTTAGATGCGGCCTTAGCGTCAACGACCAAAGTATACGGCTCAGAGTCTGTCATCGAGATACTGCGCAAGCTACAAGAGATAACTGGTGCGAATGGCATGGTTCGTCAGGGATCGGCGGCATCATTACTTGAGGGTGAGTTAGAGTATGAAGTTCGCGCTTCTGTTACGGTAACGTTCGGTGGTGGTACCAACGAAATTCAGCGCGAATTGATCGCACAGCTAGGCTTAGGATTGCCTCGAGCCCGATAATTCAAGGAGAACATCGATGAGCGATAAAGATTTATTTCGACAGGAAGTTCGGGCATGGCTAGAAGAAAACTGTCCGGTTTCGTTAAGAACGCCCACTCCTGATGACGAACTGGTTTGGGGCGGAAGCCAGATTGAGTTCAAGACGGAAGATCAGCGTTTGTGGTTTGAGCGCATGCGCGACAAGGGATGGTTTTGTCCGGGATGGCCTAAAGAATATGGCGGTGGCGGTTTAGATGCGACCCAAGAAAATATTCTAGAACAAGAAATTCGCCGCTTAGGCTGCCGACCTGCGCAGATTAACCTCGGTATTTGGATGCTCGGTCCCGTGGTTTTAAAATACGGTACAGAAGCGCAAAAGCAACGTATTCTGACCCCAATGACTCGTGGAGAAGTGCGTTGGTGCCAAGGCTTCAGTGAACCTAATGCAGGCTCCGATCTAGCGAATATTCGCACGACGGCAAAAGAAGATGGTGATGATTACATCGTCAATGGGGCAAAAATCTGGACCTCTTACGGCAATAAAAGTGACTGGATGTATGCTTTGGTACGAACGGACAACTCCGGTAGTAAACACCATGGTATCTCGTTATTACTGATGGATATGCACGCTCCAGGCGTAACGGTTTCGCCGATTGATTTGATCAGTGGCAAATCGTCATTTTGCGAAGTGCATTTCGACGAGGTGCGCGTACCGAAGAACAACCTCATTGGTGAACCAAATCTGGGTTGGTCACTGGCTAAGCAACTGCTTCAACATGAACGTGCGGCGATGTCGAAGTTCGGTGAGTTTAGCTTGCCGACGCACTATGACCTTTTAGCACTGAGTAAAGCGTATTTGTCTTCTTCGCCGGTTGCTAATAATGCAAGCCTGAAAGCACGCATCACCGCAGCCGACATGGAAGAACAAGCCTATGCGCTTACGGTTCAGCGCATGACAGAAGAAGCGCGTTCGGGCTTAGACGTGAGTGGCACAATGTCGATCATGAAGCTCGTGCACACTGAGCAAGAAAAAATCAAGTTTGAACTGTTACTTGACGTCATGGGCTATCGTGGGCTGGGTTGGCAGGATGATGCGTTCTCAGAGCAGGAACTGGGTGTCACTCGAGCTTGGTTAAACAGCTTTACTCAAACCATCGCAGGCGGCTCTTCCGAAATTCAACTGAACGTGATTGCCAAACGCGTATTGAATTTGCCGGATGCGAGCAAAGTAGAAAAGACACAATAAGGGGTACATCAATGAGTCTAATTTATTCACAAGATGAGCTGATGTTACTGGAAAGTGCCGAAGGACTTTTAGGTGAGATCAGCCCGGTATCTGCTCAGCGCACACTGCGTGACAACAATACAGACCAAGCGTTCGATAGCGAGCTTTGGAAGAGTATGGCCGAAATGGGATGGACTGCCATACCATTCGCTGAAGAGTTTGGCGGTCTCGCTTTCGGTTATAAAGGAATGGGCGCGGTATTTACTCAAATTGGTCACAATCTATCGGCATCGCCTTTACTCTCATCAGTGGTATTGTGCGGTTCATTAATCGAAATGCTAAGTAATGAATTGCAGAAAGATCAGTGGCTTACGGGGATTATTAGCGGTGAACTTCGCGTGGCATTGGCTCATGAAGAGAGCCACATTTATGATCCGAATACGGTGAGTACCACACTGACAGCGAATGATAATGGCTATGTGCTTTCTGGCCAGAAAGTGCTTGTTACCGATGGTATCGGTGCAGACGCTTACCTCGTAGTAGCGAAACTGAACAGCCAACTTCGTTTAGTGTTTATTCCCGCTAGCAGCGTAGGTGTTACGCAGAAATCGATGAAGCTGGTCGATGCTCGTAATATGGCGATGGTCAGTTTCGAGCAGGTAGTGGTAACGGAAGAGGCCATGCTTGGTAGCGCGCAGGAAGTTCGAGAAGCGTTAGCGTTCTCGCAGGATGTCGCGGCTTCATGTTTGGCAGCAGAGCTTTTGGGTGCGAGTGAAGCGCTGTTTACGATGACATTAGAGTATCTGAAAACGCGTAAGCAATTTGATCAACCGATTGGCAGTTTCCAAGCGCTTCAGCACCGCGCTGCTGCGTGTTATGTCGAACTTGAACTGGCCAAAAGCACCTTGATGAACGCGTTTTCTGTCATTGATAGTTCAGTTGACGAACAACAGCGTGCGAAAGCTGTAAGCTTAGCGAAATGGAAAATGAATCAGATGGCGGATCTGATCAGTAAAGAGGCAATTCAAATGCACGGTGGCATTGGTGTGACCGATGAGCTGGATGTGGGATTGTATCTAAAGCGAATTCGTGTGGCCCAAATGCATCTCGGAGATTCAGACTATCATCAGAGCCGTTATCAAGCCTTGTTGGAAGAGTAATTGATTATAAGCATATAACGGTCTAAATTTTTTGCTTTCTAAACCGAATCCTCGTGACGCATCCGCTTACGAGGATTTTTATTTAATAACTACACTGTCAATATTTTTTACACTTCAGGGCTGACTTACTAAGAGCGCTTCGCTAATTTGTTGTCTTACTAGCACTTTTAATTTTGGCGTGAACTTTGCTCCTTTATCCTTGCAATACATCTTTACGAGGTTAAAGCTATGAGTGTTAAAGCTATGAGTGTTAAATCAGCAATCTTCCTTTATCTTGGTATCGCTTTCATTACTCAAGCGCAAGCTGAGATTGTTTATAGTAATTGGGCGACGAATGAAGGTGAATCTGGAAGTTATGTGTTTGCCGTCGAACATGACCAGACTAACAATTTATTTAACTATTCGTTTACCGTAGACCCTTGGGATGCTGAAGCGCTGGGTTTATTTATTGATTTTGGCGATCATACGATGCCCGGGACGACGGCTGCGGACATTGGTTTGACAAATATTGACCCTGCAGATGAGGTAGCGCTTTGGGCGACAGATACCACCTCAAATAATTGTGGTAACGGATGTAATTTAGAAGGATTTAGTCCTAATTTGGAAACGCCAGATGATGAGTGGGAGCTCGTATTTAGACTTGGCGCGCAAGGATTTGATCAAATCCAAACTTTTACGTGGACGACATTGGATTTTGGACTAGAGCTGTCTGATTTTGGCTTAGCCGGCGTTCGTTCACAGCAACTCTGTACCGGTGACGCGACGCTGCCGGATGGCATCGGAGAGTGTACAGGGAGTGATAAGTCATACGGTAGTCCACGACGCGGGACGCCAAGAAGCATTCCTGAACCAGGTTCAACCCTTTTGTTGGCGGCGGGACTTTTAGGCCTAGGCATGATTCGTCGTAGGAAAGTGAGCTGAATATTCGATTTTGTTCTGAACAGGTAAAATATCCGAGCCACATAGCGTATTACGCAGTGGCTCTAATTATTTAACGAACCTAATGATCAACGTGGCTAGAGTCAGGCTTACGTGCTGGCTATGCCTAAGGGCTCCTGATTTATGTTCCCATCTAATTTAACGATAGACGATGGTTGACACCTTATTTGATAATCAGAATGTTGCTTGGTTATTTGGATATAACGCAATGAAAGATAATATAATTGTCATTATTTGTGGTGAAGTGATGAGCGATTTTTGAATGAATAATCACAAAAAATAAGCATGCTAAGTTGCATTTTGATGAAAATATCCTGTGCTTAATCGGTCGAAGCTTCGCGGTTTTTGCAAGGATGAGAGTGTCGCATTTATTTGCTTTTGAGAATGCCATTAGCGCTGATGCGAGAAATTGGTCGGGCGATTGCCTAGTTACAAGAAAAGCAATGCCCGACGACGGCAGTAATCTGTTAGTTAATTATTGCTTGTTCTAAGGATGGAACGTTGGGGGTGGCGAGTGAACGTGTTTATTTTGGGGGCTGGTGCTCCAAAGAGTGGCAGCAAACCTTCAGCACTAAAAAACATCTCAATGAATACGAGAGTAATGGACTGGCAGATACACAGCTTTTCAAGTTTAGTTCGACTTGATGATGTGTATTTTCTTGGAGGTTATCAAATAGAGGAAGTGATCGGTCTTTACCCCAAATTGAACTTTATTGCCACGCCAGAGTGGAAAAGTTCCACGCCACTGGATACTTTCTTCCATGCCCCAATCTCAAACAAACCTTGCATCGTAACGTACGGGGACACTGTCTTTCGAAATGATGTTATTAATGAATTTATCTCACTAGAGGCGGATATCACCGTTGCGGTGGATAGTCATTGGTTAGAAAGGTACTACGCCAGAAAAAAAGAAGACATCGATAAAGCGGAAGTTTTGATTGTTGATAGTGAACTGTTTGAATTTACCGGTTTAGTGTATTTCGGAGAGCGGGCCGTCAACGTAATCGTAGACTCAAATCATGACATTAAACGAGAAATGGCAGGAAAAAAACTGCTCGATCTTATCGCTTTCATGAGCCTGCAAGGACTGACCGTCCATTATAAAGATGTTAAGGGGGAGTGGGCAGAGTTTAATTCCCCAAACGATATAGCAAATTTTATTTTGGGTACCAAAGCAGACACGCTTTCACGCCTAGAACATATCGTAAAAACCAGCTATATCGGCGAACAGTATAGTTTTACCGCAGCAGAATGGCGCATCGATTCAACCACAGTACTGGCAGCTATAAGAAATAAGTTTGAAAACAAGCAACTGGTGGTGAGAAGCAGCTCAAAGGCCGAAGACAACTGGAACAGCTCTAACGCGGGTGGATTTGATAGTATTCTTGGCGTTGATGGAAATGATCTGGCACAACTCAACTCGGCGATACAAACGGTGCTCGATTCTTATGGGCCGTCACTTGCGAGTGAAGAACAGATCCTTATTCAGGCGTTTTTGCAAGATGTCATCATGTCCGGTGTTGTCTTTACCTGTAGCCTAGAAACCGGCGCACCTTATTATCGGTTTAATTTTGATGATACAACGCAATCTACAGAGTCAGTGACATCCGGTTGTGGTGGTGAATTAAGAACCGTCCTAGTTAGTAAATTTCATCCAGAGACGCTCGACACGGTGGCTCCAGAACTCAAGTCTGTGTTGACTTCGGTTCAAGAGCTAGAAACACTGCTCGGTTTTGACAAGTTAGATATTGAGTTTGCGGTCGATTCTTCCGGAACAGTGCATATATTTCAGGTGCGGCCAGTTTTAGTCAGCAATGATGATGAGATCGAAAATAACAGGATCATTACCTCTCTAAAATCCAATGTTACCCGTTATAACGAGTATCAAATTAAGCCTCCCTTTGTGTTCGGCGACACCACAATCTTCGCCAATATGCCAGATTGGAACCCTGCCGAAATCATTAGTACCCGGCCTAAACCGTTATCTCTAAGCCTGTATCAGCAACTTATTACCAATGATGTTTGGGCCAAACAGAGAGCTGAGTATGGTTACAAGGACGTGAGGCCACACCCGTTAATTGTCAGTTTTTCTGGGCATCCTTACGTTGATGTGAGAGCGAGTTTTAGCTCTTTTATACCTGAATCGGTACCTGAAGACTCTGCGGGGAGGATCGTCAATGCTTACATCGCGATACTGAACAATAACCCAAGTCTGCACGATAAAATTGAATTCGATGTCGCTTTTACGATTTGGACGCCGGAGTTTAAGCAAGACGCATCTGCACGTTTACTCCCTTATGGCGTCCGAGAGTCAGACTTGTCCTTTTTAGAACAAGGACTAAAAGAAATAACGCAAAATGCGCTGACTCGGTTAGATGACGACGTGAGTCCCGTCGTGATCTTAACATCGCGACGTCAGAATATTAATGACGCCTGTATGATGGATTTAGATAGAGCATTTGCCTTGCTCGATGATTGCAGGCGTTATGGTACCTTGGCATTTTCTCATGCCGCGAGAGCGGGTTTCGTCGCTCGTACGTTGTTAAATAGTTTGGTACAAAGTGGTGGTTTGTCGGAAGAGCGCTGCATGGGTTTTTTGAGTAGTTTTGACACTGTTGCGGGGCAGTTTGAAAAAGATAAAGTGCGTTTTTCCTCTGGTGAAATCACCTTGGGGGAGTTAATAGACCAGTATGGTCATTTGAGGCCAGGGACTTACGAAGTGACCACGCCTGCCTATTGGGAGCTTCCTGAGCATTACTTGATACCGAAGGAGATGCAATCTAAAGAGCAAATAAGCTGCGACATACAGTTTACCGACGGTGAGCTGCTGGCCATGAGTGGTCTGTTGGAACAGTTAGAATCAGTTCTTAGTACGTCTGCATTCATCGAGTACTTGGTGAAAGCAACTCAACAGCGTGAAAGTGTTAAATTCGAAATGACAAAGAGTTTAAGCAAAGCATTAGACAGTCTGGTGAAATGGGGTCATAGCATTGGGTTAAGCAGAGATGACCTCTCCTATATGACATATAGTGACATTGAAAGTTTAACACTCAACCGAATGACGACGGAGGGCTTACTTGAGAGCATACAGAAAAGAAAGGCGGACTATCAGATAACAAGGATTGTCGAGCTCCCTTCATTTATTAATGATCAATCTCAATTTTATTGTTTTGAGAGACACTCTTCATTACCAAACTATATTGGTTTAAAAAGTGTTACGGCAGAGGTTGCCCCTATCTCTAATGAGAACACCAATCTTAGAGGAAAAATCGTCATGATTCCTCAGGCTGATCCTGGTTACGATTGGCTTTTTGGTCACGAAATAGCAGGGCTGATCACTCAGTTTGGCGGCGCAAACTCGCATATGGCGATTCGAGCCGCAGAGATAGGTTTACCGGCAGCCATAGGCGTAGGGGAAAAACTTTACGAGGCATTATTAGCTTCTCATAAGCTCGAGTTGGATTGCCTGGGACAAACCTTGAGAGTCGTTAAATGAAGCTCGTGGGAATAAGTCACCGCGTTGACTTTGTCGAAAGCCATGACGAACAACGCGATGCAATCGATCAGCGTTGGTATGAATTAATGATTTCGATGGAATGGTTGCCTGTTCCTTTACCGAATATTCCGGCAAGCCTAGTGGAGGTGCTGATGACATCGCTAGGTCTGTCAGGGATTATCCTCTCCGGAGGAAATAGCATCACTGACCTTGACCCCTTGGCGAGCGATACGGCGCCTGAAAGGGATGAATTTGAGCATGCACTTATCCAATATGCATTAGAAAATGATTTGCCTTTGATTGGGGTATGTCGAGGGATGCAAGTGATAAATCATTATTTCGGTGGCGGTTTTCAACCAATTGAAGGCCACATTGGTACCTGGCATGAGTTGGTTACTTTAAATGCGGATTTTGAATTGCCAACATTGGTGAACAGTTTTCATGGTTGGGGGATCCCTTCAGAAAAATTAGCTAGGCATCTGAAACCTATCGCATCAGACCATATGGGAAATATTGAAGCTTTTACTCATCCTTCAAAACAAGTGTTCGGGATGATGTGGCACCCTGAAAGAGTCGATGGTTTCAACCAACTAGACATAAACTTACTGAAAAGACAAATCTTATGACTAAAGCATTAATTTTGGCGGCAGGAGAAGGGACGCGACTGCGCCCTTTGACCAATAATAAGCCTAAGTGTCTGGTTCCCTTGGTAGGTCGAACGTTGTTGGATAGGCAAATTGATAGCTTGAAAAGTCAAGGCGTTAAGGATATCCACATCGCAACTGGCTATTGCGCTGAGCAGCTTGAAGTACTCGGTTATGATACCAGTTACAATGAGCACTTCCAGCGAACTAATATGGTAGAAAGTTTATTTTCGGCAATTGAGTTCATCGAAGCGTGTGAAGAGGACTTGATTATTAGCTACGGTGATATTGTCTATAACCCATCGAATTTAGAGGCACTGCTAGCTTCGGAGGCTGAAATCGCGCTCATGGTCGACAAAAATTGGCATGAGTTATGGTCAATTAGGATGGATGACCCCCTCAACGATGCAGAGACTTTGGTGCTCGATAAGGAAGGATGCGTCTTAGAGTTAGGTCAGAAGCCGGAAAGTTATGATCAGATCCAAGGGCAATATACTGGGCTTATCAAGATTCGAAAAGATAAGATTGGCGACTTTGTAAATGACTATTTGAAACTTGATCGTCAGGCATTATATAACGGTAAGGATTTCTACAATATGTATATGACTAGCTTTCTTCAGATACTCATCAATAAAGGCTGGAAGATAAAAGCTGTAGAGGTGGATTCAGGATGGTTAGAGATTGACTCAACCGACGATTTGAATGCTTATGAGGCGCTATACAAACGCAACCAGCTTGACCCTTTTTATAAGGCGTAATCATGATAAGGGACGTTTTAGGCACAGTGCCAATGGTGCGTTGGTTATGGATGAGAGTGAAAAAACATCGAACTCGGCTCTTAATCTTAGCCGCCAAACCATTTCACTACTATGAGATAAAGCGGATTAGGCGTAAGACCAAACACGGCGATCAAATCAAGGTAGTGTTTCTGGTGCTTGAAAAAAGCATGTGGAAAACAGATTTGCTCTACCAGGCGATGGATAAGCATCCCCATTATTGTCCTATGATTTTGGTGATCCCAAGGTGTAATGCTTCTGATATTGAAGCGAACACAAGACAAACCGAAGCGTTCTTTGTTGATAAGGGATATAGGGTTAGCCGATCTTGCCCAAGTGAACAATGGGCGGAAGAGGATGACGTCATAAATCAAGACCTGATATTCTTCACCAACCCACATAACGACTCGTTAGAGAAGTACTCTATCTCAAGTTTAAGAAATAAGCTTACGTGTTATGTTCCATACTTTGAATTGTTGGATTTGAATTTCGCTATTCACTTTAATGGCCCGACTGAAAACTTGGTATGGAAGTTTTTTCAAATTAATGAGATCCATAGAAAAATTGCTCAAGAATACGCTTACAATGAAGGAAGTAATAGTGTAGTCGTAGGCTATCCTGCGACCGAGGCATTGTATAATGACAGCCAATATGAAAACCCGTGGATAAACCCATCGCTCAAAAAAATCATCATTGCACCACACCACAGCATCGCTGATAGCAGCTTTTTATCCAACGCAACGTTTCTTGAAAACGCTGAGTGCCTCAAAGCATTGGCGGTCAAGTATTCCGATCAAGTGAACTTTGCTTTTAAACCCCATCCATTACTAAAAGAGAAGCTTTATCGCCACCCTGACTGGGGAAAAGAAAAAACCGATCAGTATTGGAACTTCTGGTCATCCAAGCCTAATTTGCAACTTGAAGAGGGGGAATATGTGGGTTTATTCAGAGAGTCGGATGGCATGATCCATGATTGTACTTCATTTATCACCGAGTATTTATACATAGGTAAGCCAGTACTTTACCTTAATCCGAACATCAGAGAGCGTCTGAATGACTACGGCAAGTTAGGCTATGACGCAATGTTGAAAGCAGAAAAGCAATCAGACATAGAAAGGTTCATCGTGTCGATAATTCGAGGTGATGAGGTCATGTTTGATGAGGATATGCAAAAGAAGCTAAGACCACCATTATCACCGACGGCGCAGATCATGACGATACTGAATGAGACGCTGGTTGTTGGCGACTAGTGATATTTTCATTTTACGATGGCAAGGCAAGCGAGTAGTCCACAATATGGTTTAAGAAAGAATCTCTATCTCTATCCTTTATTTGTTTGAAAGAATGTATTGATCAAAATGAGCTTTAACGTTTCCCTCGAATGTTGATGTAATTTCAAGATATCTATTTCGGCTGCATTTCGATATTGTCATTAGCTTGTGGTGTGGCATTCTGGTGATTGAAGTGATGATACTCTCAAATTCTGGCTCATTGATTTTGAATCCTTTCGCTCTATATTGATGATTTGCTTCGACGCAACTGACCAGAAAGCCGCAGTTGGGTGTGACAATTTCATTCATAGGTGCGCCATCTGTTGTGACAACGACGGCACCAGTTGAGAGAGCTTCAACGATATAGTGACCAAAGCCTTCCATTTCGGATACACAGATATGAACGCCGTGACTGTTCATCAAGCTGAGTAAATCATCCCCAGTTTGATTGGTTGTGATCAGGTCAATATTCTTCACGTCTTTCGCTGATTCTATGTGAGCAACGACGGTGGTTTGCAAAGTCAGTTTTGGCCACTCAGGATGCCTTTTCCACGAATTAATCACAGATAATGTTCCCTTTTTCTCGCTTTTTCCGGCGAGATGCAAATATCGGCTAAAACTTTTTTGGGAGTGAGACTGATAACGGTCTAAAGAGCTAAACCCTAAGTAATGCGTTCTATTTTTAATATCTGAAAAAGCTTGGAGTGCGTCTCTGGTTTTGCAAAGTAACACAATTTTTTCGTTTCTTAAGGTTGTTTTCTCTGTGTGGGGGCGGAACCAGTCTTGATTAGGAATCAAGTAATTTTGTGTTGCAAGCCAGAGCAATTTAGCCTGAATTTCTTCCATATGAATAAACACCAACACCTTACCACGTGTTCTCTCTAGAAAGAGACTGGCGATACTCAATGCCTTGTTTAAGAAACTTTTCTTTCCCAAGAGTACTTTTGAGGAAATGCAGGGGTACGCTTTTTTTAGAGCAGACTGAAGTACTAATGAATCATTTTCCAATCCAAGAGAGTTTCCGCTGATGATTACAACATAAGTTTCTTGGTTACTTCTATCGGAAGAGTGACTATTCATGATGATGTCCCATTTTAACTTCTGTGTTTGAAACCATAGTGAGATTTGGCGTACTCGTCTTTTAGGTAATGATTTAAGTAGCTATTGATGCGGAGTTTTTAATTTTAAAATAGTTAATCATGTCGAAAACACTGTTTGGTGACTTTAACCTTAAGTGATCGAATTTGATGTTACTGTAAATACTATCAATCGAGTCTGGCAAAGATTCGAAGCTGTCATAATGGTTCAGATGTTCTCGTATGGCACTTTGTTGGAGGTGTCTAAGGCTATAGCGATGTAATCGCCTAATATAGAGATAAATATTCTTTAAACTGGTTGGTGTTAGCCGATGATAATAAAATTCGGCACCTTCACATCCGCGCATGAAGCCATAGGAAAAACCATTGGATAGTCTAAAATCATGGCTGGCGGCCCAAGCTAAAAGGCTGTCATCACCAATTAACCCAACAGGTAGCCTAAAGTCTAACTTTTGCAACTTCTCGACAAAAAGCGGAGTAACAGCGTAGAACGCTCCGCTTAGCGCTTCTCCTTTTAGTGTATTTGTGATGATGTGATCTGTCGTTCTTCCTTGAGTCTTTGGTATGCCTGCGATGATGTAGCAATCGGGGTGAGCATCATATGACTGCATGATACTGATGAGTGAACCTGGTGTAATCGTGCAGTCTCCATCAATGAAAATAGTCATGAGCGGGGTATCGTTGCCTAATTCGATTGCATAGTTCCAGGCGTTCGCCTTGTCTCCTAGCGGGATGTCGAAGCTTTGCCAACCGTCCTTATTTTGGCAGTATCGTTGAGTTACTGGGTATGTATCGTCACGACATCCATTGCAGATGATGTTGACCTCTGCATCCATGTTACTCAGCGCGAACAAAGACTGATCGATAGAGTTGAGACAGCGCTCGATGAAATCTGCTTCATTATAAGCGAGCACATTAATTCGGATTTTTTTTGTCACTTTACTCATAGTTGCAGGCCTTCATAGTTGGTGGATCATCGATGTCCATTTGTTGATGATATTGATAGGTGTGTATTCCTCTGAACGTGTGTAGGCAAGTTTGCCATATTCATCACGAAGTTGAGGACTGAGCAAGAAGCTGTTAATACACTCTGCTAGTTGTTCAATATTATGCTCTGGCAGTAATTTGCCATATTTGTCGGCAATGATTTCTGAAGGCCCCATCGGACAATTGAACGCAATAACGGGAAGCCCTTGGCCCATCGCTTCTATCAAGGTCAGCCCGAATCCTTCATAGCGTGAACTCAGCACATACATCGCTGCTTGTTGATACTCATTCTCGATGTGAGTGGACTCAGCAACAAGCTCGACACTCTGTTCCAGCTGGTATTCACGTATAAGTTTTTCGAGCTCAGGTTTCGCACTCCCAGTGGGTCCCACGATTCTTAGTGTCCAGTTTTTCTTTGATTCTCGTTCGATTTGGGCCCAAGCTCTAATGAGTAAATCAAATCCCTTTTGAGCGGTCATTCGTCCTACTGCCAATACGATGTTCTTCCTCTCCGAGTGGTTCCAATTCTTAGGTCGTTCAATGGGTAGGGGATTAGGAATAACGACCACTTTGTCAGGGTTGGTTTGAAGCGTATTTATCCAATGTCTTTTATCCGTTGCTGTTAGCACAATGATTTTTTTGCACAAGAGCGAGGCAAGTCGACGGCCAAACCAACGACTACCAAATCTGGTGCTAATTCCAGAGTTGAAGTGTTCCCAAGCTACGTGATTTTTGCGCAGCAGTGGTATCGATGAATACAGGCACATTTGTGTGTCACAGCTGATAATAAGGTCAGGCTTAAGTTGTGAGATCATGCGAGAAATAGCGAAAGGCAGCGTGAGATGGTGAAGGGACGACTTCGATGCATCGAACAGCTGTTCTCTTTTCACCGATTCATTGAGAAAGAAAAAAGGTGTTGTTTTTGATTCATGGTGACTGATGATCGTCACATCAAACCCGGCGGCGAAGAGTTCATTTGATATCATAGTACACATCCTTTCTGTACCACCAAGAGCTGTTATATCATTAATCAAAAAAGCGATGTGGAGTCTTTTATCCAGTTTGTTCACATGCAGTTCCTTGCGTTACTCGGTTTCCTTAAACGGTATCGATACCTTAGACGTTATATCTGAAAATATATGTTCGATACGTTTCGCATTGTTCAGCCAGGTCAGCTTCTTATCTTGAATGGTTTTTGTTGCTTCAAGCTGCAGTTGTTTCCGCAGGGTTTCATCGGCGAGAATTCGTTTCACGCATACTAAAATGTCATCAGGTGAGCTCATGTCGTACAGAAGCGCGTTTTTGTTATCACATAAAAGCTCTCTAATGTTTTCGGTATTGGGTGCGACAATGGCTTTCCCTTTTGCTAAGTACTCGATGAGCTTAAGTGGTGATGACCATGGTGTTGCAGCAGGTTGAAGAGCGATGTCAATTTGGTCTAGCCAACCTGGCATATCGTTTCTCTCTATTAAACCAGTGACGTGAAAACGGTCTTCAATGCCTAACTGTTGGGCTTGTTGCTGTAGCGTTGCAGCAGCGGGGCCGTCACCCACGACAAGTAGCATTAAATGGTTATTTTCAGGCTCTGCTATCAAGGATAGTAATTTATCTAGCTGATGCCACTCCCGGCAAAAGCCAACAAAGCCGATGGTTAGCTGATTTTCAAATTTACGATTTCGATCATGCTGAGTGGTTGGATAGAACTTTTGAGGGTCAATGCCATTGGGGATCACCGTAATTTGGTCTGCTGGAACGCCCACTTGCAGGATATAGCGAGCGAGCACATGGGTAACAGGGCACACATGATCGGCATTACGCCACGTATACACCTCACTCCATTTTGCCAGCGGTTTTAGTGTGATGCCTCCGTATTGCTTTCGTTCGTCGTAAAGAGGGGAGTTCACTTCCAGAATGAGCTTAAGGCGAAGGAGTTTCTTGACCCAAATTCCAGCTGGCAAAAATAAGTTATAGCGTTCATAAATAGCATCGGGGCGGTGCTTAATAGCAGCAAGTAGCAACTTGAAAAAGACATAAAACGCATAGCCAAACTCCAACACTTCCGAGCACGCTTTCGGTAATACACTTCTTAGCTTTGATACCCATCCACCGTCGCTGCCAAACTCCGCCTCCTCGGAGACATTTGGACCAACGACAATAATTTGATGACCAAGGCTTTCAAGGGCATTAATGATTTCTTCCACATGGACATACTGGCCATCTTTAGACGCGATTCTGTGGTGATAAAGTATCTTCATTACACAACATCCTTCTTTTGAGTATTGAAGCTAAAGGGCGTTCAATGAGTGAGTAAATTAAGTATGAGCCTGCTATGCAGAGAATGGAAAGAACGGCCGTAGAGGTATAAACGTCTATGTAAGCATACACATCTAACGTGGAAAAAATAACGCCAAGTACTGGAAGGAAAAGTGCCGCATGAAACAGGTAAAGTGAGTATGAGGCGTTACCTAACGCAACCATTGGTCTAAAAGCGTTTGCTTGGAATAAGTGCTCGGACGAAACAATCGCGTAAACGAGCATTATTGATGGCATCCCCCATATTATAAAACGCCATGGATTTAGGTTATAGAAAGACACGTAAGGTGCTTCTAAATGAGATGACAGACTGAGTAAAATCAGGGCTATGATAGCAAGAGGAATAGCGAGAGTTTTGCCTAAAAGTACCCCCTTTTTATAAAGGTAGCCGATCCAGCAACCCGCAATGAACTCCAAAATTATTGGGTTTGTGTAGTAGTGTATATATGCACTACTAAAAGTAGAGGATAAGACAAAATTAGTGAGCGCAAGGAAGACAAAAATAATGTTTAGGGTCAGTAACCTGCTTTGGATTTTTAAAGTTAATAACGCAGCATAGACCATGTAAAAAAACATTTCGAACACGAGTGTCCAAGCGATGCCTAGATAAGGATAGTAACTACCATTATTCGTTGTCGGTAACAGAAGGAGAGAAGTTATTAAAGGCTGTAGCTCTACATGCCCTAGTAGAGGTTGTGTGTTGAGCATGTTACTCAGTGACAACAAAGACAGGTAAGCGATAAAAGCAAGCCAATAGATTGGGTAAATCCTGAACACTCTTTTAATGACAAAGCATTTTATGTCATTACTTTTATTCTGAGAATCTCGTGTAACCAGTACCATGACAATACCACTTAGAATGAAAAATACGTCCACACCGAGTGCACTGACCTTCCATATAGATAGAAAGAGGTCTGGCATTGCCTCCTGCGAGTATTCATGCTTCAATTTCCCAACAGTATGACCGATCATAACAATCAGTGCAGCGAGCCCTCTAAGTATCTGAACGGTCCTTACTTCCTGGGATGTAGCATCTCCATCCTTGCTAGGCGACTTATTCATATTGGACCCCGCCGTCATTCCGTTGGGCTTCAAACTGTCTTTCTAGAAGTGAAGAGAATACATCGTATTGCCCTTGAGAAGTGGTGAACCAATCAAACTGTTCTGCGTAAAGACGAGTGTGATTTCGCTGTGGGGGATTTTCTAGCAGATGCTGTACGCCTTGAGCGATCGAGTTCGAATCTCTGTCAACAAGGACACCGGCCTGTATATTTTGAACCACTTCCGGTGTCCCCCAGATATTTGTTGCCACGACAGGGGTTCCACAGGCCATGGACTCTAATAGAACGTTCGCCCACCCTTCACGGCTTGATGCCAAGACAAGCGCGTTAGCTGCTCCGTAGTAGTTCGCAAGCTCACTTTGACTAAGACTACCGAGGAAAATGACGCGATCTTGCAGCTGATTTTTTATGACCTGTTGTTTGAGTTGATTTTCGTCTGGTCCATTGCCAGCGATAAGAAGCAAGACGCTGGGCAGCTGTCGTAATGACTCGATAACGAAGTGATGGCCTTTGCGTTCAATAAGATGACCGACAGAAATGATGATAGGTTTATCCTGCGGCAGATTGAGCTCTGCTCTTAGTGCGGTTTGTTTTAACTCGTCCACATAGGAAAATAGCTCTAGATCCACACCATTTCTCAGTGTGGTTACCGAGTTAGGTTCCGCTCCCAGCGTTATCATCTCCTTCCTTAACGCTTCACAAACCGCCATGTTGTGATCGCTACGTTTAAGGACCGCCTGGATATCTTTTTTAGGCTTTGTGAATTCTGGAATAAGGTTGATATCCGTCCCTCGAGCTGTGACTGTAAAGGGTTTACCCAGTTTTTCTGCAGCTTGTGATATGGCCACCCCATCTGGATAGAAGTAGTGGCCATCAATTATGTCAAAATCAAAGCCTTGCTGGATAAGTTCCGCTGCTTTTTTATATATTGTATTAGCGAGTGTATGTGGAGTGAGTGTCATTCCAATTTTAGGCACGACAACGTAACGAGGGTGGTAGACATCCATCCCAAAACGATTTTCATGCAGTGGAGCATTGGCATAAGAAGCATACGCACCAAACATTGGCTGGCGAAATGGAAACCAAGGAATCGGAGCGATAACCTTTATTTCAACGTCAGGAAAATGCTGCTTTAAATGACGTAGCCGAGTTTCGATAAACACACCATGCTTTGGGTTATTGGCGTAAGGGAATAAGGTTGTTACTGTCAATATCTTCATTTATCACTACTGCCTATTCATAAACTTTGCAAACATCAGCAGGCACCAAAGGGCGTCGGCGTGATTACTCTTTCCTTCGATATGCTCATTAATCATTTTTTTAAGCGTGTCGGCAGAAAAAAAACCACTGTCGAGCATATTTTCAGAAAGTATGGTTGAGCTGAGGCTGTGCTTTAACGGTCCTCTAAACCACTCGGCGATAGGAATGCTAAATCCCATTTTTGGGCGGTAGAGAATGTTTGAGTCCACATAGGGTTCAAGCGCTTTCTTGAAGGCGTATTTTCCTTCGGTGCCTCGGATATTGTCCGTACTCTTAATTGAGAATGCCCATTCCACAAAGACATGGTCGAGTAGCGGCGAACGAACTTCCAACGAATGCGCCATGCTGGCTCTATCCACCTTGGTTAATATGTCTCCTGGAAGCCAAGTTTTGATGTCTAAATATTGGATCTGCTTTAACGGATCATCGGTTGGTGCCGCCTTAGCATGCTGTCGCATGATCTCTAAACCGGAGTAGCCATTGAGGCGACGCAAATAATCGGGATGAAAAAGTTGATGCCTTTGTTCTGCTCGCAGTTTTGACATGGTGTTGGCGTATGCCTCGACCGTATTCATCGCCAGTGATTGTAATGTGGTTTTTGCTCGTAGTGGCTTGGGAGCCCAGTCGGCTTTAGGGTAGACGCTTGCTAAGCCACCAAATAGAGATTTGCGTAAATGTAGGGGGATTTTATCTCTAAGACGCTGTTCGGTTAAATGCATTCTTTGACGTCGGTAGCCAGCGAAGACTTCATCACCGCCATCGCCGGATAAAGCAACTTTTACGTTTTGCCGTGCCAGTTGGCACACTTGGTAGGTAGGGAGTGCTGAGCTATCGGCAAAAGGTTCATCATAAATGGTACTGAGCCTGTCTATTAAATGGTAATCGTTTGAGGAGACGATTTGGCTTATGTGGTTGGTCTGGTACCTCACGGCTATTTGGTTGGCATAGTCACTTTCGTCATAGTCACGTTCATTAAAGCCTATTGCACACGTGTTGACCGGGGTTTCTTGCAGGCCAGCCATCAGGGCAGTGATAGCACTTGAATCCACGCCACCGGACAGAAAAGCCCCCAAAGGTACATCGGAGAGCAGGCGAATTCTGACAGACTCATTTAGCCGCTCGATCAGTTCGGTTTGAACATCTTCCCATGAATGAGTTTTGGTGGGCACGGGTAGATCCCAGTAACGAGTTTGTTGGATTTTTGTGCAAGGCTCTAACAGCATATAGTGGCCGGCGTTGAGCTTATAAACGTTTTTGTATGCGCTGAATGGCTCAGGTATGTAGCCATACATAAAGAACTCTTCTGCCATCTGCTCGCGTAACCTTGTGTCGACGTCTGGATGGGCGAGTAATACCTTGAGCTCAGAACCAAAAATGAATTGGCCTGATGTGGTTTTGGTGTAGTAAAGAGGCTTTTTGCCGAGCCTATCTCTCGCTAAAAAAAGTCGCTTTTTGTTCCTGTCCCACAGTGCAAACGCAAACATCCCGCGAAAGCGTTCAAGACATTTGACTCCCCATTCTTCCCAAGCATGAACAATGACTTCAGTATCACTATGAGTAGAGAAGCGATGGCCAAGACATGACAGCTCAGCAACTAATGATTCGAAGTTGTAAATCTCGCCGTTAAAGACAACGCAAACGGATTGATCTTCATTGAAAATAGGCTGCTGTCCACTACTGAGGTCAATGATTGATAATCTACGATGACCTAACCCAACGTCGCTATCAATGAAGTAACCTTCATCATCAGGCCCTCGGTGAGATTGCACTCGATTGATATGCTTTAATAGGCTCTCGTCAATCGCTGCATTGGTCTCAAGATTAAATATTCCGGATATTCCACACATAACATGATTCCCTGTTAGTAGTCTCCGTTGGCCATCCATGCCTTCGCGAGTGCTTGAAGTTGTTCGTCTGTCAAATCGAAACTTGCCAACGCCAATATATCTGCTGTGCCCGACCGTTCAGTCATCAATTTCGTTGCTTTGATTAGTTTTATTTCTAGTGGGTTACTCGAACAGACATTATCGATGCAATACCAGTAAAGGACTTTCATTGACTCGCCGTAATGATTAGCGATAGTGAGTTGCGTTGCATTAAAGGCATCAATAACCTGTGGTGAAATGACGTGTTTCGAGTTTGAGTTCAGCGCCCATTTATTCTGGTCATAGAGGTGATTAACTGAGCTAATTAATTCCCCATGCTTCTGACGGATGGAATATCTTGCTGAAAAGTATTCAACTCGACCGTCAGGCGTGACGCCCCTCGTTACTGTTAGTGCCTGCGGGAAAGAGATCCCCCACACTGACGAATGAACTTCAGTTATCTGGTCAGGTAAACGAATTGGAGAGACGGCTTGCTGGTCGGTTTTTTGTAAAGACGCTTCCCATTTGAATTGTAGGAACAAAACGGCGGTAAAGCATATCGACATAGTCAATGTTTTGGCCGGCGTTCGAATCACATGGTTCGGTTTCTGTGACGTAGCCGAAGATCGCGGGTTGTCGGCAAACTTATCAGAGATATAGAAGATGATGCCGATGACGAAAGCGAAGAAGACCCACCCGTAAACTAAGTGATCCGCGCCAGTGGCATACTTCATGTCACTTAAGTAGCCGATGAGCACAATGCCGTAAGCTCGGATGCCATTTGCGATAATCGGAAAAATAAACGAGAACCCGACAAAAATGAGTATCTTCCACCATTTATTGAAGCTGAGGTAAGCGAATAAGGTCCCGAGTGCGAGGCTAGATATTAGGAATCGTATTCCTGAACACGCTTCGGCCACTTCAAACTGGCCATTAGGTATCTCGAGGAATAACCCTTCACGATAAACAGGAATATTTGAGAGTTGTAGGGCAAACACGGTGATATCAGCGGTAATGACCTGAAGATAAGGAACGAGCTCCTCACCAAAAGGAATACAGAAAATTAGATAAAATATTGGGAAAAACAGGATCTTCGTTAGGGGAGTCCCTAGTAACGCCCAAAGTATTAGCTGCAAGCTGAAAATAGCGGCAATATGCTCAAGCAGCGCGACATCTGCCGCCTTTCCGAACATCCAGCACAGTGTCGGGAATATAAAGAGAACGACAGGGATCCAGCTGCTCCCCAACGGGGTTTGCTTGATCTGGTCTCTTTTACGCCAAGTGAGCCATAGAGAGATTGGAACAATAATAAAGCCATGTTCATAAGTTTTAGATTGCGACCATACCGTGACCATGCTTTCTATAGACTCATGGTAAACAAAAGCCCAAGTGATAAGGGGGAGAATAAAGCGATATATGGGTAGCTTAATCACCGCGAGCTCCCAAATAATGCAGCAAAGGGGTCAGTTTTGCTTCCCAGCTGTAATTTTGCTCTAACCACACTCTAGAATCAGTGGCGTTAAGGGGAGGGCTCTCTAACTTATTGATCACCCATGCTCTCATATTTTGTTCTGAATCGGTGACATACAGGTTTTCATTAGGGCACCCTTCCAATCCTTCGATACCACGGTTTGACGTAAGTACAGGCCTTTCCATTGCCATCGCTTCTAAAATTTTATTCTGGATTCCTCTAGCCATCTGCATAGGAGCGACAGCCGCTTTAGCATGTGCGAGGTAAGGTCTAACATCATCGACACGACCAGTGACTATAACGCCAGAAAATGCGGACAGTTCCAATACCTGTTTAGGGGGGGAGGAACCGACAATATAAAACTTGCTATCTGGGCACTGTTTAATGACTTCAGACCAAACATGATGAGTAAACCACGTTACGGTCTCGATGTTAGGTCGATAATCCATTGCGCCGGTAAAGACAATATAGTTGTCATCTTGAACGGAAAAACCTTCATTTAGGTTCGCGATAGCTGACGGTGAGAAGTATTCACTGTCGATACCATTACTTAAGGTTTTAATTTTTGGTTGAATATGGTCGTCCACCATTTCCTTAAAAAGAGAAGCTTCTGCATCCGAGATAAAGCAACTAACCTCGAATTTATCTGCAACGTATTTTTCATACCCTTCGAGAGCCTGGTATTCACGCATGTATATTTTGCTCATGACCCCGTTTGAGGAACATGCATATTGACGCCACTTATCAGAATCAATATCCGCAAACTGCATCACTTTATATAAGGTTGGTGATTCGGGCCTGAGTACATATTGCGCCATGCAGCCTGAGTATATAAAAGCTTTAGTGATGCTGTGCTCTGCGATGGTTTGATTAACCCAGCTCTGCATTTTAGAACTGCGGTAATAGGGTAAGGTGATCGGTTCACCCCGACCAAATGCAGTTAATCCTTTTATTTTGGCTAGGGTAGGATTGAGGTCGACAAAAAAACATTCTTTGCACAACTTAGCAACGTTGTCAGTGTACTGTTTGTCGTTTGGGTCATCGATAAAGCAGCCCACATATACGTCATAGTGTTTGTTCAAGAACTTCAGAACATTGAATGTCGTGATTTTGTCCCCCTTGTTCGGGGGATACGGAATACGATGACACAAGTACAGTAGCGGTTCTTTCATGTTCTAGCCTAAATATTTGGAAAGTTGGGGCCCTATTTGACGAGAAAGGCTTAACGGCATTTTCTTCCATAACCCTATTAGTATCCGATATTTAGGGTTGTTTGGTGACAGGTTCGGTAAGTTTTTGGCTTTGATTAGTGCAATACGATAGTGAAGATTATTCTCCTGCATACCCCAGTGTTTTTTGTACTGGTAGGAGCCTGAATCTTTTTTGCTTCGACCGAAGTCAAACTGTGTCATGCCCTTGTCCTTAGCGATGCACATAAGTTGATAGTACATATAATCATTGCTCTTTAAATCTCGAGCATCGTGAGTACCGCCTCCGTAATAGGGAAGTACTGTATCTTTGTAGTAGAAACTGAGCACACTCGATACTGGAGTATCTTTATCATTATGGATAACAAGTGTCTCGCATCGCTCAGCGAACGTTTCTTTTAGTGAATCGAAAAGCTTTTTGTTGAAGACGGGAGTGCCAAGGTTGTGAACGCTTTGAGCATACACATCGTAGCAGCACGACGTGTCGTCTTTGTTATCCCATTTCAGGTTGTTTTTAAGCGAGTGGCGAATGACCGCTCTTTGCTTTCGCTTAATGTCAGTTAGGATTTGATCGGGAGAATCACTAAGTACGGATGAAAACGTTGCGTGTTGGCAATGTGCCACCCAAGGCCCTTCTGATTCACGGGGCGTTTTATCGCGTAGCTCTACATAGTCGACATTTAAAGACGCGCCAAGCTCAAGTGCTGATTTTTCGAGTTTATGTCGAATGGCATCAGAGTCAGCGAGCACGCCACCATAGACACAAAAAGGTGTCGATATCAGCGCGTGGCCAAAAATCGCACTTTTCTGCTCAAAAAGAGGCAACACACCCACGATGTTGTGGTCGCGTTCCGCGAGCAGGTATTGTGGTTTATGTTTGAAAACAGAGTGTATGACTGTGTACCAACCGGTAAGGTGAAAAAACGTACCGTCTTGATGATGGTCAACGTACTTATCCCAGGCCAACATATCTTGTTGAGTCATTTTTCTGATTTGTAGATTTTGAGTCATCCGTTAGTCCATCCAGTTGGAAAACATGGCTCATCGTATTCCATGAAAAATCCGTTAATAGGTGCTGAATACGAGCTTCCATTCGATTAAGATTCAGATAGTGGCGAAATTGAGATTTCAGGGTTATCCCAGCGATGCGAGGTTGCTGGTGATCGATTTCCCAAGGGTGAAAATAAAAGCTATAAGGCAAACCAGTCTCGCGAATAAAACGGTTAATCAACACTTTACTCAAATCGTAGGGGTAGAGTCTGAAAAAACCACCCCCGCCAATTGGGACGCTGCGATTGAATTTATGTAACGTCGGTATGGGAATTTCGTAAATTCCCTCAGGCCGACGATACTTCAATTTCGGCCAATCTGGCGCGCCATAATGGTCGTGTTTAACTGGGTAAGTACTACTGCTGTAGAGAAAACCCAATTCAGCCAAAACACTAAATGCCCATTCATTCTGTGGGTTGATCGAGAAACTTGGTGCTCGATAGCCCTTAATCTGGCCACCAGTTATATCTTCTAGCAACGCTTTACTACGTTGAACATCTTGTCTAAACACGATTGGGGACTGAGAGGTGGCTCTTTCGTGATTGAAGCCATGGCTAGCTAGTTCATGCCCGTTCTCTGTGATTGCTCTAGCCAATTGTGGGCATGAATTAGCGACCCACCCCAACATAAAAAAAGTTGCCTTTACATTATGTTCTGAGAAAATTTCGAGGATCCTATTCGTACTTCGCTCGATTCGTAGAGGGTACTTAGTCCCCCATTCTGAACGTTTGATTACTTTGTCAAAGGCTGCTACTTGAAAATAATCCTCAACATCGACGGTCATCGCACACTGCGCTATAGAGTGATCGTTGCTTGGTAAATCAGTCATACGGCTATCTACCTTTTCCAAAGAGGATAATCTCGGATGTCTTCAATAAAATTAAAAGATCCAAGGTAAAGTTGCGGTTTCTTATGTAGTAAAGATCGAATTTCAACTTTTCTAATGCGTCCTTTTCACTGCTGCCATAGGGATACTTTAGCTGCGCCCAACCTGTTAAACCTGGTTTAACATTGTGTCTTTGATTGTAATAGGGAATGGAGCTACTAAAGCCTTGAGTAAATTGTGGTCTCTCTGGCCTCGGACCAACGAAGTACATGTCACCGATAATGACGTTGTAGAGCTGTGGAAGTTCATCAATACGAAATTTCCGAATGAACTTACCGACTTTAGTTACTCGGGGGTCATCTTGTTGCGCCCACTGAACACCATTTTTTTCTGCGTCAGTACGCATGCTCGTAAATTTGTATATAAAGAAACGTCTGCCGTTTAGTCCGACTCGCTCTTGAGAGTACAGGATAGGAAAATGTCGCCCGCCTTCTAGTTTGATGGCCACCACAGTAAGTGCCATCACTGGGAGGGTTAATAGAGCGATTGAAATCGCGATCGCACCATTGAACAACCAATACAAGTTTGTTCTCAATTGGTTCTTTGAGCGATGGTTCTGGAAAAGAAACCAAGATGGGTTGAGGTAGTTGACGGCGACTTGCCCAGTTTCTCGCTCAACAAATTCAATGATGTCGGTAATTTGCACTCCCACTTGTTTTAAGCGAAGCAATTCTTCAAAGGGCAGGTTATTTCGACGTTCATCAATTGCAATAACGAGTTCATCAATCTGCTTATGCCTTACAAAAGTATCAATCGGTTCTGAGATTTTGATGACTTGTTCGTCATTTATCTGTTGCTGGGCATCGCCTTCAACAGTGACAAAACCGACAAAATCAAGCCCAATACGATCGGAGCTACGGCGCATACATTGCTCAATGATACTTGCCCTTTTCCCTGAACCAAGGATTAGGATGCGTCGCTTAACCAATTGATTCAACCCTAGCTTTAACATGATAAAGCGGCAGATCGACAGCGAAAAAAATGCGAAGACGGATAATAACTCATTGAATGAATGAGGGAAAAAGTCTGCAATAAATAAATGGCTTAGTAGTCTGGTTAATATATAAGCCAATAAAACAGCGACAAATATTCGAATTAGAATGCCATAAAAGGTTTCCCTGAGTTTTTCGTTGTATAAACCAACACCTAACAGCGTTAAATGTAAAGGCAGAGCAAAGATGAAGAATTGCACATAAACATCAATATTAGAATTACTTAAATAAAAGTCACTCGTGAACAACTTCGCGCAGAATATTGTCAGTATGAAACTGAAAAAAACCACCATGAAATCAGTAACTATCATTAAAGTATTATTGGTATTCAATCCGTGAAATTTAGCGCTCGACATATCCTATCCCTGACATAATTAAGAACTCACTAAAGCAAATTAAATACATTTTGGGAGTCACACACTTATGAAACTTAGACGGGTTTTGTTGTTAGATCCAATGCAATATTAGACTATTTTCACTTTAGTTTAGTGTTTGCTTGTAGAAGACAGTTCGCCTAATGACTCAAGTAAATCCGTGATGAACGAATCACAATTAGGATTCAGATCTTAATGTAGCGGTTTGTAGTGTCCTACTTAATTTGGATAATCTCGCCGTAATTATTTTGGTAATCAGAAGGTTAAGGAAGCATGTTGAAGAGTAGTATTACACAATGTAAATAGGTAAAAGAGTGGTGCCACTGAAAACAATGTTGGGTGTAACTGACATTTTACTTTTGCATTTCTTGGGGCATGTTTTTTCTGTCAACTAATGTGCAGAGTGTAAATTCATGTTCTATATTAGATTCTTGTATAGCTATAGATTTTCATGTCTTTGTACATTCGGAAATAGGAAAGGGAGTCATAGTACGAAACATTCGGTACGTTGAACTCTGAGTTTACGTGGCAGCGGAACGTAAAGATATGGATGAGAAAAGGAATTCTAAGGAAGCATGTATGAGTGCAATTTGCCAATTCTACAGAGAATCTAAACAAGCATTCGTTTTGAGTTGTGTTTGGCTGATGATAGGCTGTACCACTAACGATTTACCTTCGTTACCCACGGCAACAATCCACCCATCCTTGACTGAGGACATTAATAACTATCGTTACCTTATTGGCCCAGGAGACTCTTTAACCATTTCGGTGTGGGGAAATCCAGAGGCATCAGGAACGTATACGGTTCGTCCTGATGGCATGATTTCTACCCAACTGGTCGATGATATTGTTGTTGCTGGCAAGACACCAACGTTCCTCGCTAGAGAGCTTGAAGCCCAACTATCTGTGTATATAAGAGATCCAATAGTCTCTATCTCGGTGGACACCTTTGTTGGCCCATTCAGCGAGCAGGTTCGGGTAATGGGTGAAGCGTTAGAGCCTCAGGCTATCAATTATAAAGAAAACATGACGCTCTTTGACGTGATGATTGAGGTTGGAGGATTAACAGATTTTGCCGACGGAAATAACGCTCGACTTATAAGAGTGATTAAAAATCAGCAAAAACAATTCGGTTTAAGAATGGATGACTTACTGAGAGACGGTGATATAGAGGCGAATGTCGATATTTTACCTGGCGATATTATCATCATTCCAGAGGCGTGGTTTTAATCAGGGAAGAACAATACATGCAAGAACAAGTTAAGTTGTTGGCTTACTATCTCCAGGGAATTTGGTTGCAAAGAAGGTATATTCTCATTTTGGCCTGGATCATTTGTCCAATCGGGTGGATTGGCGTTACTTTACTGCCAAATCAGTATACATCAGAGGCAAAAGTTTACGCAGATACACAGTCTATTCTTGGCCCACTTCTACGAGGGCTTGCAATACAAACGGATCCTTCCCAGAGATTGGAATTGATGGCAAAGACATTACTTAATACGAGAAATCTCGAAGTTATTGGAAATGAAGTTGATGCTAACATTAGGGCAACTACTCCAGAAGAATACGAAGAATTATTAAATGACTTGAAGTCAGGAATAATAATTAGGTCTGCGGGTAGAAATAATTTATATACAATCAGTTATACTGGTGAAAACCCAGTTTTTGCCAAAAATGTAGTACAAGCGGCGCTAAACGTATTTATTGAAAGCAGTTTAGGAGATAAACGACTTGATGCTGAACAAGCCCGTTATGTCATTAATGACCAGATTGAATATTATGAAAACCGATTAGTCGAAGCAGAAAAAGACTTGGCAGATTTTAAGCGAGAATATATCGGGCTTCTTCCTGGTAGTGATCAAAGTTACTACTCAAATCTTGAATCAGAGAAGTCTGATTTAGAACAAGCAGAATTAGCCCTAAAAGAGGCAAGATCTGGTGTTGCTAGAGCCAAGCTTCAGCTCGAAGAAGAAAAGCAAAATGCATTGAGCCAAATATTCACCATTCAGACTGAGTATGACGCTAGGATTGAGGCTGTCGAAATGCGTTTAGATGAGCTTCTATTCCGATATACTCAGAAACACCCTGATGTCGTTGAGACTAAACGACAGTTATTAGAGCTAAAACAGTTAAAAAGTCAGTCGGTGAAAAATATCACCGTAGACAACAGTTTAAATGATAATTTAGTCTATCAGGACTTAAAAATCTCGATTTACCGACTTAACAATGAAATCGCATCGCTAGAAGTACGCGTCGAAAAACACAAAGCGAAGATAGACGAGTATCAAAGTAAGCTTGATATTGTGCCAGATGTTGAGGCTATGCTTACATCACTGACAAGAAATTACGAAGTCACTAAAGGAAAGTATCTAGAGCTTATGTCTCGAGGTGAAACTGCCTCTATTTCTAATAGCGTCGGAAATGCTTCGGAAGACATTAAATTCAAAATCATTGAGCCTCCTTCAATACCGACATCACCTTCTGGCCCAAATCGATTACTACTATTATTAGCCGTTCTGGTCGCTGGCGTTGGGGCAGGCTTTGGGGTGTCGTTTATTATGAGCCAGATGTATCCAGTGGCCACTTCACCAAACCAACTTTATCAGATGACAGGAGTGCCTGTTTTTGGTGTTGTGTCGGCTACAGCGTGCTCTGGTTTACTAGCAGCAGAAAAGAAAAGGTTAATGGTATTTATTTTTATGACCTTAATGTTGTTAAGCGTGTTGTTCATGTTACTGGTTATCAATACTGTTCCATCAATATATAGCATGATTAGGTAGATTCGATAGTTTATTTATTACAATAAAATGCGTTTGGGGGAAAGGATGCACAACTCAAAATCAGAAGAGAGCGGTGAATTATCTTTAGAAGAGCGAACTAAAGAAATCAATGAACCTGGATTTTTAAAGAAAGACATTATCGTTATAGATGTTGAAGATCTAAAAAAGAAGGGGATGGTTTGCGTAAGAAGTAATGGGAATAAACAAGGAGTTAATGATGAGTTTCGTGCAATAAAACATAAATTGGTAAGCAATGCATTTGGCTCTGGAGCAAATAGCCATGAGAATGGCAATCTAATCATGGTTTCTAGCTCGACAGCAAATGAAGGTAAAACCTTCTGCGCTGTTAACTTAGCTATGATGCTTTCGTTAGAGAAAAACAAATCAGTATTACTCGTTGATGCGGATGTGCTAAATCCTAGTGTTAACAGAATACTTAATATTGATAATAGACCTGGTTTAATCGACTACTTAAACGGTGATGTATCGGATGTAGAGAGTATTATTTACAACACTTCAGTAGAGAACCTTCGGATAATGCCTTCAGGTGAAGCTCACCATTTGAGCTACGAACTTTTGGCCAGTGACAAGATGTTGGCATTGGCAAGTGAATTAGCAAGCCGTTACAGTGATCGTATCGTGCTGTTCGATGGCCCGCCTCTTCTCGGTGTTATTGAAACCATCTCGTTGTCAAAACTCGTCGGTCAGGTTGTGGTTGTGGTCGAACACAACAAAACGAAAATTTCATCTATCAAAGAGGCGGTGTCTCAGCTTGATAGCAGGTTAGCCATTGGATTTATTCTTAATAAGTCTGTTAACTATAAGCTAAGTCAATATGGTTACGGTTATGGGTATGGCTAGTTGTAAATATCTAAAGTTAGAGGGGATAATATTAATTTTATCATCTATCATCGTTAAAAATGCATTTTCCGCGAATGTAGAGATTAGTCCAACGGCTTCGGTCGAATTAACTTACTCCGATAACATAAATTTAGATTCAACAAATGAAAACAGTGGATTCGTATCAACATGGTCCGCCGGTGTTATCACTGAATCTATTGGAAATAATGGAGAGTTGCTGTTTGGCTACGATGTATATCAAACGTTTAACCTGCAAGACTCTAGTGAAAATAAATTGTTTAATGAACTTTCACTCTTCGCAAATAGAAAAATATATAAGGACTCTGTAGAGTTAGAAACTAACGCTACGATTACCAATATTGCTCGTTCTATTCAAGATAATGCTAACCCTGATATTATTTCTGGTAACACGATAGAAACTCGTTCGATAGACGCAGAAATTTCATATCAGAATAATCCAAGAGGTTATTTTGATATTTATGGATCCATTTATGGGAGCGCTACATCTAACGAAGATGGTATAGGTGATTATTATGCTATAGAAAGCAATATAGTTTTTCAAAATGGTTTGTCTGAGAAGGATTATTTTTGGTTGACGGATTATTCTTACGAAAAAAACATATCTGCTAATACAAAAGAATCCTATTATAACTATGAGATCGACCAAGAAGTTGGAATTCAGACTGTATATGGGGTGAGCCCTCTCATTCACGCGTACTATGAAGGATATACAACAGGCAATCAAGATAAAGTTGTTGAATCTGGGAGTTGGGGACCTGGAGTGCGATATTATCTACATCGGAGATCTTATGTTGAATTGGGTTACGAATTTTCGATTAACGATAGGGACTTTTGGAGGTGGGCTGTTAGTCTTAATCCTAACCCAAGAACATTCTTAGCATTTGATTACACAAGAAAGTTTTATGGGGATTCCTATGATTTTACGCTGATTAATATAAACAAAAGAATGACTAACACCATTAGCTATCGTGAAGAACTTGAAGGATTTGAACGCCAATTTTTTGTTGTAGGAGAAAATATAGAGGAATTCCAACTTGTCAAAGAGTTGAGTATGAACTCGTCGTTTATTACACGCAGAACAACGTTTAGTTTTGACCTTCGTGCTCAAGAGAGGCTAATACTCTCTGACAGTGATAATGTAGGAAGTGATAATGTAGGAGACAGTAAGCTTTATGGAAGTAAACTTGCCATTTTGCACAATATCTCTAATTTGACTTCATTGTCTGCTAGCTTTCAATTTGATATAGATAAATTTGATTCTGAACCAACTGAATCTCTGATTAATTATTACCGTATATTCGATGTTTCTTTAGAAAATCAGATTTCAAACAGCATTTTTTGGGACGTGTCCTTACGTCATGCCAATAGTTCGATATACAAAGAAAATAGAGCTAATTTTACAGTTTCAGTTGAATACTAACTTATTCCTTGTTAGTGCATGATTTGATTTTTGATGTTTTAATCAATAGGTGAAATATAAAGAGTTGAAATTGGGTTTACAATGAGGTGATTGTCAAAGATGGACAAGTTGAGGCGTTATAAATGGAAGGTTTTAATTCTGTTTGTTATGATTGTTTTATTTTTGCTGCTGTTTTTTTTGTTATCTAAAAAACCATTGGTTTCTGATGTTTACATTAATCCAAAAGAGGTCAAAGATGCAGTGGATAAATATCAATACGTATCCGGTGTCATCTTTGGTTTGGAGGATGAAATAGAAGTAGAGATCAGTGGTGAAAAATTAACATCTATATTTAAAGCTGCTTCACATCTTACACCTAATATGAATTTTGAGATTAAAGTTTCTCATTATGGTGCGGTAGTATTAGGAACCTTAGATTTAAGCGGTTTTATTAATAATCGATATGTCAACGTTTCTTGCTTTATCATCCCAGATGGTAATAATGCCATCGATTCATGTCAGGTAGGCGGGATTTATGTCCCTGGTTCTTTGGTTGAATTCGGGGTTAGTGTTTTTTTAAAAATAGTATTTGATTCTGGTGTTAATGATATTTTTGAGCAATTTATAAAAAGTATAGAAATAGAAGATAATACATTACGCTTAAGAGCGATAAAAAATGGTGATCTAAAGAATTATATCAAATCTGGTTTGTCTGATATATCTTCATTTATAAAATCATTTAGTTCAAGATACAATAATAAAATTGATCCTGATGTTATAGGTAGCTATTTAGAGTTTATGTTGGAAAGTGATGTCATCATGAGCAAAAGAAAGCTTTCTCTATCAGAAATATTTAATGTTGTATTTCAACATGCAAAAGAGAGAAGCCGCATTAGTGATGCTAGAAAAGAAAATGAGTATGCATTGTGGGCGGTCGCGATGGCATTCGCAAACCATCGCTTTGCAGAGCTAATAGATGCTGACACATATTCAATAGGTACTAAATTATCTAATCTCTCATCAAAGACAGCATATCTTAATAACAGAAATGATTTAGCACTGCACTTTTTATATTCTGCTATTATTGAACGAGTTGGTAGCGAAGCAATTGCTAATAATATGGGCGAACTAAAAGAGTTGTTTGATGCTAATCAAGATGGTTCTGGTTTTGATATTTCTGATTTAGCCGCAGATATCGCTGGTGCAAGATTTTCTAATTTTATCTCGAGTCGTAAAATTAATGCCGTTCACTCACAAAACCTTCTTATCGCTAGTCATTCCGAAGCCCTTTTTTTTCCGAATGTTAATCGGCATCGCTCTATAACTTCTGCAGACTTTGAAAAGGTCATTGGTAGTACTGAAAATGAGGAGTACACTAAAACGATAGAGAAACTACAAGCAGAAGTGCAAGCTCTCACCTTATATCAAAACAGTTCTTTAGATGATTTATCCAGAAACAAGAGTTTAGCTATAATTGACACTATCCCTTGGGCTTCCAATGGTGTTTGGTTGGCTGTCGATACTCATATCCACACGAAGCATTCCGATGGTGGGCATTCGATAGAACAAATCGCCAATAAAGCGGTGAGCTATGGGTGCGATGCTATTGCGATTACTGATCATTCAGACGGTGATTTACATGCAGGTTCATTAGACTATTTTCTTGAAATTGAAGCAATCGATCGCGCATTTCCAACACTTTCAATTATTTCTGGCTTGGAATGGAATTTACCTCCGTATGAGGGACGAGAGCATGCGACGCTGCTGTTCCCAGAAGGGCATACTGCCGCCATGATAGCGAGTCAGTTTCGACGTCAGTTCGATGACTATAGAAACCCTAACAACCCATTTTCATCTGTGAGGGATGGGCTTAAGTGGCTTGAAAGTAGCTTCGATTCTTACCCAGTTTTACCTGCAGTTTTTTATAATCACCCTAGCCGCAAAGTCGACAGTTTTGAAGAGACTCTTAGAAATTTGGAGGATTGGGCGAAAGAAAACAGTGTTTTTTTAGGCTTTTCCGGAGCTCCAGGCCATCAACGAGTTCCTGGTGATAAAATTGGTTCGTATTTCCATAAATTTAAGACACATGACCGATGGGACCCTGTTGTCTCAGAGGTTGGTGGGGTGTGGGATAATCTACTTGGCAAAGGGAAATTACTTTGGGGGGCACGTGCACCTTCTGATTTTCATGGTACGAGAGGTGATTATTGGCCTTGTCAATTTTCAGAAACTAGGGTCTATTCGCGGGACAATTCAATTAATGGAGTAATAGAGGCATTACGTAAAGGCTCTTTTTTTGCTAGTCACGGTAAAGTCGTAAGGGATCTAAAATTTGAGCTGAAGCACGGTAAGCTAGAAAGGCCTGCCATTATGGGAGAGACAGTACCTATCAGTGGCGTCGAAAAGCTGACAGTCAATATTGAGCTAACGTTAAATGAACTTAACTGGAAAGGAAAGCCAACAAAATTAGAACAGGTAGAGTTAATCGTTATCTCGAATGAAACGGTGACAAGCCAAGTATTTGATGTAGAAGATTATAAGATCGGTCATCGCATAGTAATGTCGGTACCAGTACTGGCTGTGGGTGGAGATATGGCTATAAGGTTGAGAGGGCGTAGTTTCCAACCTATTAACGGTGACTATATGTTCTATACGAACCCCATTATGGTTAGAGCAATAGATGAAACAAACTAAATTATCGATAAGTGTATAGCCCTACTACTTCGGAAGCTACTTATTGGCGCTGTGTAGACACTAACAGCCAATTCCCTTATAGAGGATATGTTCGACGGGAGAGTGTCAACAGGTGTAACCCTCCCTGGATTAGTGGCACTCTAACTTAGAGTTTTTCCTATTCTCACACCTTGCTAAATACTCCCAGGGA
>NZ_JBNFXP010000012.1:0-119011 GCF_052877535.1 Vibrio sp. PNB23_22_6 | reverse complement strand
TCATGCGTTCTCCGTTTGTTTCAGTGTAAACGGAAAACCTCTAATTGCGAGCGACCAGTTTTTCGGGGAGGGTTACAATCAGTTATTATAGATATACAAAAACTAATGAGGAGTAAAAGACAAGGCTGACAACAATAATGTAGAATATTCTTTAAATTAGAAGGATAGTATCAATGTCAGAGTCATCATCTCTTATAGTCAAAGCGTTTGAGACTGAAACAGGAAAGTACATTTCAAACAAGCTTTTTGGAAAGTTGGAAACTACACTGAGGAGCAATAGTGACCAACGCGAAGCCAATGAAGTTTTAGACACTATTGCACCGATTAATAGTTTCATGGAACAGCAAATTTTTGAAAAAGTCACAGATCGTTACCTTACTTTTAGAACTCTTCTATCTAGAGACAATGACGTTTTTATCGATGAAATCTACCACCCGCTAAAAATTACTTCGATGCGAACCAGTACAGAGCTTATTACTCTTTCTGAGAATACTGAATTCCCGTTTCCTAAAATTGCCTGCATCGTCGGTAAAGCTGGTCAAGGTAAAACAACGATTCTAAGGAAAATGTTCCTTTATATTATGAGATGGTTCTAAGGAACCTATATGAGACTAAAATTGAATTATAGCTATTGTGAAGTAGCCAACTTTGCTATCTGATTAGAGATTTTGAAGAACTTCAGGGAGTTCGTTAAGCGCTGATTTGACGCAACACCTAGCAACGTTTGCTCCAAACCTCTTCAGTCCCAACGAACTGACCGTCTAGCGAGCACTGCAACAGACCAATTAATTTAATCCGTACTTTTGGGGCTTATGCGGAAACTTTCCGTAGTTCTACCGGCTTTGTTGCGTAATTCCAGTGGAAAGCGAAGATGTCTAAAATTGGGTGATTATCAAACAACGCACTGAGTTTTGGGCATACCTAGCCCTGTAAGTTTGTTCAGCGCTTTGATCATTGCGTAGGTCTCGCCAACCTGAGCGTTGTAATTTCTTAGGCTTAATTTTCCACCTAGCAACTGTTTCACCCGATACATTGCAGTCTCTGATAGCGAGCGCTTATGATAGCCATACCGCTTTTTCACTTCTTGTTGGAGCCGTAGAGCTTTTGACAGCCTACTGCTAAGTTACGAGGATGTCCTTGCTCCCAAAAGGCAGCTCCTTCTCTTGGTGGAATGAGCGGAACCGCTCGCTTGATCCGTATTGCATCATGACAATTCCTTGTGTCATAAGCTCCATCGCCTGATATCTCAATGATTTTGCGACGTGTCTGCTTAAGTAAGTTAGGAAGAACTTCGGCATCGGTTACGTTAGATAAGCTCAACTCTGCTGCGACTATTTCGTGGGTGCTAGTATCTACAGCGATATGCAGCTTACGCCAAACTCTACGCTTCCCATCAGTACCATGCTTTTTGACCTTCCATTCACCTTCGCCATAAACCTTGAGACCAGTGGCATCAATGGCCAGATGTTGTATCGCACCTCTGGTTTTGGTTTTAAATGAAACCAAAACCTCCTTAGCTCGACGGCTTATACAGGTGTAATGCGGACTAACAAGCGGGATATTAGCCAGTTTAAATACTGAGTCTAGAAAACCTTGCACTGCTCTCAATGGCATAGAGAAAACTCGTTTTACCATCAGTGCGGTCGTAATGGCTAAGTCGCTGAATCGGCGAGGTCTACCACGCTTGCCTTGTTTGTTTTGCTTCCAGTCGGCTATCGTTTCCTCATCAATCCAAAAGGTCAGGAAACCACGGTTTATTAAGGCTTGATTGTATTGCTTCCAGTTGGTTGTTTTGTAACGAGGTCTTGGCATGAGGCTACATAAAGTTATGGGTGTAGCCGATCAGATCGTAAGTTCCTGGTTAAGTTCAATTGAATTACGCAACAAAGCCTACTGATTGTCACCCGCGTCATCTTGTATCTCAACGGCCATTGTATTTCCCGTTATTGAGCCTGCTGATGTTGGAGTGACAAATTCTAGTAGCAGCAAATCGCCGTCACAAATTGGCGACTTCCCGCCGTTCATTGAATTGCCAGATGCTCTTGCCAAAAAGTGTTTATCAGGGCTGACGTTGCTGATATCAACGGACATTAATTCAACATCATCATTAGTTCCGGTCTTAAAATGACCACAGGCGATCTTAAGGTTGGGATAATAGGGCAGCATAGTGTCATCATTCACTGCTTTTGGCGTTGGCAATGGTTCGACTTTCTTTCGCTAATGAAGCCTTTTTTCTATCTAAATAAACAAGTTAGCTCTTAAGATCCTGTCTATGATGCGGTACATACAAATACCGACACATTACATCTACTAAGAAAAACTAACAGCGAGGTTCCCGCATTCGCGAGAATGACAAATTTTGAGTTTAGAGACAATTCTCGTATGCACGAGAATGAAAACTCTTTAGCGGGGCATACAGCTACAACCACGGCTAAAAAACAAAAACGACACTCACCAGAAGTGCCGTTTTACCAACTACTGACCAAAAACACCAAAATGTCTAAAAACTTACATTTTTGAACACCAGCATAAAGCCCATCACTAACAAGAAACTGTGCACGATTTTGTGGTAATCGATTTTGTACTTCTGTAGGAAGTGGTAGCCAACCATACCGCCTGCTAGACCAAGTGCGAATGCTGGCATTGCCGATAGAACGTGCGAAATCACTTCCTCAGTAATCAACCCTTCATTCCAGAAACTTACGTTGGCACCGATCATTTGCAGCATAAAGAAGAACGCCAGTGTCGACTTGGTTTGGTCTGCTGTCCAAGGCTGCATTGATGTGTAAGCAATCACTGGTGGACCAGACTCACCCACGCTTGCCCCGAGCACTCCAGAAGTAAAGCCTGCACCAATCGTTAATGGCATTGAAGCCTCTTTAAACAAAGGCTTAGTCGCACGTAGCGAGTGGATGCTAGAAATAATTAATACCGCACCCATCGTCAATAGAATGTACTGAGATGGCATGCTTGCCAGCAGTTTTGCGCCGACAAAAGAAGCGGGTACTGAGCCTGCAAACAGGATCAAACCTGTTTGACGTTGAATAGAATGTCGCATTTTCCACACGATTGGTAATGTCACCAACCAGCCGAAAATACCTGCAATAGGAACCGCCGTTTGAGCACCGACAATCAGTGACAGCAAAGGTACGGAAACGAGTGCTGAGCCAAAGCCAGTCAAGCCTTGAGTAAAGCCTGCTAGTGCGATGATCAGCGAAATAAGAATTATCGTGGTGTCCATAAATCCATGTTTAGACCTTAGTGAATGTACGATTACTATAGATTCATTATAATTAATTACCATTATTTGTGTCACATTTTGTTGTTTTATGTTTGTATGATTTCGCTTTGTGACCATTCTCCCATACAATTTCTACCTCTTTCGTATAATCAACCTCAGTAGTTTCGGGCATTGCGAGCAGTCAAAATGCCAATGTTTAAATAGTGACTTTGAGCCGTTGTGAGTTCAAAGAATTGAGCATTGGCATCTTGATTCTTTATTTTATGAGGTTAGCTATGGAAAACTTCCAAGCAGACAAAGAGACGTTGTTTGAACTGAAAACAACCACTCACACAGATGCAATCGGCACAGAGGCATTTGATAATGTTTATGGTTTGGGTTACGAAGTAAGGCATGCGGATTGGTCTCCGTTCCCGCGCGTGAATCGTCTGCGCCAAACGTTCTTAGATCGTCCATATGACATTGATGTGGAAAGATTGCGTTTAGTAACAGAAGCGTATCGTGACAATGAAACCATGCCACGTATCGTGCAATGTGCACTGGCGTTTCAAAATATTCTGCTTAACAGCACGTTGCATATCTACGATGAAGATTTGATCTTAGGTGAGATTGCCGCGCCTGCTAAAGCATCGCCAATCTATCCAGAGTTCTCTGTTGACTGGATCATCGACGAAATTCTTAACTCGCCATTTGAAGAACGCTCAAACGATCAGTTTTATATTCGTAATGAGCAAGAGCGAGCGGAAATTCTTGAGTTGTGCGCTTATTGGAAAGGTAAGAGTGCCAATGAGTTCATCACAGCGAACTTAGATGATGATCAGAAGAAAGGTTCTCACATGGGTGAGAAAGTGTTCCAAACCAACAACTATCACTTCGCTGGTATTGGTCACTTCGCAATGGACTTCAATAAGTTGATGACGCTTGGCTACAACGGCGTTTTGCAGCAGGCACAACAAGCTTTTGCTGGGCTCTCAAAACAAGATCCAGATTATGGTGATAAGCGTGATTACTACACCGCAACGATCATTGCGCTAGAAGCGGCGATTAAATACATCACCCGTTACGCACTGCTCGCGGAAGACATGGCGTTTGCCGAGACTGATGAAGTTCGTCAGCAAGAATTGCAAGCGATGTCGGCGAACTGTTACCAAATTGCTGGTGGCGTACCGCAAACATTCTGGCAAGCGGCTCAGTTGTTTAACTTTGCTGTGACGATGACGCAAATCGAAGGCAATGGTCACTCAATTTCTTACGGTCGTATGGACCAGTGGATGCTACCGTTCTATGCCAAAGATCGTGCTGAAAACGGTGTGACCAAAGAGTTCGTTTTAGAAGTACTGGAAGTGCTCTACGTTAAGATGAACAACCCAACCAAGCTGAAAGACAAAGGCACAGTTAAGGTGCGCAATGGTCGTGGCTTTGGTGGTGAGAGCTTAACTATTGGCGGTGTTGATCAGCAAGGTAATGATGCCACTAACGATCTAACCATGTTGATGCTTGAAGCATCCGTGCATACACGTATGATGAACCCTTGGGTGTGCGTGCGTTTACACGATCAAACGCCATATGAGCTTAAAGTTAAGACTATTGAATGTATTCGCGCAGGCTACGGTCATCCGAAATTGTTCAATGATGGTCCAGCGATTAAAGCGATGCTTGGTAAAGGCGTGACGCTTGAAGAAGCGCGTGATTACGCGGTTGTGGGCTGTGTTGAGCCGACGATTCCAGGTAAAGAGCACGGCTGGCTTGATGCGGGCTATGTGAACACCGTGAAAATGATGGAAATGGTGATCAACGGCGGTCGTATTTTGTCGGGTCCTAATGCTGGCATGCAGCTTGGCCCTGATACTGGCAGCCTTAAAACTTATCAATCATTTGAAGAAGTGTTAGTGAGTGTAGACAAGCAGTTTGCTTATTGGTGTGACCAACTGTGTAGCTGCCTAAACATTACTGACAAGATGCATCGCATGATCAAACCAACTCCTTACATTTCCGCGTTTTTTGAAGGGTGTATCGAGTCAGGCAAAGACATGACTTATGGTGGCGTTAAATACAATGGCACAGCCCCACAAGCGGCGGGCATTGCTAGTTGTGCTGACTCATTGGCGAGCATCAAAAAGCTCATGTTTGATGACAAGAAATACACAGGTAAACAGCTGTTAGACGCGGTAAAAGATAACTGGGATGGTCACCAAAAACTGTATGCCTTGGTCAACAGCTCAAAGATCCCACACTTTGGCAATGATATCGACGAAGCGGACGAGCTATTTAACTTCATGTTTGAATGTTACTGCCGTCATATTAAAGGTCGTCAAAACCCACGTGGTGGTAAGTTCAGCCCGGGTGTTTACACTGTAAACGCTAACGTTGGGATGGGGTTATACACTAACGCATCGTTGGATGGACGCAAAAACGGTGAGCCAATCTCTGACAATATGGGACCAGTGCATACTGCGGGTGGCTCACACGATATTAGCGGACCAACGGCAGTGATCAACTCCGTCACCAAAGTGGACCATAGTTTGGCAACAAACGGTACGTTGCTAAACCTGCGTTTCCCTGAAGATGCAGTTTCGGGTGTTGAAGGTCGCGATATTCTGCTCAGCTTTGTTGATGAGTACATCGGTAAGCAGGGCATGCACGTACAATTCAACATCATGAGTTCGGAAAAAATGCGCGCAGCGCAAAAGAATCCAGAGCTTTATCGCGATATGTTGGTGCGAGTTGCTGGCTACAGCGCTTACTTTGTCGAGCTGGGTAAACCGCTGCAGGACGACTTGATCCAACGTACAGAACTACGATTCTAATTAACCCATAGTGATACCCAAACCATTGCCCAATCGTACGCGGGATTGTAAGTGGTTTGGGTTTTCACGTTTTAACACCAGGTTGAGGTGAATTGTGTCAAATCAGGCGATAGTGCTAAATATCCAAAGGTTCACGCTGCATGATGGACCGGGTATTCGCACCGAAATATTTCTTAAAGGTTGCCCTTTGCGCTGTGATTGGTGTGGTAACCCAGAAAGTTTTAAACGGGATATTGAAGTCGGCGTTTACCACAACAAATGCATTTCCACTGAACATTGCGCTTCGTGTTTTGATGTCTGTCCTGATAACAAAATGCTGATCTATTCCGACGCGATGTTGCAGCAAATCGATAGACACCAGTGCACCAGTTGCTTGAATTGTGTCGAGGAGTGTCCTTCGGAAGCAATAAAGCAGTGGGGCGAGTCGATGTCCGTTGATGAGTGTATGGATCTGATACGCAAAGACCGCGGATTTTATGACCGTTCAGGCGGTGGAGTGACGGTTTCTGGTGGAGAACCTTTGCTGCAGAGTGACTTTGTGGTTGAGTTGTTTAAAGCCTGTAAGCAAGAGGGGATTCATACCTGTCTTGAGTCGAGCTTCTATGTCAATTGGAACCGGATTGAAAAGGTTCTGCCTTATACGGATCTGTTTATTTCTGATCTCAAGTTAATGGACAGTGCCAAACATAAGCAATACACCAGCGTTGATAATCGTAAGATTTTTAATAACTTAAAAGCACTGAGTAAACTCGATAAAGCGCTGATTTTACGGATCCCAGTGATACCAACTATCAATGACGATAGTGGCAATATTTCAGCCACTGCTGACTTTATTGAGCAGGAACTTGATGGTCGAGTCAGCATCTTGCAGTTGCTGAGTTTTATGCGCTTGGGTGAGGAAAAATACCAGTCATTGGGTCTGCCGTACAAAATGCAATCACTGCAATTCGACCGCCATGAATTTCAGGCCCGAGTAAGCGAGATTGCCAACTACTTTAATCAACGCGGTATTCGTTGCTCAGTGGGAACGAAAGAGCAGAGCGAAACAGTTTAGATAGCACAAATAGAAATGCTAAGTGAGAGTGATGGTATCAGTTGGCGAATAAGATAAAACGGATAAATGAGGTAACTACGTGGAACTGAAGATTGAACATTGGGGACAGGTTGAAGGTCAAACTGCACCGGTAAAACTGATTACGCTGACCAACAGCCAAGGTATCTCACTGCAGTTGACTAACTATGGCTGTATTGTGACTTCAATTAAAGTACCAGATCGCAATGGCGTCGTAGCGGATGTTGTGCTTGGTTACGAAAGCCTAGAAAAATACCTTGGAGGTCATCCTTTCTTTGGTGCGGTAGCGGGTCGTTACGCTAACCGTATTGCAGAGGGACGTTATGAGCTTGATGGCGAAGTGTTTCAATTAGAAACCAACGAAGCGCCAACTGGGCAACACCTGCACGGTGGTACGAAAGGTTTTGATAAGTACGTATGGGATTTTGAGATTGAAGAACAAGAAGAGGCGACATACGTTCATCTGACGCGAGCATCGCTCGATGGTGAAGGAGGTTACGGTGGTACTATGAATGTGACTCACACCATTGGTTTAGATGAATTCAATCAAGTTCACTATAACTTCCAAGCTTTTACTAATAAGCCTACGGTTGTTAATTTAGTTAACCATAGTTACTACAACTTAGCGGGTCATGATTCGGGCACAGTTGATCAACATGAATTGAAGCTTTATTCCCAGTTCTACACCCCGGTATATGATAACGCCATTCCAACCGGTGAAATTCTGTCGGTTAAGGGTACAGGTCTCGATTTCACCGAGACCAAGCAAATTGCTTTGAATAAAGCGATGATGCCGTTATGCGGCTTTGACCATAACTGTATTCTTGATGGGTCTAGAAAAGAAGGCGAGTACAACTATGCGGCGGAGCTTTATGAGCCGCAAAGTGGACGTATGATGACGGTTCTCACCACCCAGCCAGCTGTACAGTTTTACAACGGATTCAAGCTGTCAAACAAGCATTGGGTAGGGCGTCATGGGGAGCGTTATGAGTCATGCCATGGTATGTGTTTGGAAACCCAGCACTATCCAGATAGCCCAAACAACGTGCATTTTCCAACGACTCGTCTTAACCCTGGTGAGTTGTTTGAAGAGAAAACGATTCACCGCTTCTCAATCAAATAGCTCTAAAGCAAATGATGTTGAAGCATAATTAGAGAAGGCCCGTAGAGGGCCTTTTTTAATTATTACAAGTGGTTGTAATAGGCGTAAAAAAAACGACTTAGATAAGTCGCTTTTTACGTTAATACGTTCACAACACTGAGTATCTATCAACAGATGACCACATATGTTTCGCCCTGTCTAGCCGCAGTTTCAATTGCTGGGCTAGGTTTCGAGTCAGTAAAGAAGTAATCGACGTCTTTGATGTTAGCAAGGGTGATTGACCCTTTTGGAATGAACTTGCTTGAGTCCATCGCCACTAACACATGACGTGCTGCCTTCATCACTGTTTGGGTGAATACGGTTTCGTTGAGATCGTATTCTAACAGTGTGCCATCGACATCGATAGATGCTGCACTTGTTACTAAGTAATCAAAGCGGAAGTTAGAAATGAACTCCATGGCTTCAGTACCAACAATACCGCCATTGAATGCTTTCACTTTGCCGCTAGGAATCAATACATCAATACACTTGTTAGTGTGCAGAACACTGGCTACTCGCAGGCTATTGGTGATGACCTGTAGATTACTTTTCGTCGCTAAGTGGCTCGCGATGATTTCTGTTGTCGTACCAATCGAAATAAATACGGTTGAACCATCAGGTATCAAATCAGCAATTGCTTTGCCCATGGCATGCTTTTGCTCGGTATCGGCAACTTTACGAACCTCATAGTCGAGATTGTATTTTGTCGCTGGCGAACTTGCACCACCGTGGTGGCGGATCACAAAGCGAGCGTCGCTGAGCTTTTTAATATCACGGCGGATGGTCTGTGTAGAAACTTCAAGAAGCTCTGCGAGATCTTCAACGCTGTAATAGCCTTTGTCATTGACGAGCTGAATTAATTTATCTTGTCTGGGATTAGTCACTTTAATCCTCGTTTTTGTTTATTTTTGAAGTTTTTGGTCCACTTCTGATCTAGTCGGAATGCCTTCTCGACCACCTCTTTTGGTGCATTTCAACGCTGCCACTAGGTTAGAAAAAACGATCGCCTCACGGCTTTGTTTCGATTCTGCGACTGCGACCGCTAAAGCACCATGAAAAACATCACCTGCACCTGTAGTATCTACTACATCTACTTTGATTACTGGCTCGTGACAAATTTCATCACCTTCTAACCAGTAGCAGCCTTGTGAACCTACTGTAACATAAACTTTGCCATCAGTTTGTTTTTTAGCGATTTTAAGACCTTCAATTGGGTCGCTGCAACCGGTGAATTTTTCAAGACCAGGTTCTGAAAATGCTACATGATCAGCTAGTTTTACAAGCTCGTCAATAGGATCTGGTGCTAGGTCAGCGTCCAGCACAGAAGGTATGTTGTGTTTTTTCGCTTGCTCTAAAGCGTATTTTGCACCTTCCGGCCAACGTACATCCGTTAAGATGGTGTCATACTGAGAAAAGTCGAGATGTTCCAATTGCTTTGGATCACGGCTAAGAGACTGATCTTGGTAATTTATGATCATTCGCTCACCTTCGTCGTCAACTAGAACAGCAGAAAAAGCTGAAGATGCATCTGAAACATGTACAGCGTTATCTACGTTTACACCATAACTGGCGAGTTCAGAAAGCATGGTATCTGCTACACCATCTTGGCCAACACGCCCGATGAAATCGACTTGATGCCCCATCTTAGCAACTGCTACAGCCGCCGTTGCTGCTGGGCCTCCGCCAACTTCGAAGTAGTCTTTTGCTACATATTTACCGCCCGTTGTTGGCAAAGTGGCTACACGTTGAATACGGTCAAGTACCGTAATACCTAAACATGCAATTGTCATAATTCTAATCTCTTTATGTTTACTTTATTGGATTGCGATTTTGCAAATTGATGTCTTCAGTATATTCACATCTGTAGTTTTAACTAGGACTGCAATCACAAAACGACCAAAACAAACAAAAAGCAACAAAATGTGACATTAGTTACGGTTGCAATGTCATTTTATGTTTATATTTGTCTCAACTTAATCGCTAACGTGAAGGAAAGAACAATGTCTACTATTGGATTTATTGGTTTGGGTCAAATGGGTACGCCAATGGCGCTTAATTTAATCAAGGGCGGCCACTCAGTAAAAGTTTTTGACATCAACCAAGATGCAGTCCAGCAGCTAGTTGAACAAGGCGCGACAGCAGCGACATCACCTGCTAATGCGGCATTAGATTCGGAATTCGTTGTTACTATGCTGCCAAACGGTACGCTAGTTAAAAATGTCATCTTAGGTGAGAACGGTGTTACGACGACACTCGATAAAAATGCACTACTTATCGACATGTCGACTATTCACCCGCTTGAGACTGACAGCCTAATTAAACAAATGACAGAACTTGGCTTCTCAATGATGGAAGCGCCAGTAGGCCGTACTTCTGAGCATGCTGTTCGTGGTGAGCTACTTATTATGGCTGGTGGCACAAAAGAGCAAGTAGAGCGCGCTCAGCCACTGTTTGATTGTATGGGTAATGAGACGGTTGATTGTGGCGGTGCAGGTAAAGGTATCCGCGTTAAGATCATCAACAACTACATGAGTATCGCGCTAAACGCACTTTCTGCTGAAGCAGCAACGCTTTCTGAAGCCATTGGTCTGGATTGGGAAACGTCAATGAAAGTGATGAGCGGCACGCCAGCAGGTAAAGGTCATTTTACAACTACTTGGCCAGGTAAGGTGCTAGCAGGCGATCTATCACCAGTATTCATGGTCGACCTAGCGCATAAAGACATTGGTATTGCGTTGGATCTTGCTAACCAAGTTAACGTGCCAATGCCTTGTGGCGCTGCGGCTCGTGAAATGTACAACCTAACTCGTGCAGCAGGTCGTGGTCGTCAAGACTGGACTGCGGTACTTGAACAACTGCGCGTAAGTTCAGGTCTTGAACCAAAAGTGAAATAAAAACTAATAGTAAATTGGTTATATAAAATGAAGATTAAGCAGCATTTTCTGAAATTTCGTGCGGTTTTTGTTGCTTATTGTTCCTTTGAAAACAACTATTTTTCATTGTATTGATGCATGGTTTTTCATTATTTCGAAGACGAAAGACTATAAATACGCAACATACCCTCATGGCAAAAATGAAGGGCTAAGTAGCAAAATCACGAATATTAATAAGTAATCGATTATTGTTTATACCCTAATTATAAAGGGGTAGGACTCTGTTTGCGCTGGTTAGTTTCGCAGACAATATTCCTTTGAAACAGTAAGTTATATCTATATAGCAAACGATGAGATATCGAGTTCTAACATAAATTTATGCTTGTTGAGTGTTTTGTGACTCCGTGTACATTTATGGCAATGAATGTCATTAAAGTGACATGAAGTGTTGTCCATCTAACAGAAATTGACAGCTTGGATTGGTAACTTCTGTCTTAGCAAAATTAGAGTCGATAAGACTAAAAATATTACAAGGAAATAAAATGGCTTACATATCTGGTAACACAATGATTAACGAAGCGTGGAAAAATGGTTATGCAATCGGTGCTTTCACAGCTCACAACCTAGAAACGATCAAAGCAGTACTACTAGCGGCTCAAAAAGAGCAATCGCCAATCATGATTCAAATTGGTCAAAAAGCAATTAACGAAATGGGTATGAAACCACTTCGTACTGCGATTGATTCATTAATCGAATATCACCAAATCACTGTGCCAGTGTGTGTTCACCTAGACCACAGCCGTAAGTTCGAGCAATGTATGCAAGCTGCGACTTGTGATTTCCAATCGCTTATGTTCGATGGTTCAGCGCTAGATTTTGAAGAGAACGTACGCATCACTAAAGCTGTAGTAGATGTAGCGAACGCGCTAGGTCTAGGTGCTGAAGGTGAGATCGGTAAGATTGGTGGTACAGAAGATGACATCACAGTTGATGAAAAAGACGCGATGATCACCACTGTTGCTGAAGCACTGGATTTCTCTGAGCGTACTGGCGTTCACTACCTTGCTGTTTCAATCGGTACTGCGCACGGTGTTTACAAAACAACCCCACAATTGAAATTTGACCGCCTGTCAGAAATCAAAGAAGCAGTACAAAAACCAATCGTTCTTCACGGCGGTTCTGGTGTGCCAGATGATCAAGTTATTGAAGCGGTAAAACGCGGTGTAGCGAAGATCAACGTTGATACTGAATTACGCCAAGGCTTTATTGACGGTGTACAAGCGCACTGGCAAGCAAACGCGAAAGACTACGTACTTGCTGACGTGATGAATACTGGTATCGCATCAATGAAAGAAGTGGTTCGCCACAAAATTCGCCTGTTTGGTTCAAACGGTAAAGCTTAATTTAACAATAAATATAATAAGACAGGGTGCTGTTTACCTCGGCACCCAATTTCCCAAAGCCCTATAAAAATGATGGTGATTCTATGCTAAAAACAATAGAAAAAGCATTGAATACAGTGACTACTCCTGTTGCGAAATTATTGCGCCATGTTGCTGGTGTATTACTTCTCGTGATGACAGTGATGGTTGTCACTCAAGTACTCTTCCGTTATGTATTTAACGTGCCTTTAAGCTGGACAGATGAGATGGCTCGTTTCTTGATGATCTACATGACTTATCTCTGCCTGCCGTTCGTGTACTTGGCCGACAAAAACATTGCAATGACGTTCGTAACTGAAATTGTGGAGAAAAAAGCACCTCGAGTGTACGCATTGTTTGCTTTAGTTGCGCATACCTCAGCAATTCTTGTGTTTGCAGTTTGGATTAAATTTGGCTGGAACTTCTACAACACTGGTTCAGTAATGGCCGACAGTTTGCCAATTCCAATGTATGTCATCTATGTGATTCCGCCAGTGATGATGACAGTAACATGTGTTTATGCATTGCAAAAATGTATCCAGTCTATCCGTGGCATCTTAGGAGATTTTACTGACGTTTCTCAAAGCCAAGCGACGGTTGCTCTTTATGAAGCAGCAATTATCGAAGAAGACAGTTCTGACGCGCCTGAAAGCAAAAACGACGCGAATTTAGAACCAACAGCAGCATCTTAAGAAGGCGTTAAACTATGGTATCTCCAATCTTTCTCATTTACTTTTTAGTGCTGCTTATCGTCGGCGTACCAGTACTATTTACATTGGGTTTGTCTCCGATGATCACTCTGTTCCAAAACGACCAAATGTTGTTTGCGAACATGCTTTACCAACGCCTTTACTCGGGCTTAGATAGCTTCTTACTACTTGCTCTACCATTCTTTATGTTGGCGGGTGAGTGTATGACCGCGGGTGGTATTACACCACGTATAATCGCGTTTGCTCAGACAATGGTTCAGCACTTGCGTGGTGGTCTAGGTCACGTAGTGATTCTGGCGGCATCTATCTTCGGTGCACTTACCGGTTCAGCGGTAGCTGCGACCTCTGCAATCGGCGGCATGTTGCTTCCTGAAATGAAGAAGTACAACTACGATACTGGTTATTCTGCAGCACTAACGGCAGCGGCGACGGTACTTGGTAACATCATTCCGCCATCAGGCATCATGCTTCTCTACGCGTTTGTTATGAACACGTCAGTAGCTGCGATGTTCTTGGCAGGTGTTACTCCTGGTATCATTCTGTGTGTGGGTCTTATGATCATGAACCACTTCCAGATCAAAAAATATCCGCAAGTACAAGCAATGGAACGTGCACCAGCGATGGAGCGTCGCCAAGCATTCGGTCTAGCGATTGTTCCGCTAATGACGCCAGTGATCATTCTTGGTGGTATTTACGGTGGTATCTTTACGCCAACAGAAGCGGCAGCAGTAGCAGTAGCTTACGCAATCGTAGTTTCACTTTACATCATCAAAGCAACGAACGTTAAAGCAACGTATGCACTGTTCGCGAAAGTCGCAGTGAACGCAGCATCGATTCTTATCATCGTTGCAGCGGCAAGTGGCTTTGCATCGTTAATCAGTCTATCTGGTGTTTCGACCATGGTTGCTGATTTCATGAATGGCATCACTGATAACCCTTACTTACTGTTTGCCATTATCAACGTACTGCTATTCATCATTGGTATGTTCTTAGATGCGGGCCCTGCAATCCTAATCTTTGCTCCGATTTTCGCGCCAATCATGACAGCAGCGGGTATCGACCCAGTTCACTTCGGTGTGGTTATGTGTGCAAACCTATCTATCGGTTTGGCAACTCCACCAATGGGTCTAGTACTGTTCGTAGCATCCGGTGTATCGAAGGTATCTGTATCTGAAATCTCTAAGAAAATCATTCCATTCCTAATCGTAGAAATGGCAATCATCTTCCTGATTTCATTCTTCCCATCATTGGTAATCGGTCTACCTAAATTGGCTGGCATCATGTAGTAGGTTGAGTAAGCGCGGCACGCCAAATAGTGCCGCGGTTCGAGATTAATTTTGGCTACACGTTATTTCAATAAGCACCAAAAAGTATTTGGTTCTTTTTTACCAGAGAGAAAATCGATGATTAACGATAAAGGCAACTTACAAGCCAAAGCGCAAAAAATCTTAAAAGCGATGGGCGGTGTTGAGAACATCGTTGCAGGCCGAATCGACAACTGCGCGACGCGCCTACGTATTCAGGTTAAAGATTTAGAAATCGTCAACGAAGGTTTACTGCGACGTCAAGGTGCACTTGGGTTTATCCGCTTACCGGATAACCAGATTCAAGTGGTGTTCTTTGATGTGCACACCCTAGCTGAAGAAATTCGAACTCAAGCCGCGAACTGATAACTCAAAACAAGCAAATCGCCGCTTAAGTTAAATACCCAAATTAAATAGATATAAGAAATAATAGGAAACAAATATGAAGTGGATTAACACCAAATCTCACACCTCTTGGCTTGATACTGAAACAGATCGTATCTTTGAATTCGGCCGTCGTTCAGTGGTTCCTAACGGATTTGGTTGGGTGGGTAACAACGGTAACATTCGTGAGGAGATGGGCACGCGCCTATGGATCACTGCACGCATGCTTCACTGTTACGCACTAGCAGCACACATGGGCCGCCCAGGTGCTTACGATTTAGTTGAACACGGTATTGCTGCACTTGAAGGTCCACTAAAAGACCACACTCACGGTGGCTGGTTCGCAACGATCGACAACTCTGGTGAAGGCATTGTTGACTCTTCTAAGCAAGGTTACCAACACGCTTTCGTACTACTAGGTGCGGCAAGTGCGGTTACAACGGGTCATCCACGTGCACACGCTCTACTTGATGAAGCGATTACCGTGTACGAAAAAAACTTCTGGGTTGAAGAGAAGCAGATGTGTTACGAGTCATGGGATCAAGCGTGGACTGAAACGGAAGATTACCGTGGCGGTAACATGGCAATGCACTCGGTTGAAGCATTCCTAATCGTTTACGATGTAACTAAAGATAAGAAATGGCTAGATCGCGCTCTAAACATCACTGAATTCATGATCAACAAGACTGCGAAGAGCCTAAGCTACCGTGTAAACGAGCACTTTGATTCAAATTGGAACCCACTACCAGACTACAACAAAGAAACACCAGCGAGCCACTTCCGTGCATACGGCGGTACTCCTGGTCACTGGATTGAGTGGGGGCGTCTAATCTGTCACCTACGTGCAACGCTGCTAGAAATTGGCGCAGAGTGCCCAGCATGGCTACTCGAAGACGCAATTGGTCTATTTGACGCAACAGTACGCGACGCATGGCATGTAGATGGCGCACCAGGCTTTGTTTACTCAGTAGACTGGGAAGGTCAACCTGTTGTTCGTGAGCGTATCCGTTGGGCTCCAGTAGAAGCGATCGGTACTGCTTACGCTCTATACGCAGTAACAGGAGAGAAAAAATACGAAGATTGGTACCGTATATGGTGGGATTACTGCCGTACTTACCTAATCGACTACGAAGGTTGTTCATGGTGGCAAGAACTTGATGTAAACAATCAAGCGGGTACAAGCGTAGTATGGGATGGTAAACAAGACATTTATCACCTAATGCACTGTTTAGTGATTCCTCGCTTGCCACTCACCCCAGGCTTAGCGCCTGCACTTGCTTTAGGTCTACTAGACGTGAATCTGAAGTAATCTTACCGATATAAAGTAATAGAGTCGCACCGTTTTCAATGATCGTATTTTGAACGGTGCGAACTTTTTGTATTCGTGCTCCTCTTTCTCGGGTTACTGCGTTAAAAGGATGAGCATCGACAATGGCTTGGTTTGAAAGCGAGGTAACAATTTAAAGATTAAGTGATACTTAAACGACAATGGTTAAAGAAGTACGCAAGCCAAGGTCCACACTATTCGCAAACCGTGTCCTTTGGGATCGCTCTCAGTGAGGCGCGTTCTTTGTTGAATGGATATTAACTTGAAAAACGGGCTATTCCGCTTTGTTGTTTTCCTTGAATTTTAGTCCGTCACAACGCTCTGAATCTGGCAGCTTGAAATCAGTTGGTTATCACATGCTCTGTCTATTTGATAGCGCATTATTTCAGGCGGCGATCCGATCATGGAACCATCAATTAGCAAGGTTTGCATATCGTGTAGGCCGGTTTTTTACGCCTCAAGTTTCTGACTATGGGCGAAAAATAATAATAATTTCGTGAAACATATTATCGGGACAATTGACATGAAAAATATGAACTATTCAAGTATTACTCTTTCTGTTTTTATTGGCTTATCAGCGTATTCTGGCTATGTAAACGCAGATGATCAAAGTCAAAAAAATGCACTAGCTATCGAGGAACTAAAAACTCAATTAGCGAAACAGAAAGATGAAGCTGTGCAGTGGAATGGCTACTTCCGAGCGGGCTTTACCTCCAACGAAAATGGCTCAGGCTCGGGTAATTCGACCATCCAAGCTCCGAATGCTGGAGGTTTTTATCGTCTTGGTGGCGGAGAGAGCAATTATGCTGCTACCGCATTTAGTCGCAAATTTAATACTGACTCAGGAGCTTGGGCGAAGGCCTATTTTGGTTTAGTGTATGAAGACCGCGATGCAAGGCGTTGGGTATTCGATACACAAGACAAAACCATATTTATGGACAAAGGCTACGTCGAAATGGGGGGGGCTTGACTTTTCTCCTGATGCTCTGTTTTGGGCAGGACGAGTGAACTGGTCTGATGATATCCATATTCTTGACCGCAAATACTATGAAATTCGTTCGCCAGGTATTGGCGTAAAAGGCATTGCCATCGATGATGCTAAGCTGGATTTGTTTATGACTTCTCATGACAGCGACGGTGATAAAACTTACACTGACGAAAATGGCACCGAAGTCACTTACGAAGATGACGCGAGACCAAGAACTCATACACTCGGCATGGAGTATCGCTCAGGCGCTTGGTGGTTGACTGCTAGCATCCAGAGCAACAGCAGTGATAGTCGCTATTCAGTAACAAGAAAAATCAATGGTGTTGAAGGTACTTACATTGGTGAAACCGCGACCACAGGTGCACATCTTATGGTGAACTATACTCAACCATCTTACTTCGGGTTGACGAATGGGCGAGACAAATACGGTGCACAATATGCCACGGGAACCTCGGCTGCCTTCTTGGGACGTCATGGCGATACTAACCAATCTAACGATGGTGGCCAAAATTACCGTGTATTTATTGATGGATTAGCGACCATTGGCAATTGGGACATCAACACAATTGCGTTGTTTCAACAGAAAAACGACGTAGATTTCGATGGTAGTGAAAATCAATGGTGGACGATCGGTGGCCGTTCTGCCTACTACTTCAGCGACAATTTAGCATTGCAATTCGAAGCTGGTTACAATGGCAGTAGTTATGCAAGTAAATCCGAACAGGAAGAAGGAGGGGTGCGACATTGACCATTGCTCCGACGTTAAAACTCCAAAAAACTTTCTTTAGCCGCCCTGAAATTCGCTTCTATGCCACATATGCAAAATACACCGGAGATTACAACGCATCTGGCCTAGATGGTTATAACCAAAATGATGATGATAGCTTCACTTTTGGTGCCCAAGCTGAAATCTGGTTTTAACTAATTCGGACTCAGTATAAGGGTAGAAAGAACACAAAAGCTGGTTCGGTCATTAGACTTTGTGGCAAACAGGGTCTGATGACTGAACCAGCTATGCGTCTCTTTTGCTACTTGCTCTACCATTTCGATGAATTTCGAAATGAAACACCCCCTCAAAGATAATGTCTTGCTAGCTGTGAGTTACCCCAATAGCAGAAAGCATATCTCTAAAAATTCGGCTCTGAATGGCTTAGAGTATCCTGAGTTGAGGTTATTTATTCACGACTTTTTGAATAAATGCGGTCCGTACAGGATCGGCGATATCAGCATTCCATAACAAGCCCACATCCCACTCGGCGTGTTTTCCGGTCAGTGGGATAAAACGAATTTGTGGTTGACTGATCCGCGCTACGCTTGCAGGAATGATGGTGTAACCCAAACGGGCAGAGACCAGTGCTAAAGCAGTAACAATGTCGTTGGCTTCTTCAAACACCGCAGGGCGCTGCTTTGCTTCCCACAAATAGTTGGTGATGTGTTTATTTAGAGTCGGATTTTTGTCACGACTCAAACCAAGATAGTTGTAGTGACTGAGCGAGCCCCACAGATTATCAAAGTTTAACTTCTCTTGATTATGAATCGCGATGGCAAGTCGGTCCGAGTATAGCGGGATCGCCTTAAGTGGCGCGTCGACAGGCAAACGGTCAAAACCCAGTTGCAGGTTACCTAATTGCAGCTCTTCAACCAGTTGGTGCGAAGGGTAGTCGTTAAGCGTGACGTGAACATTGGGGCAATCTTGCTTGAATTTAGCAATATAGTTGGGTGCTTCATGGAAAGAAGAGATACCGAAGCCGATATTAAGATGACCAGAGGTACCTTCTGCAACGAAGGTGGCTAAGCGTTGAAATGATTCAAAGCCTTTAAGAACCCGCTTTGCCTCCGGTAGTAAAACCTTACCCATTGGGGTTAATTCTGCCCCATGTCGACCGCGATCAAATAATGAAACATTTAGCTGCTCTTCGATGCGCTGAATCTTCTTAGTCAGCGCGGATTGAGTGATATAGAGGTGTTGCGAGGCAACACGGAAGTTCTTGTCATCGGCAAGTTGGCAAAAAGTGCGAAGTAAATCTATATCCATTCTGGTTTGGAATCGAAAGCTGAATTTTATTCATTATAACTAATCAAATATGTAATTTATAGTAAATTCATGTAAGAAAAACGACAAACCGTTGCAGTTATAAGTTCCTGAACTTTATATAGATTTTGTTTTGCCAAACATTGTATTGAGCGAAATTGAAAACAAAAGTTGAGCGTAGAAAATTAGATGAATGAGACACTGGTTCAAGCATTGGGATTTGTGGCATTAGGTTTAAACCTATTCGCATCATCGACAACTAACGACAATCGCATGCGAGCGATCATCTGCCTCTCTTGTTTGACGTTCTCAATTCACTATACCTTGCTTGGTGCTGTCGTGGCGGGGTTGAACTTATTGGTTCGTTCCGCGCGCTAGTTTCAGTGAAATATAAAGGACTTAAAGTCTTTTACTTGTTCCTAGCGGTGCAGATAGCGATGAGTGTTTACTTCTACTCTGAGCCACGTGATGTGTTACCGGCGATTGCATCAATCATTAGTTGCTACGCGCTATTTATTGCCGAAGGCATGCGAATGCGAATTGCCTTCCTGATTTGCACCTTAACTTGGATGGCCAATGCGGTCTTGGTTGGATCTTATGGCGGCTTACTTAACGATATGTTTAACGCCACTATGCTCTCAATTACCATTTTTAGGTTAAAAAAACAACAAAAAATACAAATTCAGACAAATTAATTTTCAATTAGTACCACGGCTCTTTGCCCTAATAACCCTAATAAAAGAGCCGCACCAATAATGATTAAGGAAACAACATGAAGAAAATACTACTGGGCCTTGCCACTGCATCTCTTCTTGCGGCTGGTGCTGCAAATGCTGCGGACTACAAACTAACGATTCCACACGTAACCACAGCAGATAGCTACAACCACCAATCGCTACTTGTATTGAAGAACTTTGTAGAGTCTCGCTCTAACGGTCAAATTCAAGTTGATATCTACCCTGCAGGTCAGCTGTGTGCTAACGCAAAAGAGTGTATCGCTGGGGTACAAGCGGGTATGTTCGATTACTTCCAAACCACGATTCCTGAGCTAGGCAGTTTCTGGCAGCCAGTTGGTGCATTCGACCTTCCATACCTACTGCCAAATGACCGCGTAGCAGAGTGTGTGTACGACAACGAACAACTTATTGCTGACGTGCGTAAAGAGCTAATGCAACGTGCGCCAAACGTGCGTCTAATGGCCGTATCAAACTCTGGTGGTTGGCGTAACATCGCAACTACTAAGAAAGAAGTAAAAACACCGGGTGATGTACAAGGTCTAAAACTGCGTACCGTACCGGCAAAAACTCAGCAAGACCTTGTGAAAGCACTTGGCGGCGCACCAACACCAATCGCGTGGCCAGAAGTATACACCGCGCTTTCTACAGGCATGGTTGACGGTACTAAGAACGGTATCGTAGATATCATCATGAACAAGTTCCATGAAAGTATCGGTTACATGATCCTTGACGGTCACGGCTACATGGGCGGCGCTTGGGTATTCAACGACATGAAATTTAAGTCGTTCCCAGATGAGCTAAAACAAGTGGTAATCGATGGTATCGCGGCGCAAAACCAATACCTACGTTCATACCCTAAACACCGCGAATACGCAGCTTATGAAGAATTCAAGAAAGCTGGCGGTAAAGTTTACAGCCCAACAGAAGCTGAAAAACAAGCATTTATTACGGTTTCGGCACCCGTTAAAGAAGAATTCTTGAAAGCAACCGGCGCTGAAGGTGAGAAATGGCTACAACGTTTTGAGAACGAAATCAAAACTTGTGAAGCGAAGATCCAAGCAGATTACGACATCCAATTTAAGTAATCTGCCCCTTATCTAACTCGATTGATGCTGCAGCGGTGTTCACCAGCAATCTTATTGCAGCGTCAATTCGTTAAGAGTAACAAATTTAATATATACGCTAGCTAGGCGCAGTACACCTAAGGCTTTTTCCTCGGGTGAACACCCAAGTTGCGCCTAAATTTTATCTCTATTTCGGAAGCTGTTCGAATGAAACTTACCCAAACTCCATCAGGCTTTACTATTAGCCACAAAAACAGAACTGTATTTGAACATTCACAAGTTAGCCCTGCTTTGTACCTAGGTATTGGCCAAGGCACTTTTGATATGTACCGCGGTAACTTTGATATTTCTGACTATGTGACAGAGCGTTTACCGCTGAAGAAATTCGCGATCACAGAAAACTCAGATGATGTTGTGGTTACCTTTAGCCTAGATGGTGAAGCGGTACTTGAAGCGCGCATGTATGAAACGGCTGAGTCGCGTCTTAAAGTTGAATTCACAGCGCTTGATGAAAAATACAACCGTTTTTGGGCACGTGTATCGGCAACTGAGTCCGAGTCAGTGTACGGCTGTGGTGAGCAGTTAAGCTACTTAAACCTACGTGGCAAAAACTTCCCTCTATGGAGCTCTGAGCCGGGTGTTGGTCGTAATAAAAACACTTACACGACTTGGCAAGCGGACGTTAAAGACAAAGCGGGCGGCGACTACTACACCACAAACTACCCACAACCAACATTCGTATCTGATAAGAAGTACTTCTGCCACTTAGAGACGCGTGCTTATGCAGATTTCGACTTTACTCACGCTGAGTACCACGAACTGCAATGTTGGAACATTCCAGAATATATACTGTTTGATGCTGAAGAGTCATTCCCAGAGCTAATGACTAACATTACTGGCGTATTTGGTCGTCAACCAGCATTGCCTGAGTGGGTTTACAACGGTGTGATCTTAGGTATTCAAGGCGGTACTGATATCACTATCGAGAAAGTTGAAGCAGCTAAAGCTGCGGGTGTTGAAGTTTCAGGTGCATGGTGTCAAGACTGGCAAGGCATCAAGATGACCTCATTTGGTAAGCGCCTACAGTGGGATTGGCAGTGGAACGCGGATCTTTACCCAGGTCTAGACACTAAGATTCACGAGCTAAAAGAGCAGGGCGTTCGCTTCCTAGGTTACATCAACCCTTACGTATTGAAAGATTTCCCGCTATACAACGAAGCGTTTGAAAAAGGCTACTTAGCAACCAAAGAAGACGGTTCAAAATACGTTGTCGACTTTGGTGAGTTTGACTGTGGTGTGGTTGACTTTACCAACCCTGAAGCATGTGAATGGTACAAAGGCGTTATCAAGCAAAATATGATCGATTTCGGTCTTGATGGCTGGATGGGTGACTTTGGTGAATACCTACCAACAGACTGTTCACTATACAACGGTGTAAGTGCTGAAATTGAGCATAACAAATGGCCGTACCGCTGGGCGAAAGTGCAGCATGAAGCGATTGAAGAAGCAGGCAAAACAGACGATATCCTGTTCTTCATGCGCGCTGGTGGCACAGGCATTCAAGGCTACTGTCATGCGCTTTGGGCTGGTGACCAATCAGTGATCTGGGAAAAAGATGACGGTCTTGCATCGGTTATTCCAGCGGCACTATCAGCGGGTCTAATGGGTAACGGTATCAGCCACAGCGATATCGGCGGCTACACTACATTACACGGTAACACTCGTTCTAAAGAGCTATTCCAACGTTGGGCTGAAATGGCGGCGTTTACACCAATCATGCGTAGCCATGAAGGCAACCGCCCTGGTGACAACCACCAATTCGATACTGACGCAGAGACACTAGCGCACCTAGCGCGTATGACTAAGATTTACAAGCATCTTAAGCCGTACATCAAAGCTGCAGTTGAAGAGAACGCAACCAAAGGTATGCCAGTACAGCGCCCACTGTTTATGCACTACGAGCAAGACTCAGAAGCGTACCAAATTCAATACCAATACCTATTTGGTCGCGATTTGATGGTTGCACCGGTTTACAACCAAGGCGAAACAGTGAAAGAGCTTTACCTACCAGAAGATGAGTGGGTTCATGTATGGACTGGTGAAACGTTCACAGGCGGTTGGATCAAGGTTGATGCACCTATCGGTCAACCACCAGTATTTTTCCGCAAGCAAGCGCAAGATGCTGAGCTGCTAGCGGCAATCAAGCAATTCTAATTAATGCTGGCTCAGGGTATTCCTGAGCCACATTTCCAAACCAAAAAATAATAAGTGGCGCCCTCATCTTGACTGGGCTCTCCCCAAACTCGTTTGAACAAAAATTTCTGGAATAACTATGGCTGACTTAATTCTAAATAATAAAGAGTCGTTCGTAATGGACTCAATCCAAGGCACTCTTTACACCTCTACGCTTGAAAACTTAACTTTTCTAGACTTTGAAAATGACATCAAAGTCGTTGCGCGCAATGACTGGAACAAAGAGAAAGTGGCGCTAATTTGTGGTGGTGGCTCTGGTCACGAGCCAGCACACGCAGGCTTCGTTGGTAAAGGTATGCTAACTGCTGCGGTATGTGGTGACCTGTTTGCAGCACCTAGCGTGGATTCAGTGCTTAACGCTATTTTGCACGTAACGGGCGATGCTGGCTGTTTAGTGATCATCAAAAACTACACTGGCGACCGTCTGAACTTCGGTCTAGCGGTGGAAAAAGCGAAAGAGATGGGTCGCAAGGTTGACCTTATCGTTGTCGGTGATGATATCTCTATCCCAGGTAACCCTCAGCCTCGCGGTATCGCAGGTACGCTATTTGTACAAAAAGTAGCTGGTTATGTGGCTGAAAACGGCGGCACGTTGGAAGAAGTGAAACAAGCGGCTCTTGATGCACACCAAAAAACAGCGTCTATCGGTGTGGCACTAACGAGTTGTTCACTACCGGGTGAAAGCAACGACCGTATCGCGCAAGGTAAAGCGGAGTTAGGTCTAGGCATCCACGGTGAAGCGGGTATCGAAACCATCGACCTACCAAAAGCAAAAGATCTTGTTTCCACTATGGTCAGCAAGCTACTAGAAGTGAAACCAACCACAGACAATGCGATTCTGCTTAATAACCTAGGTGGTCTATCTCCAATTGAGATGAACATTGTGGCTAAAGAAGTGATGGAATCAGAACTGGGTAAAAACACCAAGTTCATCGTAAGCGGCGCACTGATGACTGCGATCGATATGAAAGGTTTCTCTATTTCGACTATTCAACTAACCGATGAAATTGCTAACGCATTGGTTTCTCCTGTTGAAACAGCAGCTTGGCCAGGCGCGGTAGCGCGTCGTGAAGTGCCGGTGACTAAGTGCGAAAACCAAATCGCGAAGAAAGCATTTACGCCTTCACACGATGAAGAAACTGCGTTAGTGCTAACTAAAGTGTGTCAGGCAATCATTGATATTGAAGGTGAGCTAAACCACCTAGATTCAATCGTAGGTGATGGCGACACCGGTTCAACATTTGCTGCGGGTGCACACAAGGTTCTGGCTCAGCTAGAAGCAAACAACTTGCCATTACAAGACAAGGCTAAGTTGATGACAACTATCGCTGACTGCCTAACGTCAGTCATGGGTGGCTCTTCAGGCGTACTGCTTTCAATCATGTTTACTGCAGCAGGTCGCGACTTTGAGCAAAATGGCTCTCTACCGCAAGCACTGCAAGCGGGTCTTGGTCAAATGATGGCTTACGGCGGCGCGAAACCAGGTGACCGTACGATGATTGACGCACTACACCCAGCGCTAGAAGCATGGGCTCAAGAAGGCTTTGTAGCCGCAATCGCAGCAGCAAAAGCGGGTGCAGAAGCAACCGTAACAATGACTAGCGCGAAAGCGGGCCGTTCTTCTTACCTAAACAGCGACAGCTTAAACGGTACGAAAGATCCAGGCGCATTCGCAGTAGAAACTGTATTCAGCCAGTTCTAATTGATAAGCCATTTCAGAGGGGCACTATTGTGTGTCCCTCCAATATCTCCAATAACGTCGCACTAGTGACGAGAAACAGAATAAATTAAAAGGATCCCATCATGGATAACATCATCATCTCACCTAGCAAATACATTCAAGGCGAAGGTTCACTAGACAATATCGGTAAATACGTATCGGTATTTGGTAAAAAACCACTCGCAATCGCGGATGATTTCGTAATGGGTCTTGTACGTGATCGCGCTGAAACCAGCATTGTTGGTGAAGGTCTAGAAGTTAACTTCAACACTTTCGGCGGCGAATGTAGCCGCGTTGAGATTGACCGTTTAATCGAAGTACGCAATGAGCAAGGTAATGATGTGATCATCGGCTTCGGTGGCGGTAAAACGCTAGACACAGCAAAAGCTGTGGCGTACTACGCAAAAGTGCCAGTGGTAATCGTACCGACTATCGCTTCAACAGATGCACCAACATCTGCGCTAGCAGTAATCTACACGCCAGAAGGCGAGTTCAGCGAGTACCTACTGTTCCCACAAAACCCGAACATGGTGATCATGGATACGGGTATCATCGCAGCTGCACCAGTACGTACACTTGTGGCTGGTATGGGTGATGCACTGTCAACTTACTTTGAAGCTCGCGCTAACGGTCTTTCAGGTAAAGCAACCATGGCAGGTGGCGCGCCAACGCGTTCAGCTCAAGCATTGGCTAAGCTATGTTACGAAACGCTAATCGCTGACGGCGTGAAAGCAAAAGCAGCGGTTGAAAATGGCGTATCAACTAAAGCGGTTGAGAACATCATTGAAGCGAATACTTACCTATCGGGTATCGGTTTTGAAAGTTCAGGTCTTGCGGCTGCACACGCGATCCACAATGGTCTAACTAAGCTCGAAGAGTGTCATCACCTACTACACGGTGAAAAAGTAGCGTTTGGTACACTGACTCAACTGGTGCTAGAGAACGCAGCGCAAGCGGAAATCGAAGAAGTACTAAACTTCTGCCGCTCTGTAGGTTTGCCAACCAACCTGCACCAAATGGGCGTGAAAGAACTTAATCATGAGAAATTGATGGAAGTGGCTGAGGCATCATGTGCAGAAGGTGAAACTATCCATAACATGCCATTCCCAGTAACAGCGAAGTCTGTTTACGCAGCGATTCTGACCGCGCATAAGCTAGGTCTATAAACCTTCGTTCTACAGGGTATTGTCTCTGTAGATAAAGTTTTTTCTGAGTGCAAACGGCTTCTGAGGAAGCCGTTTCAGATTGATGACGAACCCTGCTTAAAAAGCGGGGTTCTTTTTTGGAAGCGACCTTAGGTCGCGATCGCGATATTTTTTTGTTATATCGTGCGCAGAAGTTTCCATTCATTACATAGGCATACAGAAGCAAGTATCTGCCATATTTAAGCCCATTTTTCGTAGATAGCTCACCACCAACGCTATCTTCTTGATGTTTTGGGCTGCCGTTGCCAACCAACACTGCATTTGCACATTAGCTAGACCTCGGAAGCGAGCATAACGATGACCATGATGTTGCTTGGCGTCTGCAAAGCTCCGTTCTACTGTTTCACTTCGACGTCGATAAGTCTTCTTGCCATAGGAAGAGAGCCGCATTTGATTTGCTCTCTCTACTGCATCGCTATAGATATGCCGAGTAATCACTTTCTTCATGTTTTTGCTTTGAGTGCAGTCATCCCTCATTGGACAGAACGCACACTCTTTCGGGTCTGAGTGGTATTCTCGGTAGGCATCGCGTGATGTGGTTTTATAAAGCAACTCCTGACCATTCGGGCATTGGCAGCTGTCTCTTTGCGCGTCGTAAGTAAAGTGTTTCTTTTTGAACGCATTTTTCGTTCTCGATGGGCGTCGATAACCAAACACGCCAAGAATACCTCGACGTTCAAGTGACTCCGCCACTGGAGCAGTAAAGTAGCCCGCATCCAGTCCAACGGCTATCGGGTTCAATTGGAATGGGCTTTGTTGCGTAATTCCAGTGGAAAGCGAAGATGTCTAAAATTGGGTGATTATCAAACAACGCACTGAGTTTTGGGCATACCTAGCCCTGTAAGTTTGTTCAGCGCTTTGATCATTGCGTAGGTCTCGCCAACCTGAGCGTTGTAATTTCTTAGGCTTAATTTTCCACCTAGCAACTGTTTCACCCGATACATTGCAGTCTCTGATAGCGAGCGCTTATGATAGCCATACCGCTTTTTCACTTCTTGTTGGAGCCGTAGAGCTTTTGACAGCCTACTGCTAAGTTACGAGGATGTCCTTGCTCCCAAAAGGCAGCTCCTTCTCTTGGTGGAATGAGCGGAACCGCTCGCTTGATCCGTATTGCATCATGACAATTCCTTGTGTCATAAGCTCCATCGCCTGATATCTCAATGATTTTGCGACGTGTCTGCTTAAGTAAGTTAGGAAGAACTTCGGCATCGGTTACGTTAGATAAGCTCAACTCTGCTGCGACTATTTCGTGGGTGCTAGTATCTACAGCGATATGCAGCTTACGCCAAACTCTACGCTTCCCATCAGTACCATGCTTTTTGACCTTCCATTCACCTTCGCCATAAACCTTGAGACCAGTGGCATCAATGGCCAGATGTTGTATCGCACCTCTGGTTTTGGTTTTAAATGAAACCAAAACCTCCTTAGCTCGACGGCTTATACAGGTGTAATGCGGACTAACAAGCGGGATATTAGCCAGTTTAAATACTGAGTCTAGAAAACCTTGCACTGCTCTCAATGGCATAGAGAAAACTCGTTTTACCATCAGTGCGGTCGTAATGGCTAAGTCGCTGAATCGGCGAGGTCTACCACGCTTGCCTTGTTTGTTTTGCTTCCAGTTGGTTGTTTTGTAACGAGGTCTTGGCATGAGGCTACATAAAGTTACATAATTACGCATAAGTTTCAGCTAGATCATTTTCTAGCCAACACTATACTTGGATCATTGGTTTGAGAGGTGTTTATGGCTAGAAATGAGATCCAATTTCAAAAAGGTGTATCATTGATCCGTTTCAATAGCCTTTATGGGACGGAAACTCAGTGCTATGAAAGACTTTTTAATCTTAGGTGGGGTAATGGGTTTATCTGTCCTAGCTGTGGCGGTAAAGAATACTGCAAGCTAAAGCGACATTCGTTATATCAATGCAACACCTGCCACCAACAAACCTCGCTCACCGCAGGAACTATCCTAGATAACACCAAGCTGCCACTGACTAAGTGGTTTCTCGCCATCTTCCTGTTGACTCAAGTTAAAAACGGCATATCAGCACTAGAGCTATCAAGACTAATTGAAGTCTCATATAACACTGCATGGCGCATGAAGCATAAGCTCATGCAAGCGATGAAAGAGAGTGATGATAAAAGACAACTCGATTACATAGTGCAACTCGATGATGCATATTGGGGCGGTAAAACAAAGGGCAAACGTGGGAGAGGATCTGTAAACAAAGTTCCTTTCATTGCCGCTGTAGCTTTGAACGAGGATTACAACCCTGTTTACATGCGAATGACTGTCGTTAAGGGCTTTCGTAAAGATGAAGTTGAGAAGTGGGCTAAGAAGCACTTGGTGCCGTCCACTCTCGCTATATCAGATGGACTTTCGTGCTTTGAAGCTCTGTCCAATGCGAACGTACACCATGATCGGGTTGTTAAAGATGGCGCACCTGATCTTGATGAAATTCAAGATAAATACTTTCATTGGGTTGATACGATGATAGGTAACGTCAAGAACTCATTGAGAGGTACTTACCACGCTATCAGCAAAAAGCATCTACCTCGATATCTCGGTGAGTTTTGTTTTCGATTTAACTACCGATTTAGACTCGAAGAAGTGCTAGATGAGCTACTTGGCTCGTCAATGACAACGCCTCCTATGCCATATCGGTTACTAAAATTAGCAGAGTCCCATTAAGTGACCTATTTGAGCCACTGATATACCCATCCATCAGCGATTAAAGTCTGTTTGATTTTTGCTTTATCTTTGCGACTGGCACGATTGTAGATTGATCGGATCTCTTGCTCAAAGCTATCTTCATTAAACCCACGTTTAATTGCTTTCTGATACCACTCATGCCCTTGAGTCACATCTCCCAAGATCATCTTACATGCGCCAATTAGAGTGCATGGGCGGTAGTCTTGTTTAGTAAGTTCATGAGCTTGAGTACCAAATTGGATCGCCTTATCAAGCATGTTTAGATCACGCTTTACCCCGCCACTTGTGGTTAAGAGTGCCGATTTCAGGCTCTTGTTGCCATTTGCGAATTTGAATGGGAAATTTTTATTAACCAGATCTGCCGCAATTTGAGACTTCCCAGCCTTTCGGTAATCAGCAATAGCATTCACTAGATTCCAAGGTTTCTTCGTATCTTCCCATTTGCGCTTTGCTAGTTCAGCTCGATTCAGGTAGTACAGCCCACTTACATATTGATTTTCAAAACCTTTGTTGATTAACCATAAGTAATCGCTCTTAGAAATTGTTTGTCCTTTGGTCAATGCTACGAGGATTTTTGCTGCTTTGGATCTTCTTAGTATCTTAACTACGTCTATCGATGGAAAATCAATATAGTCCCTCTCATATTGAGCTTTTCGTTCCTTAAACATCTTTCTGATGCTTCACGCCTTGCTTGCAGCTTTTGCTCTTGAATCTGGCGTTGCTCATTTCGTTGTTCAGCGGGAGTTTTGCTTCCGATAGAGACATGCTTTGAGAGCAGGGATTTAATCATTTCACAATCACCTGCGAACTCACCACCGTTAGTCGCTATCCTCTTTTTAGCTGAAAGTTTTAAAGGCATTAACTTCAAAGGTAATGAATAAGGTGATTCAGGTTGGGAATCAAGAAGCAACATCAAAGCCTCGGTGTACTCATCGCCCATCAGTTTGGATATGTCATTAATCTCATTTATTAGGCACTCTTGATCACTGGAAGCATCAATGCTCTTTTCTACCAATTCCAACCAGCCGTAATGGAGCGGGAACTGGGAGCGAGAGAACAAATTTTTAACTTTGCTGATTGACATGTGAGTTGATTCCTTGAGTGAGTGATGAACAGCCTTTGTTCATGTAAGTCATTATAAATAGGTAGCAAGAAAGCACAACAAAGTGACATTTCAATTTAGCTGAAAGATATACGTAATCAGGTATCTTTTTGCTCTAACTTAAGCTTCTTTCGTTGCTCAATTAGTAGAGTTGGAAATTCATCAATATTTTTCATTATGCAGCCTTAAATAGCACATTAATCAGCTTAACAACACTTTAGTCGTTTTGTTCTTGAAAGGAGATTAATGGTGGATGTGTAAACCATATCAATGGGGTGGTCTAAGAAGCATTATTAAAGTCACTTCTGAGGTTGAACATTCAATGACAGGAAAGGTGAGCAAAGAGACTCGTTGGTATACGAGTTCATTGGATTTCGATGCAGAGCAAGTACTTAAAGCCGTCCGAGGACACTGGCAAGTAGAGAGTATGCATTGGATGCTAGATATGACTTTCAGAGAAGATGAGTGCCGCATTCGGAAAGGAAATGGAGCCTTTGCTTTCAATGCGCTAAGGAAGATCGCTCTCAACTTATTTAAGTTCGATACGACGAAGAAGATAAGTATGGCACGGAAGAAAAAGAACGCAGCCATGAACGATGAATACCGCTCAGTGCTTTTAGAATCTGCGATTGAAATGCGCTAGCCTTGGGACAATATTCGCCAAATGAAGCTTCTTTTGTATACTGTCTATAATATGCTGCTAGAAGCCTACACGCCGCGACAACTCGAATACAAGACCGGCGGACCGCCCAACATCGATATGATGATGGATAGCACCAGCCTGCAACATGAATTGACCGGGCTCGACATCGTGCAAATCGAAGAGACTGTCCGTGACATCCGCGAAGGCCAATTTCGTAATGAGTAAGGCGCAGTTGTGCAACTGCTGTCCCGAAAACCGGGAGGGGAAGATACATCATGAACAAACCGAAAATCGCTGACACTAAACCCATCGCCGTTGAGCTAGAGAAAGATAAAAAATATTACTGGTGCACCTGTGGTCTTTCATCCAACCAGCCCTTCTGTGACGGTTCTCATGCAGGCAGTGGATTCGAGCCACAGGCGTTCACCGCACAGCAGGATGGCAAGGCATTTCTGTGTCAATGCAAACGCTCGGCCAATCCCCCCTTCTGTGACGGCAGCCATAACGCCATTACCCAGGAGGAACTCGACGCCGACCAGGGACTCGATACGATTTGGTACAAAGTGGCCGGGCTGGATGAGCTCAAGGATGACGAGGTCCGTTCGGTACAGGCCGGCTCGAAAACCATCGCCCTGACCTTCCATCAGAGCCAGTACGGGGCACTGGACAATGCTTGTCCCCACCAGGGTGGCCCACTCGGCGAGGGCGGCATCGAATGCGACGAGAGCGGCGAATGCTGGCTGCGCTGCCCCTGGCATGGCTGGGACTTCCATCCGTTGAGCGGTAAATCCCCCGGTGGATTCGGGGATGGAGTGGATACCTACCCAGTCGAAGTGCGCGATGACGGAGTCTATGTCCAGGTCAAGGAGCATCGGGAACGTACCCGCACCATCTCCGACGTCATGGTGGAAACCATGGTGAACTGGGGTGTCACTCATGTCTTCGGCATGGTAGGGCATTCCAATCTGGGCTTGGCGGACGCGATTCGCGAACAGGAAGATGCTGGGAATCTCACCTACATTGGTATTCGCCACGAGGGCGCCGCGTCTTTTGCCTGCTCAGGCTTCGCCAAGCTATCCGGAAAACCTGCCGCCTGCCTGTCGATCGCCGGTCCCGGCGCGACCAATTTGATGACCGGCCTGTGGGATGCCAAGGTCGATCGCGCACCCGTACTCGCGTTGACCGGTCAGGTCAACACCCAGGTGTTCGGCCCGGGCGCTTTCCAGGAAATCGATCTGGCCTCGGCCTTTCAGGCGGTCAGCCGCTTCAGTCAGACTGTGCTGCCGGGCAGCCGACACGCGGAACTGATGACGTTGGCGCTCAAGCATGCCATCGTCGAACGGGATGTGGCGCACTTGATCTTCCCAGACGAGGTCCAGGTCTTTGCGGCGGCGGACGATGCGCAGAGTTCATCGCCCGATGGACGCCTGGCAGCGCAGCAAATTTCACCGGCCAACGACTCGCTAGGCATGGCGCTAGAGAAAATTGCGGCATCACAGCGTCCGGCTATCATCGTTGGCTACGGTGCAAGGGAGGCCATGGCGGACGTACTCGCGCTGGCGGAGCGACTCAGTGCCCCCGTTCTGACCACCTTCAAGGCCAAGGGTCAGGTCAGTGACCGACATCCATTGGCCGCAGGGGTACTTGGCCGCAGCGGCACCCCTATCGCCAGCGGCTGCATGAACGAAGCCGATCTCCTGATCGTGTTCGGTGCGTCATTTGCCAATCACACCGGGATCACCGAACACAAACCCATTATCCAAGTCGATTTCGAACAAATGGCTTTGGGTAAGTTCCACCCCGTCGATGTGCCGGTCTGGGGCGAGGTCGGCGTCACGGCCCGGCGCCTGCTGAACGACCTGCCGGCAATGCATTCGACCGTCGACCAGCGAGCCGAAGTGGCTGGGCGCTGGGACGCATGGCGTGAGGAAAAAACGCGCCGCGCGGCTCGCAATAACGACCACGGGCTCAATTCCGCCACCGTCTTTGACGCACTCTCAGCGGCCTGCCCGGAGGATGCCGTCATCGCGGTAGACGTGGGCAACAACACCTACTCTTTTGGCCGCTATTTCGAATGTACCAATCAGACAGTGCTGATGTCCGGCTACTTGGGTTCTATCGGCTTCGGTTTCCCCGCTGCCATGGGTGCCTGGGCCGCCACCCAGACGGTCGAGGCGCACAAGGGAAGGCCGGTGATCTCAATCAGTGGAGACGGCGGCTTCGGCCAGTATCTGGCGGAGTTTACCACCGCCGTCAAATACGGCATGAACCTGACCCATATCCTGCTCAACAACAGCGAACTGGGTAAGATTTCCAAGGAACAGCGTGCGGGCAACTGGCAGGTTTGGCAGACATCCCTGCACAATCCGGATTTTGCCGAATTCGCTAATTCCTGCGGCGGGCTTGGCATCCGCGTCGACACGAAAGACCAACTGGATGAAGCGATCCGAAAAGCCCTTGCCTTCGATGGTCCCGCACTGGTAGAAATCAAAACCGATGCAGAACTGATTTGACCTATCGATAAAGCGAGAACAGAACACACAACCAAGAGCGGTTCTTCACAGAGGCAATGCTTTCATTGCCTAATATATCAACTCAGTGCAGCGATTTTGAAGAAGTGTTTGAAGCAATGGGGTTGCAAGTCAGAGGTATCAAAAGCCGACTTTTAGTGTCGGAGTGGTAATGTCGGAGAAGGGAAAGGTTGCTATAATACGTAGCAGCTTTCCCTTTTCTTATATCAAAAATACAAAAGCGCATTGATTTGCCCCAAATCTGTCCCATGGATTATTGTAAATTTTTGATAATTAAAGGTATTTAGACTGTTATCCCTAACATATTCGAAACTTGGTACAAGATGGCTTCACTGATCCCATCAGGCCTCGATCTAGCGCCAATCATCACGCACCACTACAAGATTGATGACTTCCAAGAAGGCTTCGACGTTATGCGTAGCGGGCAATCTAATCTGGCAAAGTTATCCTTGATTGGGAGTCGGGTAGCACAAGGTTAGATAGGCTTGTTGCTGTTACCCAAGCACTGGTTATCCGAACATGTGAATGGCAAAAATAGCCCTATTTAACGCCCTAAAATGTCCTATTTTTGTCCCTTAGACAGCGAAATAGTAATAAAAAGTGCCTCATACAGTATGAGGTACTTTTGTATCACTTGATGAAAAGTTTGGGTTTATTGTCCATCCTCAAAGTTTACTTATAGTGTTCAGCTCTCTTTTGCTTTCTCAAGCTCTCTCCACGCACGTTCTGACTCGTGCTTAGCCAGTTGAATTGATTGCCTAGTTCGCTGTGCAAAACGATGCCCAACGAGACGGTTGCAGGCCAGCACCAAATTAGCGTGCTGATGGGGGGGTTAATGCTTCTAAAAGCAAATCAACCCAATGGAAAGGGATTTTCTCTACAAGAATAGATTAGCGAGAGTGTAATACCCGCCATGCAATCCACGTGAAAAAGCTTGCAATAGTGATGAATAATACACTGCTGATCCATTCTTGATGGTGGACCATGATATCGTTTTGTAGTTCAGTAAGCCAAGGTGACATAGGTGTTGTTTCTTTCTAAATAGCAATGGCTAAAAGGTAACAAAGTCTGCGTCTTTACCCTAGTGGAATCATTGTTCTAGCGGGCTCAATGAAAGTGTTTAGGTAGCCATCGACGTTTTTTTGGGCGAGATGACTGTCAAGAGATTCAATGGATGAATTGTTTATTCTCTGACTCATCCCTAACATTTATCACACTCAAATATGAGACCGTAGGGCCACTTTGAATAGGGGAGATGGATCATGGAATTTACAGAGCTAGATAGAAACGCGCTCTATGACATTTGGATGTCACAAAAAGCAAAAATGCATATGACTCAAATGGAGATGGCGAAACGTATGGGTTTGGGATTGCACGAATTTACCGCCTTATTACGTGGAAATACGCCACTAACGCTAAGTTTTGTTAATCAGCTTTGTGAACAACTGCATGTGCGTCCAAATCAGGTTATTCCGTCTTTCACTGAGCGTGAATTTTCCACTTCAGGTTCGGTTTATTTACAAAACCGAGTGACAGTCGATGGGGACATACGCAATGTATTCATTGAAGGCAGCCAAGTCGTTATTGAGTATGAACACAAAATTGGCTGATCCAGTTTAGAGCAAATCCGAGCGCCAAGTACGAATGGTATTCGGCGCCTTATGTTTAAGTCAGTTATGCTGGTTATGGCATCCTTACCAAGGAGTTTTGTGACAGATCACCAATGCTCTTCGCGCCCGTAAGTGTCATTGCTACGCGCATCTCTTTGTTGTACAGATCGAGCAAATTTTCTACGCCTTCCGCCCCTTGAGCAGCCAGCGCGTACACGAATGAACGGCCAAGTAGCGTGCAATCTGCACCGAGTGCTAACATTCGAACCACATCCAAGCCCGTTCGAATGCCCGAGTCGACGAAGATCTTGAGATCCCCTTTCACTGCATTAGCAATACTGGGTAGCGCTTTTGTTGTTGAGAGCACGCCATCAAGTTGGCGACCGCCATGGTTAGAAACCACAATGCCATCAGCACCGAATCGAACCGCGTCTTTTGCGTCTTCTTCATCAAGAATGCCTTTGATGATCATCGGGCCATCCCAAAAGTCTCGTATCCACTCTAGATCTTTCCATGAGATTGAAGGATCAAAATTCGCGCCTAACCAACCGATGTAATCACCCAGCTTGGTCGGCTCACCACGGTACGTGGAAATGTTGCCCAAGTCGTGAGGTTTACCTAATAAGCCAACATCAAGTGCCCAACTAGGATGACGCATTGCTTGGAATACACGACGAATAGCGGCATTGGGGCCGCTCATACCCGAGTGCATGTCACGGTAACGAGCTCCTGGTACGGGCATATCTACGGTAAATACCAATGTTGTAACGCCTGCCGTTTTGGCACGTTCAAGGGCATTTTTCATAAAGCCACGGTCTTTAAGCACATAAAGCTGGAACCACATTGGGCGTTGAATTGCTGGCGCAACTTCTTCGATAGGACAAACCGAGACGGTAGACATAGTAAATGGAATCCCTTTTTTTTCGGCTGCTTGCGCCGCTTGTACTTCACCGCGTCGAGCGTACATACCCGTTAGGCCCACTGGAGCGAGGGCGATCGGCATCGCCAGTTTTTCTCCAAAGATAGTCGTCTCTAGGCTTAGGTCGCTCATGTCACGCAGTACCCGTTGGCGCAGTGCGACATCACCTAAGTCATCGGTATTGCGCTTTAGTGTTCGTTCATCGTACGAGCCCCCATCAATATAATGAAAGAGAAAAGGAGGCAGCTTGGCTTTTGCGGCTGCACGGTAATCAGTAGAAGCAGAGATAATCATAATGGGATAGTCCTAGCAATGGTTCTATCGTTGCCTACTTCGCAAGAGGTAGATGCTCGCTATGCATAGCGTTCTTGCTCAAGGTTTACGCGCAACAGAAAACGATTTTTATGTGATGCTTTGTTAAATTAATGTGAATTTACCTCTTTGCTTTTTATTAATATAGGGAAATAATGAAATCCTTTGTTCCTACATCACAAAAAACGGCAAGCCTATCGTTCCTATCGACCTCACCAGTCATAATTGCCTGCAATATGCCTATCAAACCACAGGAGCAACGGATTGGCAGTTTAAGGAACAAGAAGGGGATTATATCGTGGAAGTATCGGGTTACTTCTTAACAGACAACGAAACGGCATTAAGAAAAGCCGCATTGGACGGGCATGGTATCGCTTATGTGCCACGTTGCCTGGATTATCATGATATTCACAGCGGTCAGTTGGTGGACATCTTTCCGGATTTGGTTGGTAAGAAGCTTGGTGTTTATGCGGTTTCCCCTTTTACTCGTCAGTCACCAAACAAAGTAAAATTGTTGATAGAGCACATGCGCGAACGCTACCTCGCGATAGCACATTATTTCTAGACGCTTCATAAATTCAATAAATGTATCAATGTTTTGGTTGAAATTAGATGCCTACACCTTATGGTAGATATTGAGAATACATCTCAATAAAAACTAAAATAATGAAACTTCAAACGGAGCCACATGGACGTTATGGATTACCCAAAAACACGTAAAGATTCTGTCGTGGATACCTATTTTGGACACGACATTGCAGACCCATATCGCTGGTTAGAAGACGATCGCAGTCAAGAAACCGCAGAGTGGGTGTCTGGGCAAAACGCCGTCACTTTCGATTTCCTTGGTCAAATACCATATCGCCAGCAAATTCGTGACTTAGTTGCAGACAGCCAAAACTACGAAAAGTATTCCCAGCCATTTGTGCATGGTGATTACACTTACTTCTACAAAAATGACGGTTTGCAAAACCAAAATGTACTTTATCGCCGCAAAGGAGAGGGGGAAGCAGAAGTATTCCTTGATCCAAATACTTTTTCTAAAGAGGGGATCACTTCTCTGGGTGAAGTGAGTTTTTCTCAAGACAACCGCTTAGTCGCGTATTCGATTTCAGAAGGTGGCAGTGACTGGCGTAAGATCTTCGTGATTGACGTTGAAACCAAGCAGCAACTTGAGCCTGAAATTGTCGATGCCAAGTTCACTGCGATTTCTTGGTTAGGCAATAAAGGTTTTTACTATTCAAGCTATGACAAGCCAGAAGGCAGTGAACTGTCTGCCCGCACTGAGCAACACAAGCTCTACTACCATGAGTTAGGTACACCTCAGTCAGAAGATGAGGTCATTTTTGGTGAGCTTGAGTCACAGATTCATCGTTATGTAACGGGTACAACAACCAAAGATGATCGTTTTTTGATCATTTCAGGTGCGGAGTCGACATCGGGCAATCGTCTGTTTTATGTTGATTTGGATTCCGAGTCTCAAGAGGTTGTGACACTTCGTGACACCACCCAAGGCGATACTTACCTAATTGATAACCAAGATGATACGCTGCTTTTCTACACCAACCTCGATGCACCAAATGGCAAAGTAATGAGCTACCACTGTCAGACGAAGCAATGGGCAGAGGTCATTGCTGAGCAAGCGCAGCCACTGGATGTAAGCAAAGGTGGCGGCTATTTGTTCGCGACTTACATGGTCGATGTGTTGTCCAAAATGCAACAGTTTAGTTACCAAGGCGAGCTGATCCGTGACCTGGCTTTACCAGGGGAAGGCACCGCATATGGACTGGCCGGCAAAGCAGAAGACAAAACACTTTATTACACCTTCACGAACTACACTACACCACCAACCATTTTCTCTTTTGACGTCGAAAGTGGTGAATCCACACTCTATCAAGAGTCGAAAGCGCAATTTGATCGTAACGGGTATGAGTCTAAGCAGGTGTTCTATCGCTCGAAAGATGGCACCAAAGTGCCGATGATCATTTCTTACAAAAAGGGGACTAAGCTTGATGGTACTGCTCCAACGATACTGTATGGTTACGGTGGTTTTAATATCAGTTTAACGCCGATATTCTCAGAAAACGTCGCAAACTGGTTAGAGCTTGGTGGCATCTATGCCGTAGCTAATATGCGTGGCGGCGGTGAATACGGCAAGGCTTGGCATATTGCCGGTACGCAGCAATTAAAACAGAACGTATTTGATGATTTTATCGCTGCTGCGGAATACTTGATTGAGTATGATTATACCAGTTCTGAGCGTCTTGCAATTCGCGGTGGATCGAATGGTGGTCTACTTGTTGGTGCGTGCATGACACAGCGGCCGGAGTTGTTTAAAGTCGCGCTGCCTGCGGTGGGCGTACTCGATATGCTGCGCTATCACACATTTACCTCTGGTGAAGGCTGGAAGTATGACTTTGGCACATCTGAGCAGAGTGCTGAAATGTTCCACTACTTGCTTGGTTATTCTCCAACCCACAATGTGAAGCCAGGCGTGGACTATCCAGCAACGCTTGTAACAACCGCTGATCACGACGATCGCGTAGTACCAGCTCACTCCTATAAGTTTATTGCTGAACTTCAGGATAAATACCAAGGTGATAACCCGGTGTTGATTCGTATCGATGTCAACGCAGGTCATGGTGCAGGAATGCCACTTAGCAAGCAAATTGACCTCACCACCGACATGTACGCCTTTACTCTTTATAACATGGGAATTAAAGCTCTGTAGTTCGCACCGCAGTGCTTTCACACTAAAAAACGCCGCAATTTATTCGCGGCATTTTTCCTACGCTATGTCTGATCACTTACTTATTGTGATTGGTATAATTGAAAAGCCTGTCTTATCTAATCTCTTTGTTTGTCAGTATCCATGTGAAATTGAATAAAGTGACGTGATTTTGTTTATGGTTTAGTTGCTCAAAAAGCATTCAATTGAACTGGGGTGGAAGATAAATCACTTAAACTTAAGCAAATAATCTCTACACTGAGTTAATGACAATAAGAAAAAAGGAGACGGATATGGCCATACAAAGATTGGAACCAAAACAGCTGTATTCTGTAGCTAATCTAGAGAATATGCCATGTAAGTCGACCAAGGAACTGCCTCCGATTGATGAAATCGTCGGCCAAGAACGCGCGCAAAAAGCGGTTGAGTTCGCGATGTCTATCAAGGAGAAAGGGTACAATATTTACGCCATTGGGCAGAATGGCCTAGGTAAGCGCACCATGATTTTGCGCTATTTGAATCGTCATAAACACGATTCTGAAGAGTTATTTGATTGGTGTTATGTGGCTAATTTTGAAGACACGCGAACGCCAAAAGTACTTAAGTTACCCTGTGGTATCGGTAGCAAGCTACGCGCCGATATCGAAAAGCTCATGAGCAAGTTAATGAATGCGATGCCACTCGCTTTCGACAACGAAATGTATTATAGCCGCGCCGATCGCTTGAAGAATCAACTTGCTGATAAACAGCAACTTGAATTGGACGGCATCAGCAAAGAAGCCAAGGAAAAGGGTGTTAGCTTAACGATCACCACTCAGGGCGATTATCAGTTTGTTGCGATGAATGGCGACGAGCTTCATACCGAAGAGTCATTTGATGCTTTGAGTAAAAAAGATCAAGAGTATTTCGCTAACAGTATCGATGAGCTAGAGGTCAGTTTGCGCGGTATGATACGTGAACTGACGGAGTGGGAAGAAAACTTTAGCGAGAAAATCAAAAAACTCAATGATGAAGTCACGTTGGATGTGATCACTCACTTCATCAAACAGCTCAAAGTAGACTATGCGGGTTACTCAGAAATCAAAAACTATCTGACGGAACTTCAGAGAGACATTGTCGAAAATGCCGAGATTTTCCTAGATCAAGATGGGGAGCAAGGTGAGATAGCGACCGCATCATTAGACAAGAAGCTACCACGTCGTTACAAAGTGAATGTATTGGTAAACCGTGCTGATTGTGATTTCCCTATCGTTGTAGAAGAGAACCCAAATTATCATACGCTGTTTGGTTCGATTGAGACGGCAACGTTCAAAGGCACGGTATTTACTGATTTTTCATTGATCCGCGCTGGTAGTTTACATAAAGCGAATGGTGGCGTATTACTCATTGATGCGCAAAAGGTACTGGAGCAACCTTATGTGTGGGATGGTTTAAAGCGTGCCTTGCGTTCTCGCCAATTGAGTTTTACATCGTTAGAAAAAGAGGTCACCCTCACGGGGGCGGTGTCATTAGATCCTGAGCCGATCCCACTGAGTATTAAAATTATCTTGTTTGGTGATTATCGTACTTATCAGCTCCTTCAGCATTACGATCAAGAATTTGGAGAGTTGTTCCGTGTGACTGCGGACTTTGAAGATGAGATGAAGCGCACACCCGATTCTGAATTGCAGTATGCGCGCTTTATTTCCAGCGTGGTAAACGATAACAACATGCTGCATTGTGATAAGAAAGCGATAGCGAGGGTTATCGAGTATAGTTCTCGCTTGTCTGGGGACCAAACCAAGTTATCTCTTCATTCGGCCAACATTGCAAACGTGTTGCGAGAATCAAACTACGTTGCGCGTCAAGCGAACTCCAATATGATTCGCATCGGTCATGTAGAAGAAGCGCTTAAGAATCAGGAAATGCGCGTAAGTCGGCTGCAAGACAGCGTAATCGAGACGTTTGTCAATGGCACCACTTTGATCCGTACCGAAGGCACGGCAATTGGGCAAGTGAACGCTTTATCGGTACTGAGTACAACGGATCATATGTTTGGCGCACCCAATCGAATTACCGCTACAACCTGTTATGGCGATGGTGGTGTAATTGATATTGAACGCAGCGTTGATTTAGGGGGCAGTATTCACTCCAAAGGCGTCATGATTTTGTCTGCCTACTTGTTATCAGTGTTTGGAAAAACGGCACGTGTACCGCTAACTACTACGATCACGTTTGAGCAGTCTTATGGTGGCGTTGATGGTGACAGCGCAAGTATGGCGGAACTATGCGCCGTGGTGTCGGCATTTTCTAAACAACCTAACCGTCAGGATATTGCGATTACCGGCTCTATGAACCAGTTTGGTGAAGCGCAACCAATTGGAGGAGTGAATGAAAAAATTGAAGGCTTCTATGACGTTTGCGTGATAAAAGGGCGTCACCCAGGGCAAGGGGTGATTATTCCGCGCTCCAATGCACACAATCTGATGCTTCGCCAGGATATTGTGAAAGCAGTAGAAAAAGGCGATTTCCACATTTGGGCGATCGATCATGTTACTGAAGCAATAGAACTTTTTACTGGCAAAGCCGCAGGAGAAGCGACAGATGAAGGTACCTATCCAATTGATACCACCTTCGGATTGGCGCAAGCCAAGCTCAACGCTTTGCGAAAGTAAGACAGTGTTGAATCGATGTGATCTTACACTAGCGGTTGTGGCGACAATATATTGTTGATATGACAAAATATTTTCGCCTAATTCCATGAACTTATTGCTGTTTTATAAAGACATTCTGGCGAAAATTGATGATCAAACCTATTCATTGCAAGTCAGCCTTGAAATGTTGTGCCGCAATAATGAGCTAACTCAACAAGCGAATGACGCCTTGATTGGCATAACGGAATCAGTTGCGAACATTAATGATTCAAATATTCAGGTCGCCACCGTTGCGAAAGAGCAATCTCGAGTGACACAGGACATCAACCGTAATGTGGTAAACATGTCTGAACTCGGAAATCAGAATCTAGTGGGTATTAGCCAAAGTGCGAGTGCGAGCACAGAGCTGTCACTGCTGGCAGAAAAGCAAAAAGAACAGCTAAGTGTTCTTTAAGCTATAAATAACAAAAGGCACCTCTGGGTGCCTTTGCTTTATAGTAAAATGTATCGGTATCTTGTTATTCCATTCAAGCTGAGCCTTTATTATTATCTATTGTGCTCGGCTTTATTGTTTAAGTTTGAGTTTAATACCGTCAAATTTAAGCTGACTCAGTAAGTTTTTCGCATTGGCTTTTCCTATATCGTCAAATTCGACCCCATAGCGTGCATAGTGAGTAGATTTTTGTAAGTTACAGATGCGTCCCTTGAGAGAAGGCAACATGCGTCCATTTCCTGGGAGGACTAAATCTAATGAAACTTGTTCCCCGACGTGTAGTAGGCGGCTCATCGGCGAGGTAACAAAGCGGCAACCACTACGGGATAAATCACGTATCTCACATTCACTACGGTACTCTTTCAGCTGAACACGTGAGCGTAAATTTACCTCATAGCGCACTTCTTTTCGTAGTTGATACACCTGCATGCTACTTGGCAAACTCAGTACCAATAGTGGGTATGGCTCACTGAGACGATGTTGCAGTTGTGCCCTGAACGGAATAATTGCACCTTCCCCCCGATGTGAAAAGGCTTTTACATTGATCCAAAATCCCGCCTGAAAATAGTATTTTAAATCTTCTTCAGAAATATTCGGAATTTCAATCAGTGCTGTTTTATTCGAGTGGCAGCCTACAAAAGTACTGGTGGTGATACATTTAGTTCCTACTGGTGTCGTCACATTGAGAGTGACTTCGCTGCCGTGCTCGACCATAGCCATTGCATCTGTGCTGTTTAACGTTGTTGCCTGACGTTCCGGTGCATTTTTGTGTGAATGAGGCGCATTACATTCTTTAGCGCTTGTCATCTTATCACTCATTATTATTTTTTACCTAGACTGAGAAGGTTTTATGCACATCAATACTTAGTATTAAGATCTTAAGTATCAAGTAGAGTGATAATTCTAATTAGTATGAAATAGTGTTTCAACAAACTGGCCATTGATTCAGTCGGTGGTAGGGAAAAGTGAGAGGTAAGTAATAGTTTGTGTTAAAAAAATGTAGTATTTGTGGTTTTGTGACTTGAAGGGCGATCGCAACAGCATGCAAAAGTAAGTGCTATGCCTAAGTGAAATCAGATGTAGGATTCAGACTCGCGTGTTGAGATGGAGCTAAGGTAAGACTTTATTGAGTGATATAAAAATGGGATGCATTGCCATCCCATTTTTGTTTGTGTTGCATTAGATTCAGTACGGATACCAGAAAAGGTGAGTATCCATAACCCGTTTACTGATCGCTGCAACAACAATCACCACAATACCAGCCATACATATCATGTCGGCTTTGGTCAGCGGCTTCAGGCTGTACCATGTACGAGATGAATGACGACCAAAACCGCGTAACGTCATCGCATTAGAGATTTGATCCGCGCGATCTAGGCTTGAGAAGATCAAAGGGCCAAGAATCTTCGCGACGTTCTTAATACGAGTGAACAATGGTGCTTTCTTACTTAGCTCAACGCCGCGTGCTTGTTGAGCATGCATAATGTTAACAAAGTCCTTTTTCACTTCTGGCAAATAGCGCAGTGTCAAACTGACCGCATAGGCGATTTTGTACGGCACGCCTAAACGGTTCAAGCTTGCTGCAAATTCGGTAGGATGCGTAGTGAACACAAACACCAAAGCGATCGGGAACATGCTGAAGTATTTTAAGGTGACAGTCACAAGATAGAACAAGGTTTCTTGGGTTAGCGAGTAGTGACCTGGCAACGACAGCAGTACCGTAGTTGAGCCCATGTATTCAGAGCCTTGCTGTGGTGCCAATGCAAACATAAACAAGGCGTTCATCATCAAGACACTGGCTGTACCGATCAATAGCGGCTTGTATACATGAAATGGAACCTTGGTCATTTTTAATAACCAAAGGCCAGTAATGATTAACACCGCAATGATGCGTAAATCAAAGGTGGTGAGTACCACCGTAACCCAAGCAATGAACATCAAAAACTTAGTAATGCCATTCAGTTGATGCAGTGGTGATTGGGTATCAATGTAGTTGATACCAAACTTCATCTTGTTGTCTTTCATGCCACTACGTTCTCAATGTTTTCATTCTCAACGCCTTTGATAGGCAGCGTTGTTTTTGCTCGGTTGGTTTTCTCTGCATCAATAAAATGCTGCATAAAGCCGTTTGTGTCTTCGATACCTAATTCAATGGCCAGTTCGTACAAGCTAGTTGTGGTTAGGTTAGCTTGATCTAATAACTCTGGGTCACTAAATACCTGAGTCATTGGCGCATCGGCAATCAGTTTGCTGTCTGCAATCACGATAGAGCGTGTGGTGTACTCCAATACCAAGTGCATGTCATGCGATATGATCATCACAGTGATACCTAACTCACGGTTAAGCTTCTCGATAAAACTAAGCATAGAGGTGTAGTTACGGTAATCCTGACCGGCGGTTAGCTCATCCAAAATAAGTAACTCAGGTTCCAGCGCAAGAATAGACGCAATCGTCACGCGCTTCTTCTGACCGTAGCTTAACGCTTCAATTGGCCAGTGGCGGTATTTGCTCAAACCACACAGATCAAGCACTTCAAGGACTTTAGCTTCAACGAGCTTCTCTTCGATACCACGATTACGCAGTCCGAATGCGACCTCATCGAAAATCATGTGATGAGAAATCATATGATTCGGGTTTTGCATGACTACGCCAACCTTTTGGCTGCGCTCAAAAATCGTCAGTTCGCTAAGATCTTGACCGTTCAATGTCATCGAGCCGTTGTCTGGCTCAATCACGCCCATCACAAGCTTAGTAATGGTGGATTTTCCAGAACCATTTTTACCCAATACCGATACGAACTCACCACGTTGAATATCGAAACTGACGTTTTCCAGGGCGTTTTTCTCACCATCGTAGGAGTACGTCAGATTACGTACGCTTAATATTGTCTCTGTTTCTGGCTCTGTTGCTGGCGTTTTTGCTTCATCAAACCATCCTGTGACGGCAGACTTATACTGAGTGAGCGGCAGCGTATTTAAGTGTGATGGCTTTGCGTTACTTTGGATAGTGCATCCCGCTTGCTTTAAGGCAGAGAGGTATAACGGCTCACGAATGCCGTATTCCTCTAGCAGAAGCGAGGCTAAGAGCTCATCTGGGCTGCTATCCGCGATAATCTCACCGCTTTCCATTAGGATGATGCGATCAACTGAGCGGTGTAACACATCCTCAAGACGGTGCTCGATCATGACTATTGTTTTGCTCGTTTCGCGATGCAGTTCATCGATGATCTCGATGGTTTTTTTACCGGTTTTCGGGTCGAGCGCAGCAAGTGGTTCATCGAACAACAAAATGTCGACGTCATCCACCAGAATACCAGCCAAAGAAACGCGCTGTTTTTGTCCACCCGAAAGATCGTGTGGAGAGCGTTTTAACATCAGGTCTAAATCGACCATTTTTGCCGTGGCTTTGACCAACGGGTACATATCGATGTTAGACATAAGCTGGTTTTCCAGCGCGAAAGCAATGTCTTCACCAATACTTAAACCAACAAACTGACTATCGGTATCTTGTAATACGGTGCCAACTTGCTCGGTATATTGGTGCATATCAAAAGGAGCAGTATCGAGGCCGTTGATGGTCAACGTGCCTGTGACTTCCCCTTTGATTGCATGTGGAATCAGCCCGTTAAGACATTGGCCAAGGGTAGATTTGCCACTACCACTTGGACCGATGATGACGATTTTCTCTCCTTTCTCTATCCTTAGATTGATATTTTTTAGCGTCGGTTTATCCAGCGACTCATACCTAAAAGAGAAGTTAGAAAATTCGATTGTCATTCGATATTAAGCCTCTGTTAAGTTGCGGCTTTGCTTGTTACGTTTGGCGACAGATTTAAGAATGAAGAAGCCAACAATTGCAATAAGAATAGTGTTGCCCAGCGCGATGATTGACAGCTGAGTGAATACCTTAGTGAACGGTTCTGCGTACAAAATGGTATCTAGGAAAGCTGAGCAGCCATAACCAAACACATTGCCCAATAGAGCAAGTACGACGAACAACATAAAGTCCTTCATATTGAAATCTCCTTTCTCTAGACGGTTACGTGTCAGAGAAGGGAAAAGACCGATGATCAAACCGACAATACCTGAACCAAGCACCCAAGTTAACCATACGCCCCAACCTGCAAATAGATCGGTTACCCAGTGGCCGATAAAGCCGACCAAGAAGCCAACAAGAGGGCCGAATAAGACTGAGAACAGTGCCAACACCGCCATTGCTGGTTTTAGCGTCGTGTTTGCAAAGACTGGAATACCAAACATTGGCAGACCACCGATACCATAAAGGGCAGCACCGATTGCAATAACCACCACGGTTTTAGCAGAAAGATTCATAGATAACCTCAGTTCATTGTCGATTTTAAAGAACGTTCACTTGCTTTATTTTAGAAGCGTTTGGTTCATTGTTTGTTCTAATTTCTTTAGGGGGTGTGTCATTTGCTTCACACACGCCTTTGACTGGCTTAGTTTTTAGCAAGCATCAAAAATAAGGCGCGAATTATACAGAATAATAAAAAAATAGGGAATGCTATCTGTCTGGATGGCTAAAATGAAATCAGGGGCTAACTGTCAGCCCCTGATTACACTTTTTTTTACCGATAAATTAGTGATCTAGGTAGAGATAGTTTTGCCAGCTTTTCATCCGGATGAGTACCTTGCGCATGATAGATACGTGGGTGAAGCTGTCAGAGTAAACCGCGACCTCTACCGCTGTACCCATAGGCAAATGGTACGGTTCTAGATCGTCAGTGATTTCTAATTTAACAAATACTCGTCCACTTGTGCGTAGTGCATTGGTGTCAAGTAAATTACCACGCGCTTGGATTTGGCTTTCACCAATAGCGGGTAGTACTTCCATCACTTTGCCTTTGAAAACTTTTCCCGGTAGCGCTCGGAATATGAACTCCGCGTCGAAACCTGACTCTAGGCGTTGCAGTGAGTTTTGACGAAATGCGGCGGCGTAGATCTTTTCTTCTGTATGAACAAAGGTCATGACCGGAGCAAGGGGAAGAGGTACGGCCATGACGCCTGGACGTAACGCTAATTGAGTTACATAACCGTCGGTTGGTGCCGTCACTACAGTTTGATCTAGGTTGAATTCCGCTTTTCTCAGCTCGGCTAATAATGCTGCCACTTGGGTATTTTCACCGCCGACTTCAGAGTTTAACGCGATTTGTGCTTGATCTTGTTTAGATTGGGCCACTTCAAGTGCGGCTTGCGCTGCCTTGAAGGCTTGACGACGAGTATCCAATTGTTGTTCGGTAAACGCACCACGGTCAAAACCACGTTGGTATCGGTCAAATTCACGTTGTGCTTTATCGCGTTCAGCGAGCGCTTGTAGTACCGCAGCATCCGCTTCTTGCACACTCGATTCTAACCCTAACGCACCTTGACTGGCTTCTTTTACCTTAGCGCGTAGTCGGTCTACTTCGGCTTGAAAAGGAATAGGATCGATCCTAAACAGAATATCCCCTTTTTGAAGAGGTTGGTTTGGTTGAACCGGGACATCAATCACTCGACCACGCACCCCTGATACGACGGGCGTCGTCGAAAATACTTGGTTACCGACTTGGGTGAAGGGGTGGTTATAGTTCATTAATAGTATCAGTGTGCCGATTAACACCACACCACCAAGTACAGCGGTAGGCACTGTCCACTTATTGAGCGGGATATTGAATATTTTGAAAATTGCGATACAAAGCGCGGCGTAAGTTAGAACCAGTAGTAAATCCATTATTGATCCTCCTTACCTTGTTCTTGTTGTGATGAGACAGCTTGTGATGGTTTTTTCTGTTTTAATCTAGTGACTTCGTTTTTCAGCTCATTAACCTCATCAACCAGTTCTTCGAGACGATGGTGTATATCATGGGTTTCTCGCTCGAGTTGTTTGAAGCCCCATCCACGCTCTTTTCGCCATAATGTTGCCCAAATCCATAGAAAAGGCCAAAGTGCATGAAGTGTGAATAAGCTTACCCAGCCAGCGTAGTGAATCGCGTCTTGGTGTGGGTGCTCACGCTCTTTTGCTATTTCGTAAGGAATGTCGTGAATGACGATGATCCCGTAGAAGATAACTAAAGCAACGAAAATGAGTAACCCAAGTGCAAAATAGTCTAGAAACATCTTACTTCCCTGTATTGTTGCTAAAAATAAAACTTACGTAAATTAACTGTTTGAGTATTTGATAAAAATATCGATGAATCAAGAGTTTTATAGGTTATCTTACTGTAAATGATCGGTGCTACGTGGAATACGAAGGAGTAACACAGTGCAATATTTTGGTGAAATTGCCGCACTTTGTGCTGCGATAGTTTGGGCTGTCGCCACATTGATATATAGCCAATTTAGCCATCGATTTTCTGCAATGCAGTTGAACATTGTTAAAGGTGTTATCGCATCCATAATGATGTTAGCGGTAATGCCGTTTTTACCCCAAGGCTTACCAACGACTCAGATTGAACCTCTTTATCTGGTCGTGCTCGCACTTTCGGGAGTGATTGGTATTGCGATTGGGGACTCTGCATATTTTGCGGCATTAAAACGGATTGGCCCCAATAAAACGCTATTGTTGGAATCCCTTGCACCGCCGCTTTCTGGAGTGCTTGCTTTAGCGTTTCTTGGCTCTGAATTGAGCGCGCAAAGTTGGTTAGGGATTATGGCTACGATTGTCGCCGTGACCTTCGTGGTGTTTCAGCCATCCTCTTCAGGGCGGGCAATCAATCGGAGTGGTATTCTCTTTGGCTTACTTGCCAGTGTTTGTCAGGCTTCAGGTGTAGTGATTTCCCACTATGCACTGGTTGCAGGTGATTTACCGCCGCTACTTGGTGCGTTGATTCGATTGAGCATTGGCGTGTTGGCGGTATGTATGGTGATCAAAATGGTAGAGCCAGCTCCCTTTAGTACCGTCAAACAATACATTGCAGAAATGGGAAGCAAAGCGATGAGTTGGTTGCTGCTAGCGATTTTTGTCGGCACGTTCTTAGCGTTGTGGCTGCAGCAGGTTGCCGTAAAGTATGCCAATCCAGCTATTGCTCAGACGCTGATTGCTACGAGCCCGTTATTTATTTTGATTATTTGCGCGATGAGAGGAGAGAAGATCAGCCTAAAAAGTATACTTGGCACCTTATTCGCCTTGGCGGGTATTTCTTTGTTCTTTTTGTAAAACGATTGCAAAGAAAGCGCCCCGTTTTTCAATAGAAAGTCGGGGCATTTGTTATAGTTCGGTACAAATTTGATTTCGGCCATTGGCTTTGGCTCGGTAGAGTGCTTTGTCAGCTCGGTAGAAAGTACGTTGGGTATTTTCGCCATCTCGATGAAGCGTAATGCCAATGGAAACGGTCAGTCCTCGCTCGCCAAGAATTTCATGCCAGCTGTATTGATAGATGCGCTCGCGGTAGTTTTCTGCATGCATTTCAGCACGCGCTAATTCTGTATTTTCCAATATCGCTAAGAATTCTTCACCGCCAAAGCGAACACAGGATGCGCCGTGGATCTTAAAGTAGCTTGTCAATTCTTTAGCGACATTTTGAATGGCTTTGTCTCCAACTAGGTGGCTGAGCTCATCGTTGATTGACTTGAAGTGGTCAATATCAATAACCATTAAGGCAAATGGCGTATCGTGGAGCAGCAGATCTTTCAACTTTACTTCTAGCCAACGACGGTTATGCAGGGAAGTCAGCGGATCGGTGAACACGTCTTGCTGCAACTGAGCAACGGTGTGTTTGTGCTGTTTTGTGGTCTCTTTGAGCTCTTTATTTTCAATCTCAGATAGGATTAATTTGAGCTGTAATTCAAAGCGAGAAAGGCGTTTAATCTGAGCAGAACCAAGTTCACTGATTGGAATGTGTTTGACCAAATCTGATTCTATTCGGAACGCCTTTCTTTCGTAGCTAAGCGCTTTTTTAAACTGTCCTTGAGAGGCACACACTTGGCTTACCGCATCGTAAAAGCGATAAGCGATCAGCGGCGAGGTGTGTTTATTGATTCGTTTGTCTCTTGAATCGAGTAATAAGTTTGCCAGTGACTGACGGCCAACACCATTTAAGCAATAGGCTGCTTCAATTTTGACCATGGTGGAAAACCATTGTGAGTAGGCCTTTCTCGGTCCATATTGAATGCGTGAGATGGCAGCAAGTGCTTGGTGGTATTCTTTTTGGAGACGATGGAATTTAGCACGATATAAGTGGATTTGATTGGCTAGGTCTTTATCACTTACGAGGATACTCAGTTCTTCACATTCGTGTATTAGGTCGGCGGCGACACCGATTCGCTGCAGTGTGATATAGCAGGCTAGCATGCAGAGTTTGTACCGCAATCGAAGAGAGCGACTGCCAATGGCATGGTCGATAGCATCAATCTTCTGGTAGAAACGCAGTGCACGGTTATGGTCGCCATAGGTATCACAAAGGTTCCCCATACCGATGAGAGCGAGGACATAATGATCTATATAACCGTATTCAACGGCCATATTGGTCGATAGCGCGTATTCCGTGAGAGCGTCATTGTAATCGCCCCTCTCTACCAAACGTTCACTGAGGCTGGCTTTGAGTAGCAAGATATCTTCAACGTCTTGTGGTAATTCGAGAAAGGTGGCGGCATGCCTCAGCTCTTCAATGCTTTCATTGAGTTGTTGAAGTTTATGGCGGTATTCAGCACTGATAATATGGCAATGTGCTTTCTCTTGGTTGGTTACAGCGACGTGGTTACGAATATACTCCCAAAAAATGAGCGCCTCTTCGCCTGCAACAGAAGAGGGATCCATTCCTGCATCGGTGATTTTACTGAGCAGTCGTTCCATTCTTCATTACCTCAATGTGGCTTTCTTCCAACTGCTCAAGAGTGAACGGGAAGGTTAGGATGTCTTGTAGATAGAGGGTGGGTTTTACAGTGACAAAACCACGCCGCTTCCAAGGGTAGATGTCCATCATGGAACAAACCGTGCGATATAGCTCCTGGGCGGCTTGGCCTTTTTCGGCAATGAGCAAAGCAAGTCGGGTACTGCTAATACGGGAAATTAAGTCGCTTGGCATGGCCAAAGAGTGTACCAGTTCAGTACAGGCATCTAGGACCGCAGGGTTATGGTGTTGGATCATGATCACGGCGTGATTTGAATGCTTAAGTTCTGTTTTAAATAGAACCAATTGTTCCCACCAATAGGTCTCAGAAACCACGTTAGAAAATTGTTTCTCCGGATCGTATTCATGTTGGACGCGAATACGGTTAATCTGTTTCTTGGCTCGCAGTTCTAACTGGCGCTTTGAGCCATGGGCTTTATCCATGGTCTCACGATGCGCTTGCTCTTTGAGCATTTTGATGGCGTGTTGACGGTATTTTTGAAAAGCTTTGAATGCAACCTCGTATTCGCCTTGCTCTTCTGCTACTCGAGATTGTTGAAAAAATATTTGGCTAAGCAACTCACCGTTGTCGAAGCTTAGGGCTGACTCTTCAGCCGCTTCCAATAGTTTTACCGCTCCTTGGGTGTTTTTACGTAGGAGTTCAAGTCGCGCTCGGCTAATGGATGAGTGCGCTTTCATCCAAGATAGGTTTTGCTCAATCGCCAGCTGGTGAGCTTTTTCTGTTGCTTCTTCGGCCGCATCTAGTCGCCCTAACCCAAGTAAGGCTAGGCCTCTAAAATCCCAAATTTCGGCTTGCCAAGTACAATCGGTATGATCTTTTAGGGTTTCTGTTGCACCGTCCAAGACCGTCAGCATTTCAGCGAAGTTGTTCAGTAAATAGTAATCCCATGCTAGCAGTATACGAGCTTTCCCTTCCAGCCATGCAATACGGACATTGTTTGCGACTTTGACCGCAAGCTCATGTGTGGAAGCCGCAAGCTGATGTTCATTGGTGATCCGCCAGACATTGCCTAATCCAATTAAGGCTTCAATTTGGGTCTCAATATCATCAACAAGTGCGGATTTTTCTAGTGCATTGATCCAATATTGCTGAGCGGAATAATATTTTGCTAGTCCCCAGTACTGCAAAGCAAACAGGTGGAGAATTTCAGGCAGGTGATCATCGTTGTCTAAATGAGTCTGTTTGCGATGGGCACCTTTGACGAGTTTAAGCCCCTGTCGGTAATCCATTTGACACCAGCAGCTATGCGCCATAATGATCAGTGCTTTTATTTCACCGTCAATAAACAGGATTTGCTCAGCGCGAATAAGGCACTGTTCTGCGATACGGAAAGCCCGTTCAGGGTCGGCTTTAATTTGCCCTTTAACTTTATTGAGCTCGGTCTCTAGCTGAAATTGGCTTTTGTCCAACGTTGATATCCATAACTAACGATGTGGTAATGGCGTCTAAATGTGATGCGCATCTCACTTTGTGTATGGTGTCAATGCCACACACAATAAGGTATTGAGTACCGTAATATATACATTGTTCACTACCTATTTACCACATATTAATTAGAGAAGTGTTAGATAGTCATGACAGCAATGGTTTAATCGTCAGAGGTGCATACGTGACTTTACTTTCAGCCTCTGAGCTGCGGTAAGCCCTTACTTATCTTGACAGCACAAATTATGCCAAGCTCTGAATATATCTAACAGGGGTAAAATACCTGCAGGTCGTAATTTGCGACGTGGCTCGTTGATGAAACTCTCAAAAAGGAGCTGAAAGCGATTTTGGTAGAATTGAACGTGACGGGTCGTGCCAACATTGAACCATTCTTCAGACTTGTTTTTATCCCCGGCTAAGTAACAAATACCTTTGTGATTATTTCCTTGGCTAGAAATTGCCCAACGATCTCGCCACCAACTCATGTAGACGATATCAATCTTGCCAAATGGCGCAGCCATGTCCTAATTGGCATCTTCTTCTACATACATTAGATCGATGTTGCCCTGTTTAATCCTCTATAAACAGACACTCAGTGCGGTCGAACGAAGTAAATAGTCTTGAGGCACATAAATAGTGACTCGTTTCTCAGGATTGCACATATCAATCACGTGTAAATAGTTGGCATAAGACGTATACGGAGGACGAACTAATGCGCCTTTCGATGGGTAATGAAAAACAAAGAGGTTATTCAATGGAGCTTCAACATTCGCTCGCGCTAGCATGGTCTGATTTTTTTGATCGATCCGCTCACGCAGATTTTCCAATGGCTTGGGCGGCGCTTCACTTGCTTATGGCGTAAATTTTTCTGAAACAAAACGTGACACATCATCATAAGAGGTGTGATCCAGTGCGGCGATTTTGGCAGTTCGCCGTTAGACACAATCGCCCCCTCGGGATCATACGTGCAGCCGTTCAGGCTCCGGCTGCAATTTATTACTTAGGTGTTTCTTAGATGTTGATTGCTGTTTCTAGTGCAACTTTCATCATGTCGTTGAACGACTTTTGACGCTCTTCTGAGCTTAGTTTTTCACCACGGATGATGTGGTCAGAAACCGTTAGGATAGTTAGCGCTTTCGCACCTAGGTCTGCAGCTACGCCGTAGATACCAGCCGCTTCCATGTCTACACCTAGGATGCCTAGTTTTTCCATCTTCTCAAAGATGTCAGCTTCTGGTGTGTAGAACAGATCTGCAGAGAATACGTTACCAACTTTTACAGGTACATTTTGAGCACGCGCTTGGTTTACTGCTTCTTCTAGAAGACCGTAGTCAGCGATTGCTGCGAAGTCGTGGTTGTTGAAACGGATACGGTTAACTTTTGAGTCTGTAGATGCACCCATGCCGATAACAACGTCCATCAGTTTAACATCGTCACGTACTGCACCACAGCTACCTACACGGATAACGTTTTTTACGCCGTATTCAGCGATTAGCTCGTGTACGTAGATACAGCAAGATGGGATACCCATACCGTGGCCCATTACAGACACTTTTTTGCCTTTGTAAGTGCCAGTAAAGCCGAACATGTTGCGCACGTCACAAACTTGTTTCACATCTTCTAGGAACGTTTCTGCGATGTATTTAGCGCGCAACGGGTCGCCTGGCATTAGAACGGTTTCAGCGAAATCACCTGATTGTGCGTTAATGTGTGGGGTTGCCATAAGTGCTCTCCAAAGTTTTGTTCAGGTAAAACGCATCAATTATAGGTGCTATTACCAATTCTGTTGAACTTGCTCGTTTTCGTTGAGGCCATAATATTGGCGCAGGGCAAGGGGGCTTGAGTGTTAAGTCACAAAATGGTCGGTTCTAGTGTCTAAATAATCTTTTAATAACTAAATCTGTTGAAAGCCAAAAGGCAATCGATTTGCTTTTGAGCAGTTTGTCGATTGCATGCACAAAATCCCTATATCGCGCTAAATTTTTTTTCAAATCGTCTGATCTAAATCCTGTCTGAATGAGTAAAACGGTTAAATTGTACAATTTATTTTCTTGTACAATTTGAATTGACTTACTATAAGTTATACAACAAAACATTTTGTATAGGACGCTTCGTTATGGAATCTTCAATCAAAGTCGGTATCAGTTCTTGTGTACTTGGAGAACGAGTACGTTTCGATTCGGGCCATAAAATCAGCAACTTCGTCACTAAAGAGTTAGATGGATACTTCAGTTTCGTGCCTGTGTGTCCAGAAGTTGGTGTAGGCATGTCTGTGCCGCGTCCGACTATCCGCTTGGTCAGTAATGAAGAACGTATTGCATTGGTCGAGACAAAAAATCCAGACAACGACCACACAGACAACATGCTTGCCTATTCAGAAAATAAAGTGAATGAACTGCAAGGCGAGCAACTTTGTGGGTATATTGTCTGCGCTAAATCACCGACTTGTGGTATGGAACGTGTAAAGGTGTACAGCAAAAATAATGCGGCAAAAGAAGGCGTTGGCTTGTACACCAAAACGTTAATGGAAAAAATGCCGTGGTTGCCAGTCGAGGAAGATGGTCGCCTGAACGATCCTGTATTAAAAGAGAACTTCATCACTCGCGTTTACTGTTTGAATGATTTTTATGAGTCGATGGATGGAGAGCCAACCCGTGGCAAAATTATCGAGTTTCACTCGCGTTACAAGCTCACGCTAATGGCGCATCATCCTGAGTCGTACCGTTCTCTTGGCCGATTGGTGGCAGATGTAGCGAACTATGAAATCGAAGGCTTCTACAATGAATATCGTCTGGGTTTGATGAAGGCGCTACAAAACCGCGCGAGCCGCAAGAATAACACCAACGTTCTGATGCATTTGCAAGGATATTTTAAGCGATCCCTGAACGCCGGCGAGAAAGCAGAGTTAGCAGAAGTCATCAGCAATTATCGATCTGGTTTGTTGCCACTGCTTGCCCCTCTGACATTAATTAAACATTACCTTAATGCATACCCAGATGAGTACTTACAAAAACAGAAGTATATAGACCCACATCCACAGGAGATGAGATTACGTTATGGTTTGTAGCCAAGAAGTAAAACTATACGCAATTCGAGAAGTTTCAGAGCTAACGGGTGTTAAGCCCGTCACTCTCCGTGCTTGGCAAAGGCGCTATAACCTCGTTCAACCGAAAAGGACAGAAAAAGGGCACCGCTTATTCCGACAACAAGATCTCGATACTATTCGTGAAATACAAGGATGGTTATCCAAAGGTGTTGCTATCGGCAAAGTGAAAGGATTGCTTGGTCAAAAATCAGATATTGTTGTGGCGACAGACATCCAGCGCTTAGAAGGAGTCCAAGCCATGTTGAAAGCCTTGTCAGAGCTAAATCGTGGCAAAACAGAAACGTTGTTATCTAATGCTCTGAAAGAGTACCCATTGAACTTAGTCATCGAGCAACTGATTAACCCAGTGTTTGAAGCGTTAGACTTGGTGAAAGTATCGCTACGTTCACTACAGTTGGGCTTGTTCCAAACTTGTTTGATTACCCGACTTGCCGTGGTCGTGGATTCTGAGAACAAAACCGCATCGAAAGGAAAGTGTCTATTGGTGAGTTTTGAACAGGCTAGAGAGGCTGAGAGCTGGGTTCAAGCGGCAAAGCTTTGCGAACAAGGTTTGCATATTACGCTAATTGATAAAGTGGATGATGTATCGGGGTTGATTGATCATGATGTGCTGCATCGATACCAATACCTCCACTTTTTTTCCAACAAAGCGCTGCAAATAAAACAAGTAGATGCGCTGCGAACGATGAAAGCTCTGAATCCTGAACAAGTTCAATTTTCTGAAGTGATTGAAAAGCTTCACCTCAAAAATAGTTAAATCTTCGTAAGGAGACGACATGATTCTGGTTTGGTTTCGACGTGATTTAAGAACGTTAGACCACATGGCACTGCAGGCTGCGTTAGAAAGTGGCGAGCCTGCTGTTGCTTGTTATGTTGCAACTCCGAGCCAGTGGCAAGAGCATCACATGGCTCCTATGCAGGCGGATCTTATTGCACGACGTTTGGCGCACCTCGCTGAAGAACTCACCGACCTAAACATTCCGCTTCTATATAAAGAAGTGCCGAAGTTTGACGATGTGACCGAAGTGATTCAAGCATGGGCAACATCTTTGGGTGCAAAAAGTGTCATGGCAAACATTCACTACGAAGTCAACGAGCAAGCGCTTGATAGAGAAGTGATGGATGCCTTGTATCAGAGAGCAATTACGTTTGAAGCTTTCCACGATAAGTGTGTTCATGCGCCAACAACGGTATTAAACAAGCAAAGTGAGTACTTCAAGGTATTCACGCCATTCAAACGTGCTTGGATGAGGAAATTCCAAATGCCCATGGTGTCAAAACCAGAACCACAGGCAGAGCTACCTAAAGAAGCGATCCAATTGGTTGAAGCCGAACGCTATCATCCAGATGTCCCTTTTTCTTATCCACGCGAATCTAGTGAGCATTGGTATGCCTCAACCACTGATATAGTTGAACAGCTAAGAGAGTTTGTCCGAGAGCACAGTGATGCCTATCATGCGGAAAGAGATATCCCTGCGATCGATGGTACGAGTCAATTATCTCCTTATCTTGCTATTGGCGCATTATCGCCAAGGCAATGTATCGCGAGGCTATACGCGGAGAATCCATTACCTGATTTGAGTGAAGGGAAAGCCACTTGGTTGAGTGAAATCATTTGGCGCGAGTTTTACCAACACTTATTGGTATTTGAGCCAAAGTTGGTGAAAGGGAAAGGCTTTACTCCATGGGAAGAGAAAATTCAATGGTCCTATGATGAGCAAGCATTTGAGCGCTGGAAAACGGGCACTACTGGTTACCCAATTGTTGATGCAGCAATGCGACAACTTAATACTACAGGCTGGATGCACAACCGCTTACGGATGATTGTCGCCAGTTTCCTGACAAAAGATTTGCACATTGATTGGCGTTGGGGAGAAGCATACTTCATGAGCAAATTGGTAGATGGGGATTTCGCAGCAAACAATGGGGGCTGGCAATGGTGTGCATCGACAGGCTGCGATGGACAGCCTTACTTTCGAGTCTTTAACCCTGTTACTCAGGGAGAGAAATTTGATCCCGATGGCCGTTTTGTTCGCCACTGGATTCCGGAAATAAATCCTGTGCCTAATAAGTTCATACACAACCCTTGGAAATGGCATGGTTTTTCTTTACTGGAATATCACAAGCCAATGGTTGATCACAAGGTAGAAAGAGAGATAACCTTACGGCTCTTCAAAAGCGCCAAGGAATAAAGAGATGCCTAGCAAGAAGCGTCCAATGAGTATCGCGAAACGAACCCTGTTATCAGTATCGTTGTCATTAGTGAGTGGGATATCATTCGCTAAGATGTACGAATTACCAGATGATGGGGCTCGTGTGATAGGTCGCATGGAAAATCATGTGGTTGAACATGGTGAAACCATGGCCAATATTGCTAAGTATTATGACGTTGGCATACTTGCGTTAATGGCAGCTAATAAAGGTGTTGACCCTTTTCTCCCTAAAGAGGGGCATGTGCTCACTATTCCTACTCAGTTAATCCTACCTGATGTTCCTCACAAGGGCATTGTTATTAACTTGGCTGAATTGCGTCTTTACTATTTCCCAGCAAACGAAAATGTTGTGCATGTTTTCCCTGTGGGTATTGGCCGTATTGGCAGAGATACGCCAGTGATGAGCACTAGCATCAGCCAAAAGCGTCCCAACCCAACCTGGACGCCCCCAGCTTCTATTCGTGCTGAATACAAAGCAAAAGGCATCAGCTTACCTGCGGTCGTTCCTGCTGGGCCGGATAATCCACTAGGTTTGTTTGCTCTCCGTTTGGCTTATGGTAATGGTGAGTACCTGATTCACGGTACTAACAAAGATTTTGGTATTGGTATGCGCGTCAGTGCTGGCTGTATTCGTATGGACCCTAAAGATATTGAGTGGTTATTTGAGCAAGTGCAGCGTGGCGAAAAAGTGCGCGTTATTAATCAGCCCGTGAAAGTAACATTAGAGCCAGACCGAAGCGTGTTTATTGAAGCGCATGAGCCTTTAACTCGCAGTAATGGTGAAAAAGAGCATTTAGAGTATCCGAAAGAGCTCGGTTGGTGGCTAGATGAGTTTGGTATGACGGATGTGAAAGCGAAAGCAACGATTGCTGCTCAGAATGGGGTTCCTGTAGAAATTACCGCGCCTTAACGGCTGTTAAAGCGCGGTAATTAATCTTACTTAGTGTAAGACTGAGCGATGTTGTCGATACGCTCATTTGCACGTGCAGCTTCTTCTTGTGCTGCCATAGCTGCGCCGCCTGCTGCTTGAACGTCAGATTGTAGAGACTGAACGTCTTGGCTTAGTTGGCTAACTTGGTTGCTTAGTTGGTCTAGTTTTTCTGCATTTGCCATTGCTGCGTCATCAGAAGAAGCACAACCAGCTAGTAGAAGTACTGAAGCTGCTGCAGCTGCGATCAACGTTTTGTTCATGTAAGAACTCCTTGCTTATAGTGAAAGTCCCGCCTAATGAGTGTTGTTTCATGTGCCAGCGGGGATTAATGTGGACACATTCTATCAGTACATGATGTAGCAAAAGTCAAAAAAATCCAAGAATTTCATGGGGTACCCGCTAAGAATGCTAACTTTAGTTTGACAAAAGTTAGCATTCACTACGTCTTACAGCCCCTAAACAGGTTCGATGCAGGTCATTTTTGCTACGTTCCTGATATCAATAATTTAGACGATATTGACGCAAATGAAAGTTTCTTAGAGGAAACTTTATTCTTTCTTGTGGAATTAGTTTGTGTGATCTCTATCTATACTCTTATGATTTGCGGTATTATAGCAGGCTTTTATTTTTTGCTGCGTTAGAGCGGAAACGACACTGAAAAACGCTCGGACGTTTACTGATTTATTGGAGAATACTTTGCAATTTAAAGATCTAGGCCTAGACAACCGATTGTTGAAGAACCTAAAACATTACGATTTTAAAAAAGCGACTGACATTCAAAAACAGGCAATTCCTGTAGCGATTGCAGGCAAGGATCTATTGGCATCTTCTAAAACGGGTTCGGGTAAGACTTTGGCATTTGTATTGCCAATGCTTCATAAGTCTCTAAAGACGAAGTCGTTTTCTGCCAAAGACCCTCGAGCGGTTATCCTTGCGCCAACGCGTGAGCTAGCGAAACAGGTATACGGTGAGCTTCGTTCTATGTTAGCGGGCTTGACTTACGAGGCCACTTTGATCTTAGGCGGTGAGAACTTTAATGACCAAGTGAAAGCACTTCGCCGTTATCCGAAATTCATTGTCGCAACGCCAGGGCGTTTAGCGGATCACCTGGAACACCGTTCACTGCACCTTGATGGCTTGGAAACTCTTATCCTAGATGAAGCGGACCGTATGTTGGATCTGGGCTTTGCACCAGAACTTCGTCGCATTCATAACGCGGCAAAGCATCGCCGTCGTCAGACACTGATGTTCTCTGCGACTTTGGACCATGCTGAAGTCAATGATATCGCTTCTGAGATGTTAAACGCGCCAAAGCGTATCGCTGTTGGTGTGTCGAACGAAGAGCACAAAGATATCACGCAGAGATTCTACTTGTGTGATCACTTAGATCATAAAGAAGCGATTCTGGAGCGAGTGCTTTCTGAAGCGGAATACCGTCAAGTTATCATATTTACTGCAACTCGTGATGACACTGAACGCCTGACTGCAAAGTTGAATGAGCAGAAACTAAAGGCGGTTGCATTAAGTGGTAACCTAAACCAGACTCAACGCAACACCATTATGAGTCAGTTTGAGCGCGCAGTATTTAAAATCTTAGTAACAACGGACGTGGCTTCTCGTGGCCTAGATATCGCGACGGTAACACACGTGATTAACTTCGATATGCCTAAGCACACAGAAGAGTACGTTCACCGTGTTGGTCGTACTGGTCGTGCTGGTAATAAAGGGGATGCCGTATCTCTGGTTGGTCCTAAAGATTGGGACAGCTTTAAGCGTGTTGAAGCATACCTACAGCAAGATCTGAGCTTCTCAGTGTTTGAAGATCTAAAAGGTAAATTCAAAGGTCTTAAACCCGCTAAGAAAGATTTCCGTAATAAGAAGGCGACCGTTAAGCAAGCGCGTCCGCAGGCGAAGAAAGTCGCGAAGAAGCCAGTTAAACGCGATAAAAGCTTCTATCAACATGTGGCTGTGGGGGATAACGTCTTCATCCCTAAGAAGAAGCCAGCAGAGCCTAGTTCAGAAGATTAATCTTTACTGAATATTATATAGATATTAAAAATCCGAGTGCTGTCACTCGGATTTTTTGTATCAGGAAAACGGCAAAGTGTCATAGAGGCTTCAATTAAGTGAAACACAACTGTCACATTGGGGTTCTAAAGTGAGAATCGTTCAAGTGAAACACGACGGTAATAAAGCCACTTAAAGGAAATTGTGATGAAAAAGACAGTAATCGGTGCAATCGCACTTCTAGGTGCAATGGCAGTGACTCCTGTTTCTGCTAAAGAAACTATCTCTGCTGTGGGTTCTAGCAGCGTAACTCCACTGATGGAAGTTTTCTCTGAAACATACATGAAGACAAACCCGAACGTATTTATCGAAGTTCAAGGCCCTGGCTCATCTGCGGGTGTTAAAGCTGCAAAGAATGGCTCTGCTGACCTAGGTATGTCTTCTCGTAACCTGAAGGACTCTGAGAAAGAGCCTACTCTGAAAGAAGAGACCGTTGCTCTAGATGGGATCGCAGTGGTTGTTAACCCAAAAAACAAACTATCTGGCCTAACAGCTGAGCAAGTTACTGCGATCTACAAAGGTGAAGTAACAAACTGGAAAGACGTTGGTGGTGCAGACAAGCCAATCGTTGCAATCACTCGTGACACGGCTTCTGGTACTCGTGGCGCATTCGAAGACATCATGTCTCTAAAAATGAAGATTTCTGGTAAGAAAGTTTCTGCCATCTCTCAACGCGCTCAAGTTGCTAACGGTAATGGTGCACTGAAGACAATGGTTGCTTCTAACCCGTACGCAATCGGTTACATCTCTCTTGGTACCGTTGATGCGTCTGTAAACGCACTTCCAATTGATGGTATCGAAGCATCGGTAGACAACGTGAAGAATGGTTCATACAAAGTTGCTCGTCCATTCCTTGTTCTTTACAAAGAAGGCAAGCCATCTGCTGAAACTCAAAAATTCCTAGACTGGATGCTAACTGACGAAGCGCAAGCGCTTGTTGACCAAAAAGGTTATATCTCAGTTAACTAATCCTATGGGGATTCTAATTTTGCTCAGCCCAACGTTTCGGGCTGAGCCTTTTCTATCCATTGTGTTCGACGCATTGCTAAGAACCGTGAGATTTTTATGACCATCGCAACAAATAGTGAAAAGCTTATGAGTACTGACGCTAAAGCGATCAGCAAGCCAGGCCTACGCGAAAAACGACGCGTTGACTGGAAAGAGCGCATCTTCCACGGCTTGTTCCTAACGAGTGCTGTAATCGGCATCGTATCATTAGCAGTTATCGCATACTTCATCGTTCGAGAGAGTATTCCTGCATTCCAAGAAGCCGGCATCTCGGGCATCGTTCTAGGCCAAAACTGGTTACCACCAGCACTGTACGGTGTTGCAACTATGATTGTTGCTTCTATCGTATCGACAGCAGGTGCTGTTCTAGTGGGTGTTCCCGTTGGTGTCTTGACCGCTATCTTCATCGCAGAAATCGCACCAAAGCGTTTAGCTGACATCATCCGCCCAGCGGTTGAGCTACTCGCAGGTATTCCTTCAGTGGTATACGGTTTCTTCGGCCTGGTTATTATCGTTCCATTGATTCAGAACGTATTTGATGTACCAGCAGGTAACACTATCCTGGCTGGTATCATTGTACTTGGTGTGATGATTCTACCAACGGTAATTACGGTATCTGAAACGTCTATCCGTGCGGTTCCTCGTACTTATAAAGAAGGTTCTTTGGCACTGGGCGCATCGAAAATTTACACCATCTTTAAATTGCTCGTTCCAGCGGCTCGCTCAGGCATCATGACAGGTGTGATTCTGGGTATTGGCCGTGCGTTGGGTGAGACCATGGCGATCATTATGGTAATGGGTAACGCGCCAGCAATGCCAGAAGGCATCCTTGATTCGGCACGTACGCTAACCGCAAACATCGCAATTGAAATGTCTTACGCAAGTGGTGTTCACGCGAGCGCACTTTACGCTACAGGTGTGGTACTTCTGGTCTTCATCATGTCGTTGAACGCTGTACTACTTTACCTAAACCGAGAAAAAGCGAAGTAATCGCTCGTTAAAGGTGACTATTATGGATCGCGCAAAACTGAAAAAAGCACGTCAGTTCAAAGATAATGTCTTTAACGCATTTGTCTGGATCTCGGCGGCACTGACGGTAGGTTTCTTGTTCTGGATTATCTGGTACATCCTATCAAACGGTCTACAACACGTAGATTGGAGCTTTATTACTGATAACTACACGCGCACAGGTGAAGAGCACGGTATCTTCCCAATGATTGTGGCGACCATTTACATGGTTGTCGCATCTATCGCAGTGGCAGCACCACTCGGTATCATGACGGCAATCTACTTGACCGAATACGCAAAAGTGGGCAGTCGTTTGGTGAAAATCATCCGATTCTGCACTGAGTCATTGGCGGGTATTCCGTCGATCATCTTCGGCCTGTTCGGTATGACGTTCTTCGTGGCGATTCTTGGCCTTGGCTTCTCGATTCTATCGGGGGCACTGACGCTAAGTATCCTAATCCTGCCAGTTATCATCCGTACCACGGAAGAAGCGTTGATGGCAGTACCACAAACGTACCGTGAAGGCTCATACGGCCTAGGTGCATCTAAGATTTACACTATCTGGCGTTTGATTCTTCCGAGCGCAATGCCAGGTATCTTAACCTCGATCATTCTAAGTATTGGTCGTGTCATTGGTGAGTCTGCTCCAGTATTTCTGACAGCAGGTATGGTTGCACGTATTCCGGATTCGCTATTGGATTCTGGTCGTACGCTAACCGTGCACTTATACAAACTGACTACCGAACTGTTTACCATTGAAGAGTGGAATCAGGCTTACGGTACCGCGACAGTTCTGATTGTTGTTGTTCTACTGATCAACATGTTAACAAAATTGATTGCCAGACGTTTTAACACCGCAACTTACTAACGAAACGAATTAAGAACGCACGTTAAAAGACACGAATTCAAGATTTAAGAGATTAAGAAAATGAACAAGTTTGATATTGAAAATCTAGATCTGTTTTACGGTAACAACCAAGCACTGAAATCAATCAACCTGCCAATCCCAGTCCGTCAGGTTACGGCTCTGATCGGCCCATCTGGTTGCGGTAAATCAACACTACTACGTTGTTTGAACCGCATGAATGACCTTATCGAAGGCGTAAAAATCACTGGTAAGCTGTCAATGGACGGTGAAGACATTTACGGCAACATCGACGTTGCTGACCTTCGCATCAAGGTGGGTATGGTATTCCAAAAGCCAAATCCGTTCCCAATGAGTATTTATGAGAACGTGGCTTACGGTCTGCGTGCTCAAGGCATCAAAGATAAGAAACACATTGATGAAGTGGTTGAGGGCTCACTGCGCGGTGCAGCACTTTGGGACGAAGTAAAAGACCGTCTTAAGTCACACGCATTTGGCCTATCAGGTGGTCAACAGCAACGTCTGTGCATCGCACGTACCATTGCGATGGAGCCAGATGTGATTCTGATGGACGAGCCAACGTCAGCGCTTGATCCGATAGCAACGCACAAAATTGAAGTGCTGATGGAAGAACTAAAGAAGAATTACACCATTGTTATTGTCACGCACTCTATGCAGCAGGCTCGTCGAATTTCTGACCGCACTGCGTTCTTCCTAATGGGAGAATTGGTTGAACACAATGACACACAAGTGATCTTCAATAGTCCGAAAGATGATCGTACCCAAGGCTATGTAAACGGTGATTTCGGTTAATCAACACATTTACTGGCATATACACAAATAACTATAAGCGATGGTACTCTTGCCCCTCCTAGTGAGGGGCTTTTTTGGTAATCACTATAACTTTTCTAGCTGGTGGCTAGGTTTGCTTTTCTTCTCTTTGGCCAGTTGTTTGATCTTGGCGATCAGATTATTTGCCATCCACTCCTGTTGAGTTGCACTAAAGCGAGATTGGTTCATCAGGTTCAGTTCTTCTTTTACTGCTTTCACTGCTTCAGAATCATTGTTGAAGTGGTGAGTGTTTAAGTAGTCATTAACCGCTCTTTCAATCTTAGCACAGTCACCTTGTTTAATGATGTACTCTAGCTCTTGAAGCGAGGAACTGTTGTTCGTATTCGTAGTTTTCTCAACGCGTGGTTCGGCACGTGTCTTCCATAGTCTCAATGCAATCGCCGAAGAGACAAGCCACAGCACGCCAAATACGAAGGACAGTGTTTGCCATATAGATTCAACACCACTTTGAGTCGCTTGCTCAGAGGTGGTTGCCGGCTGTGCTGGTAACGCGCTTTCTGGCAGCGTAATTAAGCCACTGTCACTTTTCTCGACATTGAGTTTTAGCGCCGAAATGTCGGCTTGTCTTGTTTGGTCTCGGTTACTGTCCCACCAGTTAACTGTATAGCTAGGTAGCGTGAGTTCTCCCGGTTCAGTTGGAATCAATACTTGTTTAACCGTCATAGTCACCGTACCGTCGCGAGCGGTTTCGAACTGCGGCTGTTCTGAATAAACACGTATCGTACTAGGGTAGACAATACCGGCACGAGGTAGATATTCTGCTTGCGTACCGCGAGCACGGATACGAATTGTGCGAGTAATCGAAGATCCTTGCTTTACCGTGCTGACGGCATTTTCTGACAATGGATTGCCTTGCTCACCTTGCCAGCTTTGTGTCATTTCCAGTGCAGAGGCTGGTAGCCAGTTACCTTTAAAATCCTTAGGAATAGGCTTTACGGTAATAGGCATTTGTTCTGCTTTGGTATTGATCGGCATTATCTGGGTTGAACCCGTTAGGCTGTCACCATAGAAGTAAGAGCCTGTCAGTTTCGGACCATTAAGCATGTAGGTGCCTGGTTGTTCTGCAGTAATACGGAACGCTTGTTCAACGATAGTGACTTCAAGACCATCAATCACGCGTTGACCTTGTTTCATGTCGCTCGTAGGCTCTAGTTTCATACCATCGATGCTTGGTGGCACAATTTGGGGGTTATCTAAGCGGCGAGGATCCACTTTAATCACCAACTGCATGCGAAGCGTTGCTGATTGTTGAGGATACAAGGTGTGATTGTCCACGCTCATATCAAAGTTAAATAAATCGTTTAAGTTCGGCTCGGCTTGATTCTTGGTGACACGTAACTTAATTGGATCTGTCTTCATGCCATCCACGGTAAAGCTTGGGATCGTCACCACCCCCTCTTTCATTGGTGCGATAGAGATGCTCCATTCCGTTTGAACCGATGTGTGGCCATTGATGTTATTGCTTGAGCGGCCGTAACGAGGCTGTCCTAAAAAGAAATCTTTCTTCAAGACATTGAAATCAATCGCACCAGAGCCTAGTTCTGTGTCAGCCATGATCCTTAAATTGATCACTTCGTTCTTCGCCACCTGAGTTTTGTTTACACTGGCTTGAAGGCTTTGTGCGAAAACCGAAAAGCTAGTCAGTAGGCTGGCCATTAGAACAAAGACCAGTTTTGCGCCTTTTTTCATCATGGACTTACCACTCCTTATTAGATTGTTGTGGGCGTTGTTTTTGTTGCGCTTGAAGCTGCATTTGAGCTCGAATCAAGAAGCTAGGGTCACGTGCACTTTCTACCGCTTCTAAGCGGCGAAACTCGGGATCATCTTGATGCATTTCCCCTGGCTGAGCTTGTGCCTGCGTTGGTTCGCCTTGTGTCTCTTTTTGTTGCTCAGCGTTTTGCTTTTCTTGTTTATTTTCAAGTTTTTTCTGGTTTTGTGACTGCTGTCCTTGCTCTTTTTTAGCGTCATTTTGAGACTTTTGTTGCTGCTGTTGCTGCTGTTGCTGCTGTTGCTGCTGTTGCTGCTGTTGCTGCTGTTGCTGCTGTTGCTGCTGTTGCTTCAGTTTCTCCTCTACAACCGACAAGTTCTTTTTCGCAGCTTCAAAGTCTGGTTTCTCTTGAATCACGTTCTTGTAGAGCTCTGCTGCATCCTCAAGTTGTCCGTTCTTAGCAAGTGCGTTTGCCAAGTTGTAGCGGCCATCAAGGCTTGGATTATTGGAGAATGCTTCTATCGCACTTTCGTAATCTCCAGCTTGGTAACTTGCTGCACCTTTCCAATTAGGATCAGTAAAGGTTCTTTGGGCTTTTTCGTACTCACCTTGTTGATAAAGCTGCTCACCTTGTTGGTTTTGATTCAAGAACGCATTCGCTTCTGCTTTCGGCGTCCAACTCATCGGTAACACCGTCGCAACCAGCAGCCAAATCATGCCTCGACGGAAGAGTAGGGCTGTGGGGAACAAGAGCAGAGGTAGCAACCAGAAACCGCCGTTCAAGCGAGAGTCGGTTTTCACGTATTCACTTTGCTTGGCGGCAAGGTTGTTGCTCGCGTTGTTGGTAAACTCGGCAATGTTCTCAACGTCACGGTTATTGTGTTGAATTGGCACAAATAATCCGCCGGTCTCTTTAGCTAGCTTCTGTAAGTTTTTCAGATTAGTTTTCGCTACCACAGTGTTGCCTTGTCGACTCTTCATTAAAGAACCATCCGGAAGAGCAATTGGTGCGCCAGTTGATGTGCCGATAGCGAGTACTGATACTCGAATGTTTTTACCGTTTAATAACGCTAATGAGCGAGATAATTCGGAGTCATCCAAATCATCTGCCAGCACGACGATGTCACCTTGATTTACGCCCGCCTGAGTAAACTGGCCAAGCGCGGTTTCAATCGCTGATGGTAAGTTGGAACCTTGATAAGGCATTAACTCAGGAGACAAGTTTTCGATGATGCCAGCGAGTGTGCTGGAATCTGTCGTAAGCGGACTAAGCGTATAAGCATCACCGGCGTACGCAACCAAGCCTGTTGAGCCTTCTTTCCATTTCGGCAATAAATCCAACGCTTTATAACGCGTTTGTGACAGGCGATTTGGTTTCACATCCGTTGCGTACATAGAGCGCGACATATCCAGCACTAACACTCGGTTTTGGTTTAGTTCAAAGCTCGGTCGTGTGTTGGATTGCCAACTTGGGCCTGCTAAAGCGATACAAGCGATTGCCCATGCTATTCCCCAAATGGCGAAGTAGTGCTTAGTTTTCACTGAATAGCCAAGCATTTTTGCCAAATGAGGCGCAATCAACGATGACTTTTTGGTTCTGTATTGGCTGTTAACAGCAAGGACAACGGGAATGACGAGCAAACCCAACAACCAATAAGGGGTTAAGAAAGTAAACTCAGCCATGTTTTCTCCTCAGAACAAACAGGAACACGGAAAGTACCAGTGCAGCGCCCAATGGGTAAGGGAACCATTCCGACTGAGGACGCCAAGTTTGGGTGTCAGTAGAAACGGGCTCTAGCTGGTTAATGGTGTCGTAGATCGTTTCAAGTTCTTTGGCATCACGCGCTCGGAAGTATTTACCACCTGTCATCTCTGCAATCTTGGTCAGCGTTTGCTCATCAAGGTCTGAGGCGGTATTGACTTTGCGCGTCATAAAGAAGTCTTTGACCATCATTTCACCAGCGCCCACACCTACGGTGTAGATGGTTGCGTTGTATTTTTTAGCGATTTCAGCGGCTTCAAGCGGATCAAGTACACCAGCAGTATTGCTGCCATCACTGAGCAAGATCATCACACGTTGTGGTGCGTCACTGTCTACAAAGGTTTTAGTGCCTAAGCCGATACCATCACCAATCGCAGTGCGCTGACCAACCAAGCCAATGACGGTTTGATTGATCTGTTGCATCACGGTTTTACGGTCAGCGGTTAGCGGCGTTTGTAGATAAGCGTGATCACCAAATAGCACCACACCTAAGCGGTCACCTTGGCGTTTTTCTACGAAGTCAGATAAGACTCTTTTGACAGCGGTTAGACGGTCTATGTATTCACCATTGTCGTTCATGTCTTCTTTCTGCATGGAACCAGATAAGTCGACCACTAACATCATATCGCGGTATTTCGGTTGGAACTCAACCGGATCGCCATACCAAACTGGGCGAGCACAAGCGACAACCAACAGAGTCCACACACCAACAGACAGGACTTTTTGCACTATCTGTTTTGGTTTGTTGTTGTGTTTGTTGTCTGGCAAGTACGCCAGCTTAATTTCAGCTTGCTGAGTCTCTTCAGGGAAGAACTTATAAATCAGCCAAGGTAGGGGCAGTAACAGTAATGCCCACCACCAGACAAACTCAATATTCAACCACTGAGAGAGGCTCGAAACGAGAGTTGCCTCAGTCACGAGTTTTTGCCTTTTTTCTTCGGTGGCAATGCGGTTGCAATCCAGAAAGCACAATCCTCAATCAGATCTTGATGTTGCTCTTGACCGGATTTTTGATACAGCGCCGCTTGCCACTGTTGTTGTTTATCGACGAATCGAGTCTCTTTGGTGCAGCTATCAAGAAACTCGTACCAAGCAGAGCCTGTTAATGGCGCGATTTCTTCACGAGGGAAGTAACTCAAAGCCGCTTGACGAAGCACCTCTAATGCAGAAGACGGTGTGTGTGGTGTGATCGGATTGGTCAACAGTTTCAATGCGGTCTTCTTGGCAACAAGACGCTTTGAATGCCATCTTAAGTAAAGTACAACAATCAAGATGGTAAAAATTACACAACCCAGAGCTGCCCACCAACCCCAAGCAAGTGGGAACCAATCTGGTGCATTCGGTAGGATTAAAGGTTCAAGGTTTAGGCTTTGATTATTCGTTGTCATTATTATTACTACTGCTTGAAGGATTTGTATGTTGTTGCTTTCGTTAGCTTAACTGTTGAACCAGAGGTAATCCGCTCGACAGACTGTTAAATGGAATCGCCATCGAATGACACTGCTGTTTGATGGCTTGCTGATGTTTAACAAAGTGAGATTCCAACGCCTGGCGCTGTCCCTTTGAACCGAAGTTAAACCACTGACTTCGATGACCATCAGATGCTTTCGCTTGGCCTCGGAAGTCGGTTTCACCTCGCTCTAAAGGATCATAAAATTGCACGGCACGAACGCTGTTGTGTTGCTTTAATCGACGCAGTTGAACCAGCTCTTTCTCTTCCACTTGTGCAAAGTCGCTGAGTAAAATGAGCTCACTGCCTTTCGGCGTAAGGTTGTGCAGCGTTTCAATTGCGCTCATGTAAGGCAGCGTGCGTGTGCTGTCAGCTTGTTGACTCGTAAGCAATTGATTGTGACTATTCACTATCGCGTCAAGAATTCTCAGCCCTTGCTTTTGTAGAGAAGAAGGGCGGAACTCAATACACTGGGAACCATCATCAATCACCGCGCCAATGCGATCTTTCTTGGCTAACGTCAGCCAAATCAAGACGCTAGCGAAGTGTGCCAGTTGGACCGACTTAAGAACATACTGTGAGCCGAAGTGAAGACTTGGGCTGAGGTCTATGTATAAAATAACCGCTTGCTCTTTGTCTTCTGAGAACAGCTTGGTATGCGCTTTACCCGTTCGAGCCGTGACTCGCCAGTCGATGCTGCGAATATCATCACCCGCTTGGTATTGGCGTACTTCCATAAAGTCCATACCACGACCTTTTTGACGGCTGGTATGGTTACCGCTCATTTGCGACCAAATACTCTGTGCTGGTGGCAGCCAGCGAACCGATTGAGTGCGATATTGAAGTAGCTCTTCAAGGGTTAATGTCACCCCATTCGCATGAGGTGGCAATGCATATGATGCAGACATGTCACCTACCTACGTTATGCGCTACCTACAAGATTAAGAAGCTTGTCGATAATCTGATTTGCTATGATGCCTTCTGCTTGGGCATGGTAGCTAAGCAGTAGACGGTGGCGTAGCACAGGGTAAGCCATGGCTTGAACATCTTCTGGAGAGACAAAGTCACGGCCCGCTAACCATGCGTGTGCTCGAGCGCAGCGGTCAAGGGCAATAGTGGCACGTGGGCTGACACCCATGGCTAGCCATTGCGCTAACTCATGGTCGTATTCCGTTGGCTGACGAGTTGCCATCACGAGACGTACGATATATTGCTCAATCGCGTCTGCCATGTGAATATTGAGCACTTCTTTGCGCGCAGTGAAGATGTCTTCTTGGCTCAAACTTGGGCGTTCAATCGTCGCTTCGCCTTTTGCCTCACCACGGTTGATGCGTAGGATCGCCAGTTCATGCTCTGCATCTGGGTAATCTACATTAAGGTGCAACAAGAAACGGTCGAGCTGTGCTTCTGGAAGCGGGTAAGTACCTTCTTGTTCAATCGGGTTTTGTGTCGCCATTACCAAAAATAGCTCTGGTAGCGCATAGGTGTTTCTTCCCGCCGTCACTTGCTTCTCAGCCATTGCTTCAAGCATTGCAGCTTGCACTTTAGCAGGCGCACGGTTGATTTCATCGGCAAGGATCAGTGAGTTGAAAATTGGACCTAACTGGAAGGTAAATTCGCCGGTTTCTGGACGGAAGATATCAGTGCCGGTTAAGTCCGCTGGCAGTAAGTCGGGTGTGAATTGGATACGGTGGAAATCACCTTCTACGCAATCCGATAGAGACTTCACCGCACGGGTCTTAGCCAAGCCTGGAGGACCTTCAACCAAGATATGCCCATCGGCAAGTAGAGCAATAAGGAGCTGTTTAACGAGATCATGCTGACCAATGATCTGAGACTCTAAGTAGCGCTGAAGAGTTTCGAAGTTTGTTTTGTGCATTTTTTGGACTCTCGGATATCCATAGGATTTTTACTGTGAATATTGGTCACTGCTAAGTGGGGAAAGTTCCCTTAGCGTTTGCGTAATTTATTTTTTGCAATATTGGGGCGTAAGTGCGGATTGCAAGCATTGTAGAAATCTAAAAAACACAGATTCAGGGTGTTACATTTCGATTTACATAAAATATGAGACTTTGCATGAGATATTTAGGCCTGGGCTGATACAAGCTAGGTGGCACAGGTGTCATGCAAACATGCCCTAGTTTAAATTTTTTTTTTGGGGGGGGGTAATGAGTGATTCTTTCAAAGGTCCAGATATGTTGAAATCCAATTCTCTGAGTATTAAACAAAAGGTTGTACTTGGTCTTACTTTTGCTGTCCTTGTTCAACCAACTACAAAGTGACGTACAAGATGCGGTGACGGCGATGGAAGCGGGTAAAGTGATCACATCTTAAGGTGTGGATTTAAACGATTAAGCGGTAGAAGTACTCGTCAGCTGCAGACATTTCTGACCGAAATACTCAACTCGCAACGGCAACCGCAGAGGAACTTGCAGACGCAAGTAGAGGTTTACAGGCGCTTTCCTTTCGCTTGGATACGATGGTTGGTAGCTTCAAGCTGTAGAGTTGGATAGAATAGACCTAGTTTGCAAGTTTCACGACTATATATTTAGGTAAGTACTATGAATGACTTCGAAAAAGAACTAGAACAAATTTCTCAAGAGGCTGCTCAGGAGCCGGAAATAAAACTACCTTCTCTAGAAGAGCAAAAAGAAATCGCAGCTGAACTGAAAAGGCTCGAAGCGGAAGGAAAGCTCACTCCTGAGGTTCTTGAACAATACTTTGGCAAGTTCAACCAGAAAAATTCAGTACCAGTACATTAATCAAAAGGGAGTTTATTACTCCCTTTTTTAATCAGCTTATTAATTCTCTTATACTGTCCAATTATTGAGATATCAATCATTTACATATTGGTACTACTATTTTCATACTTGACTTTATCACGTTGGTAATTAAACCTATTGAATATCTTAAGGAAAATAACGTGGGTGCAGTGAATAGGATGGACGATAAGAGAATAAGGAACGTAATTTTAGTCACTGAAGATAGTTTGCAGTCATCTTTGTTAAAGGACGTCTTGGAAACGAAGCTTAGTATTCATGTTATTTTGATTACACCAGAAAAGCTCTCAACCCCTCCTGTCCTTACAGAAACCATTTCCACCATCATTTTTGATTATACCGTTGTCACTGAGGATGTGTTCTCTCGCTACATCAACTTCAAAGATGCGGCTTTCAAAGAGACGATAGAAGTTTTGATCAATTGTGACAAAACTTTGTCGGTCGAAGAACTGTTTATTTGGCAAACGTTGGCGGGGATTTTCTATACGTCCGATGATATAGGCACCTTGCAAAAAGGTATTGGTCGAATTCTACAGGGCGACATGTGGTTTAGTCGCGAATTTTCTCAGCAATATATCGCACATTTGCGTCGTCATAGTCGACCTATCAATAAAAATACACCTACCGTATTGACCAAACGTGAACAGCAAATTATCGATTTTCTTTCGATGGGGGCATCAAATCAACAAATAGCGAAGCAATTATTTGTCAGTGAAAATACGGTAAAGACTCACTTGCACAATATTTTCAAAAAAATAGATGTAAAAAATAGAGTTCAAGCCCTGATTTGGGCGAAGGAAAATGTTTCAGACTTATCGATGACAGGTTAATGGATGGCTTCAACGTTTTTGAAAAGAACTAGGGCCTGTTGATTTGTATTTAGTTGTTTTCTGTATATTCCCCGTTTGGGCTTAGTGTCATATGCTTGCTTGATGCCATGTTTTGGTCTCACCTGTACCTATGTAGGAACCTTTCTAACACCTACCTAATTGCGATGACTAAAGTGAACGTTGGGATGATTTCTTGTGCGCATATCACGTTTTGTGAAAAGCAAAAGTGTTCTCATATCGTGTTATCCCAAGTACCTTCAAGAGACTGGGGAATACATACACCCCAAATATTGGCTTTTTAGGCAAAACGATGAGAAACAATGAAGACAGAAAAACAAAAGATGTTGTTAATGCGTGTTTGTTCCTTACTCATCCAGACAACGATTTTGTTAATGGTCACAACCTTATTGTTGATGACGGAATGAGTAAGAAAATGATCTATCAAGACAGCTTATTGGATTAAGCCACCTTCTTCAGGAGTTAATACTCGAGTGACAATGCTAAAATCATGTCTGATGAGCTATTTTTCCCGATAGAGTTCTTTGTCTGCGACATTAAACAAGTATTCAAAGCTTGGCTTGAGCGATGAAAATTGAGTAAAGTTTGCAACCCCCATTGACAAGGTTAATCGCTCTGAGCATATCGATGAGGGCTTGATCATATTCATTTGTTCGATTCGTTTTTGAAGCAGAATCAGTTTAGATTCGATCTGCTGTGAAGATCGATTCGCGCTAATGCGTAGGTACTCACCTGCATTATTGAAAACACCTTGAAGTACCTTCGCTACGGATGTGAGCGCGATATCCCCTTGTTGATGCCCATAGTAGTCGTTGAATCCTTAATAGTAATCAATATCAATAATGGCAATCGCCAAGCGTTTCTGCTTAGATGTAGCGCGTTTTAATCAACGTAGGTGCGATATTGCCTAATTGATATCGGTTATAGAGTCCTGTCAGGGGGCTGTTTTCGATAGCTTATCTAGCTGGGCATTAGCATACTGTAGGTGCTTTCTCTGGACAAAATTTTCCAATGAAATAGCCAGTTGTTCAAACAGATAAACGTGATGATGTTGTTATTGCTTCTATGCGTCTGTCCGAAATCGTTCTAGCAATGGCTAGTGGTTGGTGGCAATGTTACAGGGTAGAATCTGAATCACCGAGTTGCCCTAATCCCATTCCCACATTCAATAGACAGATGGTTTCATTCACTGAATTACGAACTTTATTCGATGCTTTCGCGCCGAGTTTGGCTAGTTCAACTGCCAGAGGGTACTTTTCCAGAGATAGGTACAAATCACTGACATTGGTGTACGCCAGCGACAACGAGTTGGTATCAAAGCGATGTGAGTTTGGAAGCGCAAAGGTGGGGCATCATTTGTACATGATTCAATGCAGGATTGCTATGTATCTATTGCTGAGTTGAGTTTATTAAATGTGAGCGACGCTGAAGCGCTTCCAAATTTGCTTAAACAGATGCGCCTAAGAATCATTGAGATATCTGGTGATGGTGCTTATAACATAAGGTTGTGCTAAGAAGCGATTAGCATCAAACAAGCTGTCCCGATCATTCCTCGCAGGGAAGGCGCAGCCTTCTGGGTACGGGGTCATCTCCGCAATCTAGCGGTCGGCCGTCAGAAGCTATATGGTTAAAATAAGCATTGGAAAAAGATGTACGGCTACCATAAACGTTCGCTCTCCGAGACGGCGATGTTCCGTGTTAAAAAACGGCTCGGCGGTACATTAAGCTTAAGAAAATACAATGCTCAGGTTAGTGAGACTTACGCTATGATAAAAGCGTTAAACAAGCTCACAGGGCTAGGTATGTCGGAACGAAGGTGATTACCTAATAATTAGACATGTTAGGCGCGTTTTAACTCGAATTTGGAAACAAAGCCATGAGTAACTAGCGGATCGACGTGCACAAACTGTGATGGCGTAACTCAAAACATAAATCGACCCATCGCAGTTCGTGTGGGAGATAAATGTCTTTGGTGAACTTTAACCTGTTCAACGAAGAGTCTCTAGAAGCCTATGCGTTAAACCGCCGTGCGTTTATCGTATTTAAACAGAGCGAACTGGGGCAACCGACTGAATAATTTGATAAGGTTGTTCTGGCGAGGGTTAGCTTCTAACCTAAAGGATCTATCTACTCAAACTAAATAGGGAGCCGGGAAATGGAGAAAGTGCAGTTAGTCGTCGATTTTCTTCTTACTCACAAAATCGTTTTCACTGCATTAATTCTGTTCGTCGTTATGATTTTGCGTCGCTTGATTTTGTCGCAAATCCGTGGCGATGATGCCTTCATTACAGAAAAACAACGCAGCTGGATGTCGAGGACCAAAAACGGCACCTTTGCTATTACGTTGATCATTTTGTTTATTCTTTGGAAATCTGAGATCAGCGAATTTGCCCTTAGTGTCACTGCGATTGCTGTTGCGATTGTTGTTGCTTCGAAAGAGATCATTCTTTGCTTTACCGGATCGATTCAACGTGCAAGTTCTCGTTCATTTCGTATTGGAGATTGGATTGAAGTAGGCAAGTTGTGTGGAGAAGTGATTGAACACAATATGATGGCGACAGTGATTCAAGAAATTGATCTATACCATGGTCAATATCATTACACGGGTAAAACGGCAACATTGCCGAATAGTATGTTTTTTATATACCCAGTAAAAAATCTCAATTTTATGAAACGCTACGTTTATCATAACTTTTTTATCGTGGTTAGAGACTTTGTAAATTTATATCCAATCTTACCATTGCTGACCAATAAGATTGATGAACATTGCAGTTACTTTTCTGACGTTGCTCACCGTTACAATGCAATGATAGAGAAACACGCGGGTGTCGACCTACCAGGGGCAGAGCCACATATTCATATTTCTAGCAATATCAATGGCGAACAAATCGTGCATATTATGATTTTCTGCCCAACTGACAAAGCAAACCACCTCGAACACTTGATTCGTCAAGACTTTATGGAGTTGTACGAACAGCGTTTTCCATCAGGAAATGAGCATTAAACGTTAGCTTTCTTAATCATAAAATTAATACATTGTCGTTAAGATAAATAACCTTAATGGTTCAAGACGCATATAACAGTTAAATTACGCCTGCAATCACTTCTTGTGCGATAGTCTTTATTATCTTGTCCCACCAGCATTCAGCACCTGAATACTCCACAAAAATTCAAGAAAGGCGGTAAAACCAGCCATTTAGCTTGCAGTGGCGGTTGTAATTATGGCTGTTTAATTAACGGTTTAGCTCACTTTTAACGATAAGACTATCCATGAAAATTGGTTTAACATTTAATTCTGGTTTGTTTCATCGCGTATTAGCGATGACAGATTCGTGGCGTTCGGGGTCTAAATCCTATTTAACGGATTTGGCTTCGATTGCACTGTTGTTGCTGCCGCTGACTTTATCGAATGCATTGGCGATCTTTTTAGGCCACGCTTTTCGCTTGTCTGAGTTTTCTGAATTATCACGGATGCTGTTTCATGTATCAGACATCTTAATCAATTTATATCCAACAGCATTCTGCGTCGTTGCGGGTTATTACCTGTCACATAAGACAAATGTATCTAGCGCCGTTTTCATTATTTATTCAATGATCATGTTCTATCTAGCCTCGATAGAGAATGGAAGCTTGTCTACGACTTACATGTTGCCAAATAACCCTTTACTGGCATTGCTTAGTACGGTGATGACATATGTCTATTGCAGTATATTCAAGATACGTTTATTAGAGCCACAAGCGTTAGATTTTTCATCTCGCCTTATCAAACATGTTGTGCATTTTTTTACTTTTGTATTAGTCGCACTGGCCTTATCACATATTGCAGCTGTTTTGATAGCGATCTTGAGAGGGGTTATCCGTGATATTGGCGCGGATCCATTGACCCTTGAAGGTGGGCTGATCTATCAGATGATACTGGGTATTCTCGGTGCTATCGGTATTAATGGTCACAACATGCTATTTACCACCAAACAGCAGATATATGCAGCGACTGAAGCAAATATGGCAGCTTGGCAAGCTGGAGATGCCTCACTAAACGTGATTAGCCAAGGTTTCTATGATGCATTTATGTCGATGGGGGGATCAGGAAACAGCATCAGTTTGTTGCTTTGTGTATTGTTGTTTGCCAGAGAACGCCATCATGTCATATTGGCGTTGACAGCGATGCCACTGGTCATCTTCAACATCAATGAAGTACTGCTTTTTGGCTTGCCAATCATTTTTAATCCCTTATTGATTGTGCCATTCGTATTAGTGCCTTTAGTGAGCTTTGTCATCACTTATGTTTGTATTTCTACAGGGGTGGTATCACCCGTTGAGAACATTGTTAACTGGATGACCCCTCCGCTATACAGTGGTTATTTAGCATTGGGAGACAGAATTGAGGGCTCTATACTTCAGTTAGTCATCATTGTGGTTGGTATCTTTATTTATCAACCATTTTATTCGGCTTTTGCAGGGAAATATGTTGCTCAGTTTCGTTCTAGTAACGCATACTCAAGCATTGAACGTTCGGTATTTAACACTTTGCTGAGGAGTGTTAAAGATTCAAACGATACGAGTCTGAGTAAGTCGATGGCACAAAAACGTTTGAATATGATCATGAGTGAGGGGGAGCTAGTGATGTTTTATCAAAAGCTGCAATCAACTCAATATGATAATGTCTATTCTTACGAGGCTTTACTGAGATACGTTGATAGAGATGGTCAGTTGTGCCCACCCACGTTTGTAAGTGATTTCCAAATGTTGAATTCGATGCCTTTGCTGGATAAGTTAGTGATTGAGAAGGTATTGGCAGATATGCAAAAGATGACGCTATCCAAAGCATGTCGTGTTGCGATTAATATTTCGGTAGCGACTATTGAAAAAGCGGAATTTGTTGAGCATCTTTTTGCAAGGTTAGAGTACTACAATGTTTCTCCAGAATGGTTAGAGATTGAAATTACGGAAGAGGCAATTCTGAGTAATAAGGTTTTTTTGATCAAAACAATGGAAGCACTGCAAGCGAAAGGTATTCGAATTGCGATGGATGATTTTGGTACTGGTTATGCGTCATTCCCACACTTGCTTAAGTACCCATTTGATAAAATCAAACTTGATCGGTCTCTATTAAGAGGTGTAAATGATCAAAAGGGCCAAAACCTCTATCAGTTGGTGGTGAAACTCGGTCATATTACTCACTGTGAAGTTATTGCTGAAGGGGTGGAAACTAAGAGTGAATATGACTTCGTAAAAAATGTGGTGTCGATAAAGTACAAGGTTATTTCTTTGCACGACCACAACCTCTAGCAGACATTTTGCTGGAACAACAAGAGTAACTATTGTCATCCATATAAATAGAAAACAGGCTCAATAAATAAGTTTGTAGGCATGGATGAGCGTCACGCTGTTTTTTGTAAGTCAAAAGGGAAGCCAATACTAATAGGCTTCCCTTATTCACTAAGTTTACTTAAATTCGAATTTTCCCTGCATGATTGCCCAGTGACCAGGGAAAGAGCAGAAGAACGAATAATCCCCCCCCGCAGTCATCTTCTCGGTGCTAAAGGTGACAGATGTACTCTCTCCACCACCAATGACTTCTGTAAAGGCATACACGCGGTTATCGTTAGGCTTAACGTAATTATTATCCATGCCAGCAGACATGCCATCTGTGCCCACCGCTTGTAGATTGGTGGTATCTGCAATTACTACGTTATGACCCATCGACTGAGCCGGCATTTTACCAGTGTGGTTCAACGTCAGTTTTACTTCTTTACATGTCGCCGGAACACTTAACGTTTTGGTTGAAAACTGCATCATATCATTGGCATCAATGGATACTTCACACTCTGCGCTTGCTTGTGCGCCAAAGCTTATTCCAATGAGTGCGAGGGTTGCTGCGCCTAAACGTAAAAACATATATAACATTCTCCCTATTTATTTCGGGCTAGTTTGGAATCAAACCAAGCCAGTACAAAACATCTCATTATCAACTAATTTCGGCAAAACAACGTGCTTCAATACTGATATTGACGTTTTTAAGCAAAGTTGTACGCAACACACATGTGGTGTGATCACTTTATATCTGATCTAAGAGCGATCAATTTATACGTGACTTGCGTCAAGTTTTTATGTAATGCATGGGTATTTCATAACATATGTAATGGTTGATTAGGTTATTTTTCATACCAACATGTAAGTAGATATTTCAATAATTGTTATTATGTAACAATATTATTTTTGGATGCATATAATTTGCATGATGGCAAATAGCATCGTCTTTTGTGATGAGCAAATTGATTTTTTTTAATCTGGCGCACACTTTATTGACTTTGAACTAGAGTCTCAAAATTTTGTGTGCTGGGCGCTATCTTTCTGGTTGCCATAATTTTGGCGAAAAAATTCGTTTTTATTTTGGCATAATTACAAGTGTAAGCTTAGTCACATTTCGTTACATGCGTCTGCTGTGCCGCGAAAAAAGTTCGCACCTATAATGCTTGTCCATTTTATTGTTTTTATAAATCCCTAATTATGAGAAAGAATACACTAGCTATCATGCCAAGTGTTTTAGCACTTACGATCGGAATGGCACTGCCGGTAGCTCACGCGGCAGTTAGTACAGATGCAACTGTTGTTGGTTCTGAGAGCCAATGGTGGAATACATACAAAGTCACCTTGACTAATGATGGCACTAAGCCGGTTGAATTGCGCGACGCGAAAATTGTGTTTGATTCAAACATGTCAATGTCGACGCCATCATGGTCTGCACAAGGGATTAGTTACCCAGCACTGAAATTTACCAGCAACGCACAAGGCAGTGTGTTTTACAATACACTTTCACTGTCTTTTGCTGATGGCAGTTGGATCAAGTCACTACTTCAACCGGGTGAAAGTATTGAGCTAACGCTTGGTGTTAATGGTGTATTGGATCTTTCTCTGCTTCAAAATACGATTCGTCTAGTGGCAAATGATGAAGGTGACGTTGGTGAACCAGAAATCTCTATTCAACTTGCGTCACCTGCAAATGGTGCTGAGTTTGAAGAAGGCCAAACGGTCGCCATGCTAGCAAACGTAAAAGCAACAAATACTAACGTTAAGGGCGTGACGTTCCATGTTGACGGTAAGCAAGTTGCGAGTGTGACTAATGCGCCTTTTCAAGCAAACTGGGTAGCAGCAGGCGAAGGTGCTCACACGATTAAAGCGATTGTTGAAGATGCATCGGGCGTGAAGAAAGAACACTCAGTTCGCATTACCGTAAAAGCAAAAGAAGTAGATCCACCAATCATTCCTGATGATGTGATCCCGTTTGTTCCGGGTCAAACCCAAGTAAATAATGGCGATCTGGTTATCTATGACGGCGAGTGTTTTGTTGCAAAAAATAACCCTGGTGTATGGGAAGCACCAAGTGCAGAGTCATGGTTTTGGGATACTGTTGAATGTCCAGGAAACCCTGGTGAACCTGACGTACCGACAGTACATGAACTCTCATTTGTTTCACCAACTCAGGGACAATCACTGAATGTTGATGAAGCGACGATCATCAAAACTCGAGTAGAAGGTGAGTTAATTTCTAAAGTTGAGTTTTGGGCTAACAATAGCAAACTAGGCCAACAAAATATTGCGCCTAGCCAAACGCTTTACTCACAGTCTTGGACTCCAGGCGAATTAGGCAATGTAACGCTTCAAGTTCGTGTACTTGATCAAGATAACCAATTGGTAGAGCAACAAACGATAACGGTTTCAGTAGAGGAAGCTGGTGAGGATTTCGAGAAGCCAGAAGTAAGATTTGTGACTCCTGTGAATGCCTCGATCATCGAAAAGGATCAAACCGTATCGATTTCTGTTAGTGCTACGGATGCAGACGATGATTTGTCGCGTGTTATTGTAAAAGCAAATAACAAGCAAATTTGTGAATTTGACGCACAAACAACCAAGCAGTTTGCGTGTGATTGGAAAGCTTCTGAAGTCGGTGCGATTGCACTTGAAACGGTTGCAACGGATGCCCAAGATCTATCTTCCACAGCACGTGTAAAAATCACTGTCGAAGAAGTAGCCACACCAACGCCACCACCAGGTGGATTATGTGCTGACTTTAATGTCTACCCAGACTGGCCGCGTGGTGATCATGCGACAGGTGGTGACATTATGGTCCACAAAAATATCGCGTACTCCGCGATTTACTGGACACAATCCGTGCCTGGTAGCGATGCATCTTGGGCTCTTCACCTAAACTGTGACGGCACAGAGCCTGGTACAGCGCCGCTTCTATCACTACAAAACCCAATGGACCCAGTTCGTCTAGAAGTTGCAGGTTGGCCAAATACGTTTGTTGTTGCTAGCCCATCGTCAAGCGCACCAGCAACATTGACAATTGGCGCGAACAACAGTGACGTGCTAGCAGATACCGACGCATTAACACGCGCATTTGTTTCTTTCATTGAACAAGCTGAGCATGCAGGAGCTTCATCGATCATCATTACTAGTGATGTACTTGATCAAGCGACACAAGATAAAGGTGAGTCTTTCGGTACGGTTGCGGTTAAAGATGCGCTGATTAATGCGGTAGATATTACCGGCAGCAACATCGACGTTGATGTCATCAATGCACTGAGCAATGATGTGAAAGGCTGGGCGCAAGCACACAACGTGATCATCGCTACACTTGCACCAGAAGCAACTTATGGTTGGTCACTAAACATCGGTGATTTTGCTTACGATACTCATTCAGGTCGTCAGTCTGTATGGGATGAAGCGTCAGTTTTCACCGCAGATTTACTCGATAACTTTGAATTGTACAAAGCAGACGCTGCAAACAAAGCTGACTTTGTTGTCTTCACTAAATCAGACGTAACAAACGCACTATCAAGCGACCAATGGCACAACGCACTAGAGTACGTGAAACAAGTGACAGATTACGTGAAGACACCTGCGATGCTGGCAAACATGCCAACGGATCAAACCGCGGGTTACTTTATGGGTGACACGCAAGGTAAGCCGCAACTTCGAAAAGCAGCGTACAGCAACGTATTTGCACTACTATTCAACCAAGATAGCGAACAGTTAACGGCTAAAATTGAGCGTTACCAAGATGCGAAAGTGCCACTGTACTACGTGGGTGAAGAGTTAGAGAAAGGCTCATTAACTCGTATTGAAGCACTGAACCAACAGCTAGCGAATGCTGAGTCTGTCATGGATAATGAAGCGTTCCTATATGAAACGCCGCAATCGCAATGGGTTCCTTCTACTGTGTACAAGTGGAATGACTTCTTGGACGGCTTGAACGCAATGCACAACATCGGTGTGGCTGGCAACAAGTTCTGGTTGATGAACGATGGTATCGATGATGAAACCAACATCAAATACGCGAAAGTTGCGATTGCTGCGTTCTTAGCACAAAGTATGCAAGAAACTATCCGTTACAACGCATGTGACGAGAACAACTGGTCTGAAGTGAAATACGGCGCACCAACGGATTACCCGATGTCAGCGAGTTGTGGCCAGTTGGGTCAGAAATACGCGGATTACGGTGTGAATCCAGTATCAGGTTTAGACTACGCTTACTCTTGTCCACGCGATAACAAGATGGAAGTGAGCGCTCTGACGCACGCCAAATGGTACGGTGCACCAGCGCCAGTATTTGCGGCACCTGACACGGTACTAGAAGAGCGAGGTCTACTTGTTGATGGTGCTGTTGGTCGCTGGACGAACAACGGCCACTGTAACGACGTACCAGAAAGTGTAGATACGTCTAAGCAAGTATGGGAACGTGACGAATGTAAGACTTACGTTGGCCAAAAAGCAGGTAAGTTTATTTGGGATGGCAGCAGCCAAGAGAGTGTAGAAGGTTGTGGTTGGTGGGGTCGTGGCGTTATCCAGACGACTGGTCGTCAGAACTTCGGCACTCTTAACCATTACCTAGGCCGTTCACACGTTGATCCTGAAACAATCGGCAAAACGATTGATGGCGTAACGGTTGAAGCGCCGCCAGCGAACCCGCTATACGCAGAACTTGATTTCTGTTCAAACCCAGGTTTGATCTGTAGCTCTGAAGAGAACAAAGAGATTAAGTGGATTGCAGGTCTGTTCTACTGGGTAACATCGGTACAGGCTTACAATGACGAAGGCGGTCAGTACGCTGGCTGGAACTACTACAACGAGCTGAAAAACTACGTTGATGGTGGCCTGAAAGGTTCACAATTCATCGATGACGTTTCTGGCATTGTAAACCGTGGCTGTCCGGATTTGACCTGTTCGACTGGTGACGTTCACAACGTGAAAGAACGCCGTGATAACTTTATGCTAGTACTGCAAAAGCTGGGTCTTGATCCGCAATAAGCGACAAAAGCTTAAACTTAACAAACAAAGCCATTACCGAAAGGTGATGGCTTTTTCATAGAAAGCCTTTGACTATCAAAGTATTAGGTCATCGAGATTTTTTGATTTCGTTTAACGCATCATGCAATGATGTAACGATCGCATGGCCAAATCCACGCACTTCTTCACATGGTTCAACTAAATCAGGGATTTGATACGTCACCATATTGGCGGCTACTGCGGAGCGAACGCCGTTGTTAGAATCTTCAAACGCTAAGCATTGTAATGGATTAGCATTGAGGCGTTGTGCCGCCAATAGATAGATCTCAGGATCTGGTTTGCCATGAGTTACTTCACAACCGGTTGTCAGGCTATCAAAGTACTCACTTAACCCTGCAAGCTCGAGCTTCTTCTTGGCGATTTCGTTCGCGGTTGATGTCGCGACGGCGATAGGAATGCCTTGAGACTTTAACCACTCTAGAAGCTCAATTACCCCATCCTTTACTGGGATAGCTTGGTGCTGTACCACTGCGTTGTAACGCGTGCGCCATTCTTGATGCAGGCGGTCCAAGTCGTCCCCGTAGGCTTTACGAAAGATAGCTTCGATACCCGCAGCATTACGGCCAATGATGGACAGATAAACTTGTTTATGGAACGGAAGGTTTTGTACTTCGCATGCTTCTTTGAATATTTGCATGCAGACGCGCTCAGTGTCGAGCAGTAGGCCATCCATATCGAAAATAGCAGCTTGATAATTCATTACTTTCCGACTTGTCAGTTGAGATTGTGCATTTTGACATAACCACCATCGTTTTACTCGGTAAATTGAGCGGCTTTATGACGCTAAGATTCCTTTGGTCAACGTAAAGGTTTTTAGGGCTCCAGTTACGCTTGTCTATACTAAGGCTTGTCATTGCAGTATCGATTTTTCAATGGTTCATATTGAGGAGAAAATATGCAGCAGCTCATTAGTTCGCTTTTATCTAAAGGTTACTATGTATGGGATGATTTTCTGACACCGGATCAGGTTGAACACTTAAGGTTTTGTTTGCCTCACCGCTGGGAAGAAGCGCATGTCGGGCACCACGATAAGAAAATGCTTGAACGTAATATTAGAAGTGACGACATTTGTTGGCTTTCAAGTGAGCTCGGTGAGCCAGTACAACGATTTCTTACCCGGATGAAACAAGTTAAAAAGGTGATGAATCAGAAACTCTATTTGGGATTGGACGATTACGAAGCACACTTTGCAAAATATCGACCTGGTTGCTTCTATAAGAAACACCTAGATAGCTTCCAGAAGCTGAATTACAGGAGGGTATCTACCGTGCTCTACTTAAATGACAATTGGCAGCCTGCTGATGGAGGTGAACTGGTTATTTATGATCAGAGAGAGCGTGAATTACAGCGAATTTTGCCTAAAGCAGGGCGGTTATTGTTGTTTTTTTCTGAGCAACATCCCCATGAGGTACTCACTTGCAACAGGACAAGATTTAGCATCGCAGGGTGGTTCAAAGTCAGCAATGTGTTGCCGGGGTAGAATCCAAACGTTAATTTAGAGCAAAAAACAACCAAGGGTGATGTGTGCATCAAAGATGCAATTGGACTGCAAGAATAGATTGCTGTTTGGCGACTCGGACGGCAAGGTATCTAGAACAATTCCAAACCAATGAAGTCATTATGCCAGTCAATGATTATTTGCAATTTTATGTTGGAACCTATACCGATGCACCGAGCCAGAGTTTAGGTATTGCCCGTGTCGGGCTCAATGCTCAAACAGGTGAAATTATAAGGCTTGATGATGGATTGGTGTTACGAAATCCGTCTTACCTTACATTGACCCAACACGGTCTTTACACCTTTAGCGAAGTCGATAGAAAGCAGGGAGCTGCGCTGACCTTTTCAAAGGCGGAGGAGGAGTACACCGTCCCTATTGATGGCGATTACCCTTGCCACGTAGATTGTTTTAATCAGTTGCTTGCCGTGGCGAATTACGGTTCAGGGAATGTTGTCGTTTACTCGCTTGATGATCAGGGCAAACCGTTAGCCCCTATCGCTGATTTACTTATCCCAGGCTATGGACCTAACAAAGAACGTCAAACCTCTCCCCATGCTCATCAGGTAACGTTTTTAAAGTACTTAAGCCAACTTGCTGTTGTTGACTTGGGTAGTGACCGTGTACATTTATACGACTATGACAGGAATCAACAGGCTTTCTCTTTAGCTCAAAGTGTGGAAATGCCAGCGGGTTCTGGACCGCGTCACTTGGTGTTCAATCGCCATGAAACGGTGGCTTATGTTGTTTGTGAGCTGTCAGAGACCTTGGTTAAGCTCATCAAGCATGAAGGGCTGTGGCGTTTAGTGAATCAAACTAAGCTGATGATGGATGAAGTAAGCCAAGAGGCGGCTGCCGCCATTCGTCTCTCTAGCGACGATAAGTTCCTGTACGTATCGTGCCGAGCGCAAAATAAAATCGTGGTGTTTGATGTCTCAGATGAAGTGCCTAACAGGCTCGCGATTTATGAATGTGGCGGCGTTTTTCCGAGAGATTTGATTCTATCGCGCGATGGGCGGTGGATGCTGGTTGCTAATCAGCACTCCAATAATCTCATGAGTTTCCGTCGAAACCCAGATACAGGTGAATTGATCCCAACTGGACATACATACGAGATGGGCTCGCCGGTGTGTGTGGTCGAGAAGTTATAGTCATTAGAATGAACGCAATAAGCCCAATTAGAGGTTTATCAGCACTAATTTGTTGAATGTAATGGTACCAACCGCTTGCTGAGTGCGGTGTATTGCATCATCTATTTGCGGGCTCGAATACGACATTTAGCCAAAAGTTAAGTCGTTATCTGGCTCATTCTCCTGGAGAAGAACACAGCTGGAGGCTGTAGCGGAGCGTTTTGCTATGAGCCGTGCGACTATGATTCGTAAGCTTAAGCAAGAAGGTACTCAATAACGAGAAGTGTTGGCAGAAGTTCGCTTTAGCCAACGGTTTAAAGGCAAGTTCGGCCTAATGCCGAGTGATTATGTCAAAACGGTTGTGTCTAATTAGTGCATGCCGTCTATACAACATGCACTTTCAATCGTCATAACACTCGGCTATTTATAGTATTTTTGCTTCAGTCTGAGTGCTATGTTTACCAAGGCAATCAATACTGGCACTTCGATCAGTGGACCAATCACACCAACAAAGGCTTGGTCTGAATTCAGGCCAAATACCGCGATAGAAACCGCAATCGCAAGCTCAAAGTTGTTGCCTGTGGCCGTGAAAGCAATCGACGCATTCTTGTCGTAATCGATGCCCATTTTCTTACCAACGAAGAAGCTCACAAAGAACATCAACACGAAGTAGACAGCCAGTGGAATGGCTACTCGGAACACATCCATTGGCAGCTCCAAAATCATTTCGCCTTTCAAGCTGAACATCAGCACGATAGTCGCGAGCAGGGCGATAAGCGTTATGGGTGAAATACGTGGGATGAACACCTCGTTGTACCACTGCTCACCTTTCGCAGCGACTAGCCATTTGCGGCTTAAAAAGCCCGCTAGGAATGGGATACCAAGGTAAATTAGTACGCTTTCCGCAATGTCCATCATTGAGATATCCACCACGAAACCGTCGTAACCAAAGACTGGCGGAAAGACAGTGATGAACAACCATGCCATGGCACTGTAAGTCACGATTTGGAAGGCACTGTTGAGTGCAACTAGTGCTGCGCCGTATTCTTTGTTACCGCCACCGATATCGTTCCATACAAGCACCATTGCAATACAGCGAGCAAGACCGATGAGAATGATACCGACCATGTAACCCGGATGATCACCTAGGAAAATCAATGCAAGGATGAACATCAAAATAGGGCCGACAATCCAGTTCATGACCAAAGACAGCGTGATCGCTTTTTTATCTTTAGTCACTGTGCCTAGCAAGTTATAGTTCACCTTTGCTAGCGGCGGGTACATCATCAAAATCAAACCAATTGCTAGTGGCACGTTTGTGCTGCCTACTGACATTGACTCGTTCCACTCAGCAACTTGAGGGAATGCTGCGCCAATACCTACACCGATTGCCATTGCTACAAAAATCCAAACCGTTAGGTAACGGTCCAAGAAGCTCATTTTATTGTTGGCACTGTTTAAAACGTGGGTCGTCATAGTGTTCTCTTGTTCGTTTATCGTCGAAAGGCGATGATTAAAGGTACAGTTTATCTCTACACACCTTATCAGCGTGCAAAGGCAATTAATCAAATAACTTAGAAAATCCTAGATTGAACTGTTCAAAGGCGTCGCGTTGAATGCGGTAACAGACTTTAGGTGGGTTTGGTTCCGCGCTGATAAAGCCTGCTTGCTTAAGAATACGCAAGTGCTCTGAAACCGTAGATTGTGCAAGACCCAGTTCAGAAACCAAATCACTGTTCAAGCAACCGCCCATGGTATCGAGAGTGTGCAGGATATGCAGAATACGCAAACGTGCTGGATGGGATAAAGCTTTCGCTTGTGCTGCCAGAGTTTGTTCATTCTCGAGTTGTTGTTGCGTTGTCTGAAAAGCAACTTCGCACTTGTCGTTGCATTTATCACTCATTCGCTGGCCTTAATAGTTCATCGTCGAATTACGATTAAGTGTACGTCTGCTTTACGCAGGATGCAACTGTTGAATCAAATGGGTAAATTTGAGCGCAAATACTGGTTCAGTCACGTTGTATTTGAGTTAGCGTGTTACTTCATAGATAAAGAGAAAGAGCAGACGTCGAGTTTTCAAGGCGTTATTAAAGATATTATCCTCACATGGGGGCTAGATAAAGAGTTATGATGGTTTATCAGGCAATACGCAAACGAGTGGATACACCGCAACAGAATTTGCGTAAAGTTGGTGTGTTAGGGGGCAGGGAAAGATGCAAATGCTGGGAAAATAAAGCCCAGCATTCAGACACTCATTTACCTAAATTTTCGAACCGTAAATCAGCGTTTAGAGGTATGTGAACCGAAATCAATCGGAACAGAAATAATAATAACGGTATTGACTGCTCGAGGCTATGCCATGGATTTCTAATGGCTGAACACAAACTGTAAATTCTATTGTACACGCCGAAGCGACACACGCGCTTTCACTCTTTGGTCGCCATCTAGCGATAAATGCCTAATTCCAGTTTAAAACCTCAGCATGTAAGCGGTAAAAGACTCGAGTTGTTAAAATAAATCGCTATGAGGCGGGCCTTTTTCTTTTCAATTCTCCAGTTTATGCCATACAATCCTTTCGAACCAAACCCATTAAGCAGAGATGGGATTGACGAAAAGATACGCTGATTTTGCTTCGAACCCAAAATAAGCCATTCTGTTAATCGAAATTTTGCCCGGAAAAGCATCCCCTTAACGCAATCATGCTCATGCAGAATTGAACCCTCATGAGTTGTGGCTTTTGGTTCGCTGATTGCCAGTGGTATTAAGGTTGGGTCTTTCCGTAGATCGCGCAAAAAATGCGCGATATGTACACAACTAACGGATTAAATTTAGAGGTATTAACCGTGAACCTAAAACTTGTCGGCAGCTCCCTGATCATAGCAGGCACTGCTCTTGGCGCTGGTATGCTTGCTATACCAATGGTGCTTGCTCAATTCGGCCTTCTTTGGGGTACTCTTCTCATGTTGGTCATTTGGGCAGGAACAACCTACGCTGCTTTACTTTTACTAGAAGCTAGCTGCAAAGTCGGTGGTGGTGTGAGTATGAATGCCATCGCTCGTGAAACCTTAGGTAAAGGTGGTCAAGTCATTACTAACGGCTTGCTTTATGCCTTACTTGTTTGTCTCCTCATGGCTTACATCATTGGCGCGGGCGATCTCGTTCAAAAAGTGACGGCGTCTATCGGTCTTCCAGTTTCGACAATTACCAGTCAAGTTGTCTTTACCGTACTGGTCGGTCTTATTGTTTCTGCAGGTACTGCTGTGGTGGATAAGCTAAACCGTGGCTTGTTCATCGGTATGATCGCAGCACTCGTACTTACCCTAGTTTCTCTAGCGCCAAATGTGTCGTTTGACGGTTTAAGTGAGGTTGTGAGTGATGACAAGTTGGCGCTGATCAAAACCAGTTCTGTTTTATTTACTAGCTTCGGTTTCATGGTGGTGATCCCTTCTTTAGTGACTTATAACAGAGAAGCAAGTAAAACGGACCTACGTAATATGATTATTATAGGTTCAGCAATCCCACTCGTATGCTACTTATTATGGCTATTTGCAGTCGTGGGCAACTTACCACCACATGAACTTGTACAGTTTTCGAATGTATCTGAGTTGATTTCTGTATTAGGACAACAGTACAGTGGTCTAGAGTTCATTCTGTCAATGTTTACTGGTTTGGCTTTGCTGACCTCTTTTTTAGGTGTTGCGATGGCGCTTTACGACCAAAATGCTGATTTTTTGAAAGTCAGTAAACCAGTCGTATTTATAGCAACTTTTATTTTCCCACTATTGGGCGCAATATTCGCTCCTGAGCACTTCCTTGCTATCTTGAGCTATGCTGGAATCATTCTCGTTTTCCTTGCGGTGTTTGTTCCTCTATCGATGACAATGAAGGTTCGTCGTATGCCAGCAGCAAGTAGTGACGTATATGAAGCTGGCGGTGGTATCGTTGGCATGAGCATGATCTTCCTGTTTGGTTGTTTTCTATTGGTTGCTCAAGCGGTGTAATTACTGGTCGTTATAAGTCAAATTATTGAAAAAGCCGCTTATCTTTATGGATAAGCGGCTTTTGTCTTTTTGGCTTGATAAATTCACGTGATTTTTGGCGATTCATTGAAATGGCCTAATACCAATAATCCAAGTGATTTCGATCATGCGTTCGCTGCGTAAGTGTACGAACTTCATCCGCAACAACCGCGAAGTTAAGACCTGATTCACCGGCACGCACGGCTTCAATTGCGCCAATTCTTGCAGTTGGTTTTGGATCGCAATAGCAGAATCTTGAGCACCTCGGCAGTCACACGCGTTGCACTTAGAATTTGACTAGAAATCCGCTTCGATTCGATCATTTGATTTTGCAAATTATCCATAAAGGTATTAAAGCCTTTTGCGAGGTCAGCAAACTCGTGGTCAGTTTTCGTATTCAAACGTTGAGTCAGATCACCGTCGCCAGAAGCAGCGGCTTGAATTGTGCGTTATTGAGTTCATCAAGAGGGCGCAATAAAGGACGGATAAGAATAGTAAGTGCAATGATTGACGTGAATACCGCAATTAAAGAATAGATGATGGCATTGTTGCGCAGTGTTGTCACAGAAGCATAGGCAATGTTTTCATCAACAATGGCACCGACGTACCAGTTTTCACTTGGAATGTGGATCAGCACAACCATAAAGTCATTTCCGTTTATCTCTATATGCTGAGAACCTCGCTGTAAGTTTGCTTGAGGCAAGTAGCTAGATAGTTTTTCACCATTGTATTTGCTCTCAGGGTGGGCGTGGATCAAAGCTTGCGTCTGCTTCCCAAGAGTCATCATTTTCAAGTAGAAAACCGTTCTTATCATAGCCTAAAGCAATGGTTAGAAAACCGGATTTTAATGTCGATTTTTCAATCATTTCCTGGATATGGTTATGATTGGCAGGTTCGATTTCAATGATCTCTGTGGTCGATTGCGCAAGGTCTTTTTTTGCTTGTATCTCAGACTCTACGATCGTCCCAACACTGGATAGAATTTCATGGACGCTTGAATCAATGTGCTGTTGGATTTGAGTGCGGATCGTCATTACTTGCTGTGTTGATAGTAAGGACACCGTAATAAGCAGCAATGAAATTTATGGATTAGATTTCATTTACTTTCAATTTATTTAAATCTATCAAGTCAGAGGGGGATTGCCATGAGGCTTTGCGGTATCTACCTGTTTCAGAGAGGTTTTTAATTAAAGTGGGCTTAATTATGTATGGATTTATAAAAAAGGCCCCAATATTATGGAGCCTTTGAAATTTATTTATTTTAGAAAATGAGGTGAGCGACACCGGCAATGACAGGAAGCGTAATCAAGGTACGTAGAATAAAGATAACAAACAGCTCTACGATGTTGATAGGGATCTTGCTACCTAATAATAGCGCACCGACTTCAGACATGTAGATAAGCTGAGTTACTGACATCGCTGCGATCACAAAGCGCGTCATTTCGTTATCGATAGAAGCGGCTAAAATCGCAGGGATAAACATATCAGCAAAGCCAACAACAATAGTTTGCGACGCTGCAGCAGCTTCAGGGATTTGTAGCAGCTCTAAGTAGGGAATGAATGGTTGCCCTAGAATTTCAAATATAGATGTGTATTCAGCAATCACTAACGCAACAGTACCCATACCCATCACGACTGGCAGTACGCCAAAGACCATATCGATAGCGTTGTGCACGCCTTCTTTAAATACTGACTGGAACGAAGTAACTTGGCCTGCTCGTTTAAGCGCCAAATCCATACCCCAAGAGAATCTTGTATGACCCGCAGGCACTGCATCGGCATCTTTTTGAGGTTGACTGCCATCCATGTAGGTGTCTTTCTTAAAGCTCAAAGGTGGCAAGCGAGGAATAATAATTGCGGCAACGACACCAGCTAAACAAACTGCACCATAGAATGGTAGGAATAAATGTTCCAGTTGAACCTGAGCGATAACAACCAAACTAAATGTAATTGATACCGCTGAGAATGTGGTACCAACTACGGCAGCTTCGCGCTGAGTGTAGAAGTTATTTTCATACTGTTTACTCGTTAGAAGGATACCGACACTGCCATCGCCTAGCCAAGAAGCCATACAATCAATCGCACTACGACCCGGCAGATTAAATACTGGGCGCATAATTTTACTTAGCAGTGCACCAAATAATTCAAGAAGACCAAAATTAAGCAGTAATGGTAACAACAGGCCAGCAAAGATGAACACCGCAAATAGCGTTGGTAAAAGCCCTGTTAGAACGAGTCCACCGGTATTTTCTTCCCAGATCGCTTTCGGACCTACCTGGAAAAATGTCATTAGGACTGCAATTCCACCAATTAGGCGAATGAATAACCAAAGTGGCGATGGGTTAAAAAGGCCGTTAAGGAAACCGCTACGAAGAATGGCAGCTGGCTTGAAGATTTTACAAAGAATGGATGCAACAGCCATAAACGCAATAATGATGGTGACGATAGTGATAAGGGTATCGCCAAGAAAAGCAGGAATGACTTTCGCCATTACCGCTACAGGAATAGTCAAGCCACCGTCATAAGAGATAGGTGCCATGAAGAGTAGAAGACCAATTAGCGATGGGATGAAAAACATCCAAAAGTTGCCCTTAGGTGCATCGGCAGCATTCGTATTGTTGTGCATATTTTTTTTCTCGTGTTACTACTAGTCAATAGTTGCCATGTTGTATGACATAAGTATTCACTAAACATCCGTATTTAATCACAGTGAGTGGAGGTTACCCGCAAACTGTATCCATGGCAATACTATTCATTAAATACATCTAGTTATTCAGCTGTTTTCTCGGTGATATTAGCGAAGTTCAGGCTGTTGTATATGAACAGGTTATATGTGTTAGAAAATTGTAGCATTTTGACCGAGGTATGTTCTTGGTTATGAAGTACAGTGTGACTAAAGCAGTAATAAATCGAGAAAATGTGACGTTAATCACAAATGTGTGATGGGAATTTGATGTAGTGAGGTTATTGTTTATGGCGGATAACAGCACGAAGCTCTAACGAAAAAACCGTGTCATAATGTGTTTTGTTCTACATGATGAGAAAAATTTGAGCGTGACATGACGGTGTAAACAGAGTGCTTAAACCGCCACATCTCATTAGGCCGTTTTGTTTCTTTCTAATTGGGCTAAGTAACCCCAGTAAGCAAATGCAATGATGAATGATAACATCGCAGGGAATGCGAGCGCATAGAGGTCATAAACATTAAAAAGGGCTGCGCCAGCGGTACCACCGAGTAAAAAGCCAAAGAATATGAATACAAAAAGTTTAGCTTTACGCCGATCAAATTGACGTCCACGTAGACTTTCACCAATCATGATTCCAAGGTCGGTAATAATACCGGTCATGTGGGTGGTCCTTACCACTGCGCCACTAAAGGTGGTGATCATTGCGTTTTGTAAGCCACATGCGGCAGAAGCGAGATATTGACCGTATACATCCCCTTGAACTAAAAAGCCTAAACTCAGAAGCAGTAGCCCCCCCTCAATACAGAGGGCAATACCATAACGGCGGCCAAGCTTAAGTGCAGTACTTTCAATAAAAAAACCACTGAACGCAGAACCAATCAAAAAGCTGAAAACGATGAAAAGCAGGTGAATGGAACCTTCCACACCAGTTAGTAAGCTATTGCCTAGCTGAGTTACGGTTCCTGAAAGATGCGTTATCGCTTGATGCTGAAAGCCAAGTAGACCTACAGCATTGACGCAACCTGCAAGGAGGGCCAGTAGAAAAGCGCCATACTCGACCCAACGAGGAAGTCTGGAAATCACAATAAAACCTCATCAATGTTAGGTCAGGATTATATACCCAAATAACCTAGAGATGCGAGGCTCTGTGAGAATGACTTAGTGTATAGATGTGGCAGTGATTTGAACGTTAATCGGTTCTAAGCTGGGCTGGCTAGGAAATTAATCGATGTGTTCCATCGTACATTCAAAGCTTACCCAACCGTGTTTTCTTTGTTCATAAATTGAAATTGTTGGGTTAGGAAACTCTTTATTGTCAAATAATCCAATCGGGATAATGGCATAACCTGGTACGTTTGAAAGTAGTAAGCGCATGGTCGTTCCACAAGCAGGACAGAACTCATATTGAACGTTGTTTCCCAGATCACTGATTCGGGTAAAAGAAATGACGTTACCATTGAGAACAACTTGATGTTTTTTGAATCTTGCTTGAACGCCGAATACACTCCCTGTTCTTTTTTGGCACTCAAAACAGTGGCGTATAGAAGTACGAACGGGTTCGCCTGTACAGCGCAATTGAACTAAACCACAGGCACATTCGCATGTATGAATATTACACTTCATTGTCATTACCTACCAATTATCCTTGATATGCCTAAATAACTAAGAAACGTTGGCTCGATGAGCTTGAGTTGGTTTACAAACGTGGCGACGGTTTGAAGATTGAGAGGTGCTAAACCTTTAATCGATGATAACGCTCTGAGCTCGGTATCTTAAAGCTACTTGGGTATTATAGTTTAGTTTAATTTTGAAACACTTGAAGTAATGAAAGAAGCGAGGTTTGAAGTTAAAGGCATTAATTGGTATATACTCCGATCATTAATGAGAACGAGAACACAAGGAAGTCTCCATGACTCGTAGGAAATTTCTCCCAATTCCACTTATTCTTTTGATCCCGATTATATTGCTGGCCATGGTTGTGATCGCTGGTGTTTATCGCTTTAGCTTGTCCGATGAAGACATCATGGCGAAATTTCCTCAAGTGCAGCTTCAATCAAATTCTATCATCGCAGAAGTGTTGGGAATTCAATCACAAAACCCATGGACAATCCAAGTACCTGAGCAAGGCGCCGTTACTTTCCTTGAAGAATGGGACAAAGAACATGGTTTTTTGAAAGGGCAATATGATGCTGGCGCAACAAAAGGAGAGGTTGTTGTGCCGACGGCATTTATCGCTCAGCGAGATATTGCGGGAACACCTTGGCTTGTCGCCCCAGTAATCGTAACAACACAAGGCAGTGGCGCATTCTATTATGTTGGGTTGTTTAAATTTGATCCAATACCAAGTCGAGTGGTTTTGCTTGATAGCGTGTTTATCGGTGACCGCATTCAAATGTCAGATCTAGAGTGGGCCAGTGATACAGAAATCTTGCTGACTTACCTTCAGCATGGTGAAAATCAAGCGATGGCTGAACCACCAAACCAATTGACCTCCGTAGCCTTAAAGCGTGTTGGCAATGACCTACTTATGCAACAGTAGTATTGTTTTTTCGACTTATGAAAAAAATAAGTATTTTTTGCGCTAGATCTCATAATTTACTAGTGATTTCTTATTTGGGAATGAATAAGCTATGAGCCTTGCTAAAAGGAGATGATAATTCCCGTGTCTACAAATGAAATTACAACAAAACGGTTGCCGAATCTGGCAAGTCGTAAAGCGCTACTGTTGTACTCCTTGCCAGTGTTAGTTGCGATTGGTGTTTCTCACTCTTTCAAAGAGTCTTCTCTTACTAAAACCATCGCCTTGAACCTGCCAGAATCGCAGGTTGTTGAAAGAATTCTTGATGCGACAACGACGGAAGTTGTCACTCCCCCTAACTTTGAGTATCAAATTCAAGCTGGGGACAATTTAAGTTCCATATTTAGTCAACTAGGTTTTGGTTACAGCTCGTTGATGAAAGTAATGGAAACAGATCTAAACTTCCTTGCTCTAGATACCCTCAAGCCAGGTAATACTCTGCGGTTTTGGCGTAATGAGTCAACGGATGCACTTGAGAAAATGGAACTGCAATTCTCAATTGCAGACAAAGTGGTTTACCAACGCAACGAGGATGGTAGCTATGACTTCTCTGATATCTCGATTCCAGGTGTGTGGCATCAAGAGGCGCTCGTTGGCGTGATTCATGGCAGTTTCTCTTCTTCTGCAAATCGCCTAGGTTTAAGTTCTGCTGAAATTAGCCAAGTAGTGAGCCTTTTAAAAGAGCAGGTTAACTTTGGAAAAGACTTGCGCGCTGGAGATCGTTTTGAAGTAGTACGCCGCTCTCAAACCATTGATGGTGTTTCGACTGGTAAGAACGAAATTGAAGCGATTAAGATTTACAACCGTGGCCGTGAAGTAACGGCTTACCTTCATACTGATGGTCAATTTTATAGTGCGAAAGGTGAGAGCCTTCAACGAGCCTTCCAGCGTTACCCTGTCACTCGTAGTTGGCGTATTAGCTCCGGCTTCAACCCCAAACGTCTTCACCCTGTAACGGGTCGGGTTGCTCCCCATAACGGTACTGACTGGGCAGTGCCTAATGGCACGCCAGTAGAGTCAACGGGTGACGGTACGGTAATCATGACGCGTAAACACCCATATGCGGGGAATTACGTAGTAATTGAGCACGGAAATAAATATAAAACACGTTACTTACACTTGAGCAAGATCTTGGTCAAAAAAGGTCAGAAAGTATCTCGAGGTCAGCGTATTGGCTTATCGGGTAAAACAGGGCGTGTGACTGGTCCTCACCTTCATTATGAACTGCTTCAATATGGTCGCCCGGTGAACGCGATGCGTGCGAACATCCCAATGGCGAGTTCAGTGCCGAAGAAAGAGATGGCGAGTTTCATCGCTAATCGAAATGAGATGGAGAATCTGCTTAAAGAGAAAGCAAAAGCAGTGCTATAGAGCAGAGAAAGACCAAACATCGTTTGGTCTTTTTTGTTTTGTTCACTAGCGTTTTTTACCCTTTAATCGAATTTTTAGGTAATCGAGGAACAGTCGAATACGAATGTGTTGCTACTCTGCTTGCCTTTCGCGGTATGGTCACTTTTATGTGCGTTTACCTGTTTGAGTTTTGCTCAGGGAATATCTTTTCCTGTATCGACAGACTGATAACAACGTCGTTCATTCCTAAGTTATATAGCCTAGCCATTCTTGTTGAACCAAGCTTCTCGAGGTTACTTGGGTATGTAAGTTGAATCTACTTGCAACGCAACAAGCTCCTTTCTAAAATGCGCAGCAAATTACGCCAGTTACCTTATAGGTAGCCTACCCGTTAATCGTTAGGTGAAATCATGCAACAGAACGAGTTTGAAACACTACTAAAAGAAATTGATCAGACAGAGACCCTCCCTCAAGCACTTGAACTATTGAAAGCATGTGAGGAAGAAGAGATCGCGCAAGCGGCACAATCATTAACTGGTCAGTTTGGTCTTGCCGAAGTTGAAGGTGAAAAACGCATTTACCATATTACAGTTCATCAAGACGAATCTGGTGAAGAACAAGAGTTCGTTGAACATGTCATGAATGAAGGTGACCAGTTGATCAAATTTTCCGCATGGTTTTTTGAAACTTTCTTTGAAATCAAGCAGAAAGATACATACAAAGCGGCAGGTAAAACTTACCAACAGCCAAAGCGCCAATAAAAATAGTTATCGCTAGAATAAAAATTTATGTAATAAAGCTACGAAGATAATGTGACGCGTGTCTTGTTTTTGCGTGGTTGTGGTGTAAAATTACAACATAACCAGTCAATTACTTCGTAGGAGAAGAGCATGGGTTACGGACTTGGTGGTGTTTACATGGGTCAAATGATCGGTAAAGAGGCCATGCATAAAGCGCTTTATGGTAAAACGAAGAAGAAGCCTTCAATGTTTGCGCGCTTAATGAAAAAACTAGCGAATTAAATCAAAAAGCCCTGATTAACCATCAGGGCTTTTTGATTTCTATGAGAAGGGGCGTTTACTCTAAGCTGTTTGGCTAGGGATCGCTATACTTTACCGAGTCCTTTTTCTGCCAACCACTTTTCTAAATTGTCTGCGCCTCCAATGTACTCTCCATCTAACCAGATTTGGGGCACAGTAACGGGTTTTTTATCACCAATGATGGCTTTCACTTCTGGGAGCATTCGGTATAGTGCCGCACTGTCTTTAACAACATCATGATATTGGTAATCCACTCCAGCTTGAGTCAATAACTTCTTCGCTTTTATGCAGTATGGGCATGTCGCTTTACCATAAACGATGTTACCTTTAAGCTTATCTCGTTTCGCCCATTGAGCAATAACTGACTGCACAAGCACGCCCCGGTTTAGTGCTTCCCCTTGGCTGATGACTTTACCTTCCACGACCAGTATAGGGGCATGCCATGCACCTAGTGTTAAAGGCTCCCACCAATGTGACAACCAATCTTTTACGTCTAATTCGACGGGAACGCCTGCTAATTCGTTTTCAAACGTATCAGCAAGGATATCTTTCGTAAGGGTACACTCACCACACGGGATATTTACTTTGAATGGTCCCCAGCTACCAGCCCAGCGGTATAGCGTAATTTTGATTGGTTGTGCCATAGAGTGATCCAGATTTTCCTTCATGCGAACATAGAATTAAAAACTCACGGTTTTAATTTAGCGCACTTTTCTTTTTTTTGCTTCCCAATGAGTAATAAACGCAATTGAACCAATGATAATCGCCGCTCCTAGCCATAATCGGCCAGGAGGAACCCAACCAAATACCAGCCAACCTGCAAAAACGTTAAGTGGCAGTTTTGCGTGGTCAAATGGTTGCACGAATGAAGCATCAGATACGGCATATGCTTTAACAATAGCCCACTGAGCGAGGGCGGTGAGTACGCCAGCCAGAATAAGGATCCCCCATACGCTCCATTCATTCGGCATGGAGAAAGTTGGAGCCGCTAACAAGATATTGAAAGGAGTAATCAACAGCAAAAGATAAACCACCATCGTCGAAGGCGGATCGTTTACCGACATCTTTTTCACCATCAGTGAATAGGCTGCCCAAAAGAAAGCGGCACCAACGGGCAACAACGTAGCCCAAGTAAAGGAGTCTGACCATGGTTCAAGTATGATCATTGCGCCAACAAAGCCCGTAATAGTGGCAATCCAGCGAGCGGTACCGACTTTTTCTTTTAATAGCAACCCAGAGCCAACAGTGGCAAATAACGGGGACGTCATCAGTAATGCGATGCCTTGCCAAATTGGCACTGGATACGCCAATGCCCAAAGCCACAACTGAATACCAATAACGGATAAAAAGATTCGAAAGAGGTGCCAACCGAAATGCTGAGTTTTAAGTGACTGCCTGATGCCTAATGTTTTTAGATAAGGCAAGATCGCAAATAACGCAATAGCATATTGGAATAACGCAAAGGTAGTGGATTGTACGCCAAAGTGGATACTTGCGATTTGAGCGAAGTTATTGACGATGGCGAATGCCAAGCCTGCGGCGAGCATCCAACATGCGCCTTGGACAGGATGATGATTCAATTGGATATTTCCGGTTTTAAACAATGGGTAGGATCATACGTTCTAATGTTGGGGTAGCCAATAAAAAAATGCCTCCGATAGGGAGGCAACATTACCAATTCAAAGGACGTGCCTACTAAAGTAGGTACAAAGAACGAGAAGCACAAACGCTGCCATGCATTTGCCCGTTTTAATGTAGCAGTTAGTGTGCCAACTATTAACTTGTTGATTTGTGTTGTTTTATTATTGGTGGTGCTAGAGGGATTGCACTAATTTCGGGAATGAATGGATTAAAAGAGGGCAGTTGGATTGCAGTAGACAATCTCCAGATTTTATCCTGATTAAAAATGACCGGCACGAAGCGCCGGTCAAAAACTTGCTACGATATCGTTTTGATTGGAAGTTATGGTTAGAAGTCGTAACGAACACCTATACGCAAGGTGTCTTCACCTTTAATTACGTCACCGAATTCATTTTTTTCTTTATCAAGTTGGTTCATGTAGTAAGACAAATAAGTGCGGAAGTTGCTGTTTAGTTTGTAGTAACCCACAAGATCAAAACCTTCAACCGCATCGTATTTTGCAGCGCTATTTGGGTCATTTTCTTGGAAAGTGTATAAACCTGCGACTGTAAACTTACTGGCTAACTTGTAGCTTGCAAGTAGCTCATAAGCGGTAAAGTCTTCAGAATCTGTGAGTGCACCTTGTGAGTAAGTACCTGCAAGGTAAAGGTTATCTAGCGAGTATGCGATACCGCCAAGGATTTGGTCTTCTGAGTTATCTTTGTCTACATCACCGCCTGAGTATGCAAGACCTAGGTCAAGCCCCATTGATAGAGAGTAAAGACCCGAAATGCCGTATTTGTCTTGCTTGTCACTTGAGTTTGCTTGGTAAGTGGCTTGAACTTGTAAAGCGTCGAATTCGCCACGGTAAGCAAAAACGCTATCCTGCTTATCTGAAGATGAGTCAATGACTTGTTGAACACCAGAAAACTCAGTGATATCCGTCATGTCTGAGATGATAACGGCAGCCATGTCTTGACGACCTACAGAGAAACGACCTGCATCTGCGCTTACGCCAACATACATATAACGGTTTTTAAATTCGCTTTTACCGGTTTTTTGTTCTGCTTCGTAAACACCAAATGCAGACAGACCGTTACCGATGTCAGTCTTACCTTTTAGGTTTACACGCGCACGTGACTTATCTTCCATAGAACCGTCAACTTCAGCACCGCTGGAACCAATAAAGTCACCTCGGAATTCTACGCGACCACCGAGTTTTAATTCTGTGCCACCATCTTTATAAACCATTGCTGCAAAAGATGATGTTGATACCAATGCTGTAAGAATTGCAGTAGAAAGTGCTGCCTTTTTCATTTTTTATTTACCTTATTTGTTATCGATGGGCTTTCTTGCCCGCTGTATTGATGAGGCTAAGGTAAACGGTAAAAATGAAAGGTAGATTTCTGTTAGGTTATGATTTTATTGCAATTTTGTTTCTGTTAGAAAGGGTGGTTCAATAGTGGTTGATGAACACATAGGGTTGAAGGCATGTGTTTATATTTTTTTAGTTATTTTATTTGAATATTTCTTTAAAAAAGTTTGTGAAGAGGTTTGTCTACGCAAATTGTAACTGCTACCAGTCTGTAACTGTGATTTAAAATATGTTCTTTCAGTTGTTTAGCTCAATAAATGACAGGTGGAGTAACAAATTGTTTTGTATTTTAGGTTTTTATCGCGATGTGTTGCATTTTGGGGTGGGGAAACGGAAGCCTCTTTCTAGTTAATTAGATTTTTTTACTCTACCAAAGGGAACTATTGCAATAAAGTGACGCACAGTTGTTACGCAAAGGTGACTTGAAATGGGCGTAATAAATGCCCTGTGAGCTTTTGAATAAAACTGACGTACAAACGAATAAATACATGGACTTTATAATGAATAAGAAATTCCTAGCAGCAGCAATCGCAGCAGCAACTTTTGGTACTCAAGCAGTAGCAGTAGAGCTATATAATAATGATGGTACAACGTTCTCTATTGGCGGTCATGTTTCTGTTAACCTAAATGGTTCTGAGCAAGGTGACACAGATGTAGGTACAAACTCTTCACGTATCAACTTTAATGCAACTCACGATATCGGTGAAGGTTTCACTGTTGACGCTCGTGGTGAATGGGCTCTTAACTTCCTAAACGGTGGCGAAAACTCGTTCACAACTCGTCTTGGTTACCTAGGCCTAACTCACGATGTATATGGTCGTGCAGTGGGTGGTACTCAGTGGGCACCTTACTACGATGTAGCGGGTGTTGCAGATATGCCAATCGCGTTTGCGAACGACTTTATCTACGATGACCACAGTAACCTTGGTACTGGCCGTGCAGACAAAATGCTTTCTTACCGTAACGCTATCGAACTTGGTGAAGCGGGTAAGCTTGGCTTTGGTCTAGGTTGGCAAGGTGCGAAAGACAAGTTTTCTCGCAACGACAAGGATCAAATTGTTGACGGTGCAAACTACGATGACCGTATGCAACTTGCGCTATCATACTCAATCATGGACGCGAAGCTTGGTTACACGTACAACACGGGTGACTTCACGGCATTTGGTTCTAAGAAAGAAACGGCTGAATCTCACCTAGTATCTGCAGCTTACGGTTCTTACGGTAAAGGCCTGTACGTAGCTGCTGTTTACGGTTCAAACGAAAACATGAACTTTGATGGCAAAACTCGTCTAGCTGATAGTGATACGTACGAAGCGTTAGTCGCTTATGCACTGCCAAGCAGCCTAAACTTAAGCCTGAACTACGAAATGGTTGAAGGTAAAGCGACTAAAGCAAGCTCGACTGAAACTGCACGTGAACAAATGGCGGTTCAAGCAGAGTACAACTTCACTTCTAAGTTTGTTGGCTTCGCTGGTTACCAGTTTGACCTAAACGATGCTAACAATCGTAAAACAGACGACAAATGGGCGTTTGGTGCTCGTTACTACCTATAATAGCAACTTGTCCTAGTTGTTTTATAAGCCAGCATCGTGCTGGCTTTTTTTAACTCCGTTATTTACTCAATGGTGGTGTGTCAGCTTGATAAAAACGGGCTGAATGTCTTATTTTTAATATCCAGAATTGATAATTAGTGTTAGTAACTCAAAGGCTTAGATTATGATGTTGCCTTTGTTTTGCAGGGAAGAGCAATGAGCGTCATTCAGGTTGAAGAAAAGAATGTCAAAGTTGGCAAAGTTCTGTGCGTTGGACGCAACTATGCTGAGCATATTCAAGAGCTCAATAATGCGATGCCAGAGCAGATGGTCGTATTCAATAAGCCAGCGACTTCTGTCTCAACTAAGCTCACCGCATTTCATCAAGAACCTCTGCATTACGAAGCAGAAATCTGTTTTTCGATCAAAAACGGTCAATACAGTGCGGTAGGGCTTGGCTTAGATCTAACCAAGCGTGGTTTGCAGTCAACTCTCAAAGAAAAAGGGCTACCTTGGGAGCGTGCCAAAGCGTTTGATGGCTCAGCGGTGTTCAGTCGTTTTCGCCCTCTTGAGGGGATAGATATAGACGATCTCCATTTAGAACTGTTGATTAACTGTGTTCATGTTCAGAAAGGACACGTTAAGCAGATGCTTTACCCGCCAATGACCATTCTGGATGAGCTTAAGAGTTACACATCTTTAGAAGACGGTGATGTGGTGATGACCGGTACGCCAAAAGGCGTAGGAGAAGTCCATCAAGGTGATGTCTTCCTTGGTCGTTTGAAGTGTGGGGAAATCACCTTACTAGAAATCGAATGGTTGGCTACTTAATTGCCGCTTACAATCAAACTCGAAGCAGTAAAAATGTGATCATACTAGCGATGGTAGTCAGTAAGACATTTTCGTCACAGGTAAGCAACTGAGACTGCCACTGTGGCTGGCAATATAAATGGATTTTTGCCAAGTTCACCCCTGACATAAATACAATGTGTGCCCATTGCGGTAAACACCGCAGGGCTAGCATAACGCAACAAGCTGCTCTAAGCTGCCCAGCTCTTGAGCAATTTTAAAAGTCGCAACTTCCTTATTCTTCTCTTTCATCTTTGTTCGTGATGTTTAAGCTTAATGTCTCTACATAAAGTCCTTTCGAGTTTACCGAAACCATCCTGCTTATTTTTGTACGAAATTGCTATCAGTATTAAAAATGAACAGAAAAAAGGTTAATTGTTTTAAAGTTGAATATTAAACCTTTTGTATTTTCTGTATTTAGCTTTTTACTTGGACATTTTGTCTGGTTGTTATCCATTCATTGGTATAAGATCCGCCGCCTGTTTTTGAATAGCTAGTTCCACCATGATCGATTTATCTGTACTCCCTGTTTATCTCACCGCTGTTATTGCACTTCTTCTATTGCCTGGACCTGACATGCTGCTAATAGCCAGCTCTAGCATGAGTTATGGTAAGAAAGTCGGTTTGTTCGCAAGTTTAGGCAATGCGACATCAGGCGTAATCTTAACCTTGCTGGCAGCGATGGGCGTATCGACCTTAATTGCGATGAGTCCAATCGCGTTAAAAGTGCTTCATCTACTTGGTGGCGCGTACTTGCTGAAAATGGGGTGGGATTGCTTGCAAGCAGAGGCGGCATCAGCACCTGAGCTTGATCAGAAGAATAAGATGGCGTCGACCTATTACCAGCGTGCGTTGATGAGTAACTTGCTTAACCCTAAAGCACTGGTGTTCTTCGTCATGTTTTTACCTCAATTTGTATCTAGCAACATTACCGCATCTTCTGGTGAACAAATGCTCGCGTTGGGATTGGTGCTAAATGTGCTTGGTTTACTGTTCAACTTATTGCTTGTTGCGCTGGCGGGGACTTTAGGTAAAGGATTACTGGAAAACGAAAAGTTCCGCATGTACCAAGGCAAGTTTATGGGCTTGGTGTTCGTGATCCTTGCCGTGTGGATACTAAGTAGCTTCGCGATGTAATTTGTAAGAACAATCAGATTTTCTAACAAAAGCCAGCACTCGCTGGCTTTTTAGTATCGGGTCGATTTCTAGAAGTGGCTGTAATGAAGATTGAATTCAAGCTTGAGCCGAGAACAGAATCGCTCGGTGAACCTTTTTTGCTATTTGCCTTATTGTTCAGCGCTGCTCAAAAGCTTTGCTGATGTGCTTCAATCAACGCGTTCATCTTCGCTTCTGCAGCTTGGCTTGCTTGCTCGTAGTCCACATCTGGAGGGAAGTCGCTGATCACTTCATAGTAACACTTCAACTTAGGCTCAGTGCCAGAAGGGCGAACAATCACACGAGATTTGTCTTCTAAGTGGTAGATCAGAACGTCACTTGCTGGCAGGTTGATCGCTTCTGTTGGACCGTCGATGACAAAACGAAGTGATGATTTCAGATCTTCTATCACGTTAATACGAATACCTGCGATTGCTTTTGGTGGATTCGCACGAAGTTTGTCACCGATTGGGGGGGATTTAGGATCAAGCGAAATGCTGCGTTGTGCGTTGAAGTAGAAGCCGTGTTGACGGTATAGCTCTTCGAGTTTGTCCCAAAGCGTTTTGCCTTCTGCTTTCAGTTTGCCAGTCAATTGAGAGAAAGCGACCAATGCAGATAGGCCATCTTTATCCCATACCTTGTTGCCTACCGTGTAGCCTAGCGCTTCTTCGTAAGCAAACAAGAATGGATTGGCCTCAGTCTCTTGAGTCATTGCCACGTTCGTTAGCCACTTAAATCCGGTTAGCGTTTGGTAGTATTCTGCGCCGTGTGCTTTTGCAATACTGCTCAATAGGCGAGAAGACACAATTGTATTGCCGACCAGTGCATTTGGTTGATCTTGTAGTAAGTAATCACCAAACAGTGAGCCGACTTGGTCTCCTGTTAGCATTTGATATTCGCCATTAGGGCGTTTTACTGCGACAGCAAAACGGTCCGCATCTGGGTCGTTGGCGCAGGCAATGTCTGCGTCAACTGATTTACCTAGCGCCATGACCATGTCCATAGCGCCCGCTTCTTCTGGGTTAGGGAAGTTAACGGTTGGGAAAGCACCATCCGGTTCGCGCTGTTCTGAGACACTTGCCACTTTGTTAAAGCCAGCATCCGCAAGCAGCGTTTCTGCCATGTCTGCGCCTACACCGTGCATTGCCGTGTAAACGATAGAAATGTCGGTGTTGTTATCGGGTGTCAGCAGCGGGTTTTCATTCATTGCTTTTCGGTAAGCTTGGTAGTACTCATCCTCTAACCAAACCAATAGACCTTGCTGTTTCGCATCGTCTAGAGACATGAGCGGCAGTGGCTTTGTCGTTGCTTCATCGATCTTAGCTGCTATACCAGAGTCGTGCGGTGGAATGATTTGTGCGCCATTTCCCCAATATACTTTAAAGCCATTGTACTCAGGAGGATTATGACTGGCTGTTACAACGACAGCGGCCGCGGCATTTAACTCACGAACGCCAAAAGCAACAATTGGTGTCGCTGCTACTTTGTAGGTTAGGTAAACCTTGATGCCTAAAGCGGTTAGTACTGAAGCGGTATCGTGCGCGAACTGCTTCGAATCTGGGCGACCATCGTAGCCAATAACAACGCCTCGAGAGAATGAGTCTTTTACTTGTTCAATGAGGTAGTGACCGAGACCAGTGGCCGTTTCTTGAATCACGAGACGGTTCATGCGATTTGGACCGGCACCGACTTTACCGCGCAGACCTGCGGTACCAAACGCAAGACGGGAGCCAAAACGGTCAGAAAGCTCTTGTTCATTATTGGTGTCAGCTAAGTGCTGTAACTCTTCACGAGTTTTAGGGTCAGGATCTCGTGCCAGCCATTGAGTAATTGGTGCAGTCATATTTGTCTTTCCTTAGTAGGGAACCTACCTATTAGACACTTTTCAATGAAAAGCATCTCAGTTTCTCTCTTAATCAATGTAAATCGTTCTCAATTACATTTCAAAGTTGGCAATCGTTAAACTGAAATTCATTTTCTCAATTGTATATAATTTATTCGCATTTAATTTCTTGAAGAACCTTTGAACTAAAACTAGCCTTTAACATAATTATAACAAAGCATGTTGAACACGCAGTTTTTATGAATTTTAGTAAGTTTGTTCGATATTTGCATTGGGAAGCAAGGAAGCTCGCGTAAGCGCAGCGGCTGAGCAGAGGAGAGATCTTTTGAAAAGATTAGCAACTACTCTAGCCATAGTAACGAATGTGATTTTTATCACATTTTCATCGTGCGCTTGGTCAGAGCAGAATGATTACAACATGACAAAAGGCGTTACCGCAATAAGTGAGCAAGTGTTTGAATTGCATATGCTTATCTTTTATATCTGTTGCGCTATTGCCTTAGTAGTTTTTGGCGTTATGTTCTATTCCATCATCCGCCACCGTAAATCAAAAGGAGCAGTTGCCGCGAATTTCCATGAAAGCACAAAAGTGGAAATTATCTGGACCGTTATTCCCGTCATTATCCTCATCGCAATGGCTATTCCTGCGACAAAAACGCTGGTGGCGATGGAAGATACCAGCCAATCGGATCTCACGGTAAAAATAACGGGATCACAATGGAAGTGGCATTACAGTTATTTTGGTGAGGATGTTGAGTTCTTCAGCTTACTCGCAACTAGCCAGAAAGAAATCGATGGAATTGAAGCAAAAGGAGCGCACTACCTACTTGAAGTAGACAACCCACTCGTGTTGCCCATTAACCGTAAAGTGCGCTTCTTAATGACATCTGATGATGTAATTCACTCTTGGTGGGTTCCCGATTTTGCAGTGAAGAAAGACACGATCCCCGGTTTTATTAACGAAGCATGGACCAAGATTGATAAGCCTGGTGTTTATCGCGGCCAGTGTGCAGAACTCTGTGGTCGTGCGCATGGCTTTATGCCGGTTGTTGTTCACGCGATGGTTGAAGAAGAATTTGACCAATGGTTGTCAGGAAAGAAAGAAGAGATGGCATTGCAAAAAGCCGCAGCTCAGGAGGCCCTATCTCAAGACTTATCGATGGGTGACCTGATGGCACAAGGAGAATCTATCTACACGGCACGTTGTGCAGTGTGTCATCAAGCGAATGGTGAGGGTATTCCTGGTGCATTTCCTGCAATAAAAGGCAGTGCCATTGCTCAAGGTGAAGTTGATACTCACATCGATGTGATCGTCAATGGCCGGGCAGGCACCGCAATGCAAGCTTTTGCGAACCAATTAAGCGACCAAGAAATCGCAGCGGTGATTACTTACCAACGTAATGCGTGGGGTAATGACACAGGTGATACCATTCAAGCATCGGACGTTAATACCTTTAAGGCGCAAGAAACTGCCAAGGAGGAGATATGAGCAAGTCATTTGAAAAAGCGGTAAAGTCAGCGCCTGTAGAAGCGCAAACCAGTGCGAATACCACTATTGCTATTGATGACAGCCACGACCATGATCATGCACCAAAGGGTATTGCTCGTTGGATCTATTCAACAAACCACAAAGATATCGGCACACTCTATCTTTGGTTTAGCTTTGCCATGTTTCTCACTGGTGGCGCGATGGCAATGGTCATTCGTGCAGAGCTATTTCAACCGGGCTTACAGTTAGTAGACCCTCAGTTCTTTAACCAGATGACTACAGTTCACGGTTTAGTGATGGTGTTTGGTGCGGTCATGCCTGCTTTTACTGGCCTTGCTAACTGGATGATCCCAATGATGATTGGTGCTCCTGATATGGCACTGCCACGCATGAATAATCTAAGTTTCTGGATTTTACCTTTTGCCTTCCTCATTTTGATTGGCTCATTGTTCTTACCTGGTGGAGGTCCTGATTTTGGCTGGACCTTCTATGCACCACTTTCAACAACTTACGGGCCAGATAGTACTGCGTTATTTGTTTTCTCTGTGCATATAATGGGTATTAGTTCGATAATGGGTGCCATCAACGTGATCGTGACCATCGTCAACATGCGAGCGCCCGGTATGACTTGGTTTAAGCTGCCAATGTTCGTTTGGACATGGTTGATTACGGCATTCTTACTCATCGCCGTAATGCCCGTGTTGGCTGGGGCAGTTACCATGGTATTGACCGATAAATACTTTGGAACCAGCTTCTTTGATGCCGCGGGTGGCGGTGACCCAGTGATGTTCCAGCATATTTTCTGGTTCTTTGGTCACCCAGAGGTATACATTATGATTTTACCATCGTTTGGTATTATCTCGGCCATCATTCCGGCTTTCAGCGGTAAGAAACTTTTTGGCTACCACTCAATGGTTTACGCCACTTGTAGTATCGCACTGCTCTCATTCCTTGTTTGGGCTCACCATATGTTCACGACGGGGATGCCGGTATTTGCAGAGCTCTTCTTTATGTATTGCACCATGTTGATTGCAGTGCCCACCGGAGTGAAGGTCTTCAATTGGGTGGCAACCATGTGGAGAGGCGCGTTGACATTTGAAACGCCAATGCTATTTGCCATTGCTTTTATCGTATTGTTTACCATTGGTGGTTTCTCAGGCTTGATGCTTGCGATAGTACCCGCAGATTTCCAGTATCACGATACCTATTTTGTGGTCGCGCATTTCCACTATGTACTGGTCTCCGGCGCAGTGTTCTCCATCATGGCTGCCGTTTACTACTGGCTGCCCAAATGGACAGGGCATATGTATGACCAAAAACTGAGTCTCTGGCATTTCTGGTGTTCAGTGATTTCGGTGAACGTGCTGTTTTTCCCAATGCACTTTTTAGGGTTGGCAGGTATGCCAAGACGTATTCCTGATTATGCGATTCAGTTTGCGGATGTGAATCAAATAGTCTCAATTGGCGGTTTTGCCTTTGGCTTGTCACAGCTGATCTTTTTGTGGTTGGTGATCAAATGTATTCGTGGTGGTGAAAAAGCATCAGCGAAACCGTGGGAACGTGCGGAAGGATTAGAATGGACGGTACAAAGCCCAGCGCCGTACCACACATTTACAACGCCCCCTAAAATCGATTAATGGACATTCGAGGTGATTGAGATGCAATCCAAATCATCCAACAAAAGACTGACAATCAAGCTGTTATTGGCAACGGCATTGATGTTTGGTTTTGGTTTTGCTCTGGTTCCTCTTTACGACATTATGTGCGATGCGCTCGGAATCAACGGTAAAACCAGTGATGTCGCCTCGATACAGCCGATAGGTATGCAACCAGACATCAGCCGTACCATTCGCGTTGAATTCATGGCACATGTGAGCCCTGATATGCCATGGGAGTTCAAACCGAAAGTGCTCTCTATGGATGTGCATCCGGGGGAAGTGGTTCAGACCGAATATCTTGCTTTTAATCAAAGTGACCAGAACTTGGTTGGACAAGCGGTGCCTTCTGTCTCCCCCGGTACTGGCGCAGCGTATTTCAATAAAATCGAATGTTTTTGCTTTAATCAACAACCCCTAGATGGTAAGCAGCAAGCAAGCATGCCTTTGATCTTCTATATCGAACCCGACGTGCCGAACTCGATTCACACGTTGACGCTGTCTTACACACTCTACAAGCTTTCTCCTCAATCGGGCGATTCGTCAGTTGTTAGCCTCTCAAGGAGCGAGATACAGGCCAATAAGCCTCTGCAAGGAGAGAATCAATGAGCAACAAGCCTGAAACGTACTATGTCCCGGCCCAAAGCAACTGGCCCATTGTTTGCGCATTTGCCCTTTTCTTAGTGGCCGTAGGCGCTGGATTGACTGTCCAAGGAACCCAAACTGAGAGTGCGATTGGAACCTTAGGTGTCATTATTCTAACGTTTGGTGTGATATTTCTACTTTACATTGTGGCGAGGTGGTTCAGCAACGTGATTACAGAATCGCTTACCGGGAAATATAATGCTCAAATAACGCGCTCTTTTCGTCAAGGAATGAGTTGGTTCATTTTTTCTGAAGTGATGTTTTTTGGGGCATTTTTTGGAGCGCTGTTTTACGCAAGAATGATTTCGGTGCCTTGGTTGGGTGGGGCTGACAACAATTTTATGACCCATGAGGTGCTGTGGCCTAATTTTGAAGCAATATGGCCTTTAACGATGACGCCTGCAGGTGATATTACTCAGGCAATGCCTTGGGACGGTATACCTCTAACCAATACGATTATCCTGCTATTGTCTTCAGTTACGTTACACATGGCACATGTGAGTTTGGAAAAAAACCATCGTACAGCACTCATTGTCTGGTTAGAAATCACCATCGTACTGGCTTGTTTCTTTTTGTATTACCAGGTTGTGGAATATGGGCATGCATATGAAGAAATGAATCTAACTCTACAATCAGGGATCTACGGCAACACCTTCTTTATGCTGACGGGTTTTCATGGTTTGCATGTGTGTCTCGGTACCATTTTCCTGATTGTATTGTTGTTTAGAATCGCCAAAGATCACTTCTCTCCAAAAGATCATTTTGCGTTTCAAGCAGGCAGTTGGTATTGGCACTTCGTGGATGTGGTCTGGCTATGTTTATTTGTGTTCGTCTATGTGCTGTAAAGCTAGTAAGGGCGAGGGTTCGGCGTAATCATCCCGGTGCTTAATGCGATAAGAAGAAGTATGACCACCAAGGCAGAAAACATGACACGACGACCTAGATAGTGGCTCATTGGTTTAACTTTTTTCTCAGCATTGTCTGGATCTTCTCGAACCATTTCGATTAGTGCTTTTGCGAGGTTGAAAATGATGAATAGCAGCAAAAGAACCAGCGTTAATTTGAACAGAAATACGGTGGACATAGCACCTCCAGGTTCGTCGTTATGGTTATCGAAGTGGGTGTGGTTAGCTGTTTGTTTAACTGTGGCTGTGTTTTCTCTTTTGGTCAAACTGGGTTTTTGGCAACTCGAGCGTGGGCATCAGAAACGACTTCTAGAGCAGTCAATTTTAGCCAGATCGGATGCCCCTTATCAGGACATATCGACGGTATTGGATACTAACGATTGGCGTGAAGAAAATGTGATGGGGATAAAGGTCAAAGCAGAGATCAAACCGGAATCTTTGCCACTTATTCTACTAGATAATCAGACGTTTGAAGGTAAAGTGGGTTATCTCGCATTTCAAGTTGTTTCTTTGAGTCAAGATCCAGCGATACTGACACTCTTAGAGTTGGGGTTTGTTCAAGGGGAAAGAACACGGTCATTGTTGCCGAATGTTAGTGCTCTCGCTAGACCACTCACTGTCACCGGACGTTTATATCGCAAGTCGACTAACCCCTTGAGTTCCGCCTTGATGGCGGAGATGAGAGATGTCATTCGTGTGCAGAACCTCAATATTAACCAGTTAAGTCAGTTATTGGATAGAGAGTTGATGCCAACGATTTTTCAGCCCGACAATTTAGATAACTGGCCGTATCCCTTTCCGTGGAATCCCGTACCACTAACGAGTTCTAAACACTTCGGTTACTCGTTTCAGTGGTTTTCTATGGCTAGTGTTTTCTTACTTATTTCGGTGATTATTTTTGTTCGATCGATAAGAAACAGAGCGTCACATGGAGGTGAAGCATGACATCAGCAGTAACTAAAGGGCGAATTGTTCTGATTTCGTTGGTTTGTTTATTCGCATTTCCGGCGGTCATGGCAAAATTAGTGCTTAGCCAAGGTTGGTATAAGACCGGAGTGACAAATAGAGGTCAGTTGATTGAGCCTTACACTACGTTAGGTCAACTTGGGCAAGCATCGCCTTTGGTGGAGAGAGGTTGGCAACTGGCTTATGTCTTGCCAGCGGAGTGCAGGGAACAGTGTCAGCAACAACTCCATTTAATGCAGCAAAGTCATATCGCGCTAGGTAAGTATCAAGAGCGTGTCGTGCCAGTCATTTGGACATCTCAACGATCGGGCTCTGTAGGGGGAACAATGGCCGTGATGCAAATGAATGACGCTTTATCAGCTAAAGTGCACCAGGGACAAGTGTTAATTGTTGATCCATTAGGGCAATTGGTCATGTCTTACACCTCTCAGCCTAATGAAGACCTAGTGGCACTCAGTAAAGATATGCTGGCAGATCTACGAAAATTATTGAAATTGTCTCGAGTTGGGTAGGGGGGAAGTTCATGACATTGATACGACTGGTTAAAATCAGTTTATGCCTTACGCTAGTGGTGATCATGTTAGGCGCATATACCCGTCTAGCTGATGCGGGTCTCGGTTGCCCAGATTGGCCGGGTTGTTATGGACAATTGTTGGTACCACAATCAGAAGCTGAAGTGTTGAAAGCGAACGCCTCGTTTCCTGAACGTGCGGTTGAGCAAGATAAAGCATGGTTAGAAATGATTCATCGCTATTTTGCTGGTACGCTAGGGCTTGTCATTCTTGTTATAGCAATAGCCTCAGCGAGAGCTAAACAAGTCGACGCCACTATTCCAATCTTGTTGTGCCTATTGGTGATAGGGCAGGCTGCGCTTGGTATGTGGACAGTGACCCTTAAGCTTATGCCAGCTATCGTTATGCTTCATTTAATCGGTGGTTTTACGCTTTTAGCACTACAAATGGTGTTTTTGTGTCAGTTAGCATCACAGAATAACGTCGATTTTCCACCCTCGTCAAAAATAGTTCGCGTGCTCTCAATCGTGACTTTTGGTGTCGTGTTCAGTCAGGTGTTATTAGGGGGATGGACATCATCTAATTATGCTGCGCTAATGTGTACAACATTACCCATCTGTGAAGGAAATTGGATAAGTTATCTGTCGTGGAAAGAGGCATTTTCTTTTTGGCAATCAGGATTTGATAGCTATGAGTTTGGGGTGTTGGATTATCCTGCGCGAATGACGATTCATATAACGCATCGTATTGGTGCGATCGTGACGACTGCTGTCGTATTGACATATTGCTATGTATTGCTGCAACAAGGATCTCAGTACCTACAGAAAATCGGCAAATGGCTGTGTTTTACACTGGTTTGTCAAATCCTACTTGGTGTGAGCAACGTGCTCTTTCAGTTACCCATTTTTATTGCTGTTGCGCATAATATCGGTGCAGCGGTGATGCTGAGTTTAGTTTGCATCAGCCAATTTTATTTGTGGCAGGGAAAGGCTTGTTGGAATGATAAAGCGAAAGGAGTTCGCTATGAGTAAAGAAATTGCGCTATCACTAGAAAGTCGTAAGAAGATGGGGTCAGCGTACTTGAAGCTAACTAAGCCGAAGGTTGTGGCGCTCATGTTAATTACAGCCATTGTTGGAATGAGTTTAGCTCCGGTCGCTTCTTTTCCTTGGCTACAAGCCATATTTGGTTTAATGGGTATTGGCTTAATGGCGGGTTCTGCTGCAGCATTTAATCATTTGATAGATAGACGTATTGATGCTCGTATGGCTAGGACGCATAACCGCCCACTACCATCAGGTGAACTCAACCCCACTTCCGTCAGTATTTTTGCGACTAGCTTAGGCCTTTTTGGTTTCTCTGTACTTTATGTGTTTGTCAATGCACCTACGGCGTGGATGACATTTCTTAGTTTGCTGGGGTATGCGGTGATCTACACCATGTATTTAAAACGAGCTACCCCACAAAATATCGTGATAGCTGGGATAGCTGGTGCCATGCCACCGCTTTTGGGGTGGACGGCTGTGACAGGAGAGCTTCATGCCAATGCTTGGTTGTTGGTGATGATTATTTTTATTTGGACGCCCCCTCATTTTTGGGCGTTGGCGATTCATCGGGTAGAGGATTACCGAAAAGTTGAGATCCCAATGTTGCCCGTTACGCACGGTGTCGAATACACCAAAACATCGATTCTGCTTTATACCGTGTTGCTTGCCTTAGTTTGTATATTGCCTGTTTTGGTTGGTATGGCTGGTTCGGTTTACTTATTCTCATCACTCTTACTTAATGCCGGATTCGTTTACCACGCTTGGAAGCTTAAGTTCTCCCCAGAATCTAACAGCGCGATAGATACGTTTAAGTTCTCTATCTACCACCTCCTTGCTCTATTTGTGACGTTGCTTGTAGATCACTATATCGGCTTGTTTATTCTTTTATAACCATCAGTTTTAAATCATTTTTGTCACCGCACCTTTAACTAACGTGCGGTTTGTGTTTGTGAGTAACGATGTATACCCAAGTGACATGCCCTCAAATGTCGAGTTGTCTTGGCCTACATATTTTGTTAACACCATTTTTTAGATTCACTCAGTCTTCAAATTGTTACCTTGCTTGATAACCGAATCATTCTCACAGAGCCAATCGCTTGGAGGCTCGTTGTGTATCACTTAATGTAGAATTTAATTGGATTGTATTATTAGAGAACCCAAGCGCAACAGTGATTTGAATGATGGGGGAGAAAAAGGCGGTAAGAACGCTGAAAGTTAGTAGGAAAGCATAATTTGAAGCAAACAAAAGGGATGGCGAGCCATCCCTTAGAGTTTAGAACGTAGTTCTAATTAATTATTGTACAGTTGTTTTAATTGTTTCTTGGTATTCAACTTCTTCGTATTGGAACTCAGGAACAACAACTTCGACACGACGGTTTTTCTCACGACCTTCTGGAGTGCTGTTGTCAGCGACTGGATCTTCTTCACCCATGCCTTTTACTGTAAAGCGATCTGCATCAATACCTGCAGCAATGAGATAGTCGGCAACTGCTTGAGCACGACGCTCAGACAGTTTTAGGTTGTATGCTGCTGGACCTGAGCTATCTGTGTAACCTGTGATTTCAACTTTAGCTTGTGGGTATTCATTCAAGAAGTTTACGAAGTTGTTTAGGCGTTCAGATACTTCGTTAGTGAGCTTAGCGCTGTTGAATTCGAACGTTCCTGTGCCGTACTCTTCTTTGTGCGTTTTCGTTAGCACTACAGCTTCTTGAACCACTTCTTCTGTGACTACTGCGGCTGCCACAGGTGCTGCTGCGAACTTATAGTTAACACCAATACCGAAGAAGTTTGCGTCCATATTCTTCCAGGTATCATCTGTCATATCGTGATAGCGTTGGTATTCAGCTCTTACACTCCAATTACGATCGATGTCATACTCTGCACCCAACGAACCTGTTGGAACAAAGTCTTTTTCGTCACCAGACATCATGTAAGCGCCACCGATTTTTGCAAACAAGTTCCAAGTATCGTTGAGGTGCCAGTTGAATTTAGGCGCAAGCGTTAGTGCGGCAAGACGACCGTCGATGATATTAACAACGTTGCCAGATTTAAAATTAGCCTTATAGTGACCTAGCCAATCAACACCATATTCTAAACCGATAATATCGGTGAAATCGTAACCGATGTGTAGCCCAACACCAAAAGAGTCATCATCACAAGGGCTGTTTAGGTAGCAGGCATCACCTAGCGTAGTCATGCCTACCTTGCCCCCAACGTACATTTCAGCTGAAGCAGAGTTCATTAAAGCGCTACCACTGGCTACCACTGCTGCTACTGCAATTGCTACTTTCTTCATAATCTTTCCTTGTATTGATTGCATATTAACTTCTACTTTGTCTTTAAAATTTTTGAAAACGAGTAGTTATAAGATATCAGTTTCATATAGCTATTACCTAACATTAAGCAACAATAGCTTAGAATTCAATACACTTTTCGTCTCACTATCTCCCACAAACTTCTGATATTTCTTACATTGTAGACAAGATTTTTAAAGTTTTTAGAAAATGCATGATTATTTTGAACTTTTTCCGTAAACGATGTTTTACACCGAAGTTTTATGTAAACGGCTGTTCCGGTTTGCATTTTTTTTGAAAAAGTGATTGAAACTGTGGTGGTAAGCCGATAACGTGTTTAAACCAACACAACTAGATGAACCTAGAGCCCTTTTATTACTTGTTTTGTGAACAATGTTGAAGTGAATAACGTTGGGTAAAAATACTGGGTTAGAGAACGCAACCAGGAAGTAGAAGTAATGTTTCAAACTGATGATGTAAGAATTAATAAAGTAAAAGAGTTATTGCCACCGGTAGCGGTGCTAGAGAAATTCCCGGCAACTGAAACCGCTTCTTCGACCACTTTTGAATGCCGAAACTCAATTCATAATATTTTGGAAGGTAAGGATGACCGGTTGCTTGTCATCGTCGGTCCGTGCTCGATCCATGATCCAGAAGCGGCAGTAGAATACGGGAAGAAACTAAAGGTATTACGTGACGAGCTTAGTGACCAGCTAGAAATCGTAATGCGAGTGTACTTTGAGAAACCGCGAACGACTGTCGGTTGGAAAGGGCTTATTAACGATCCGTATTTGAATGACACCTTTAAGCTAAATGACGGTCTTCGTATAGGACGCAAGCTGCTGCTTGACCTGACGGACATGGGGCTTCCTACTGCAAGTGAGTTCCTTGATATGATCACGCCTCAGTACGTTGCGGATTTGATTAGCTGGGGGGCCATCGGTGCTCGTACCACTGAATCTCAAGTGCACCGTGAGTTAGCATCAGGTTTATCTTGTCCTGTTGGCTTTAAGAACGGTACTGACGGTAACATCAAAATTGCAAGTGATGCGATTCGTTCAGCGAGTGCTTCCCACCATTTCTTATCAGTGACGAAATACGGTCATTCTGCCATCGTAGAAACGGCTGGAAACCCTGACTGTCACATTATTCTTCGTGGCGGAAAAGAGCCAAACTATAGTGCTTCTCATGTTGCACTGATCAAAGATGAGCTAGAAGCGGCTGGTTTACCAAAGAAAGTTATGATCGACTTTAGCCATGCGAATAGCTCGAAGCAATTCAAGCGTCAAATGCTGGTATCTGATGATGTGTCTGAGCAGCTATCTGCTGGGGAAGATGCGATTTTTGGTGTCATGATCGAATCTCACCTCGTTGAAGGAAGACAAGATCTTATCGATGGTAAAGCGGATACGTATGGTCAATCAATTACAGATGCATGTATCGGATGGGACGATACTGAAACGGTTTTACGTCAGCTATCTGATGCAGTGAAAGCGCGTCGCACAAGATAGCGCCTAAGTTTCCAATATTAAGAAAAAGCCAGCAGCACGCTGGCTTTTTAATGTTTGAACCACTTATAGTCGTCGAAATAGGAGTGAGTTATTACGGTTGAATATCTCATGTATTTTAGCAACCAATCCATTAAGGTGTTGTAGAGACTAGAAAATACTCAAGGAATGAGATGAATAGAAACGTATGGCTTTTATCGCTTTGCCAAGCTTTACTGATGACAGGAAATATCCTATTGATTTCCGTTATCGCTCTAATCGGTAAGCAAATTGCGCCTTCATCCAGTCTGATTACGCTGCCTGTGGCGTTACAGTTTCTTGGTTTGATGTCCGCAACAATTCCTGCTTCTTTGATTATGGGTAAGCTAGGGCGGAGGCTGGGCTTTAGTGTCGGCAATATTATTGGGGTTATTGGAGCATCGTTAGCGACCTATGCTCTTACTCTGCAAAACTTCTCGCTATTTTGTGCTTCCACCTTCCTGTTAGGTGTTGGGATTGGGTTTGGTACGCTCTATCGATTTGCTGCTATTGAAGTGTGTGATGAGTCAGTAAGGCACCGAGCTATTTCAATCTCAATGGCGGGTGGTGTATTGGCTGCTGTTCTAGGACCGAATTTAGCCGTCTATTCCCAAAATTGGTCAACAGATGGCTTGTACACCAGCGCGTTCGCTGTTTTGATTGTGTTGTATATTACTGCGCTTATTTTGCTGCAAACCATTCGGTTTCCTGCAGCCCACACCCAAAATATTCATGTGAAATCCGATCCGCTCAAAATTATCGTGCGCCGCCCCAACTTCATGATCGCAGTATTAGCAGCAATGGTGGCTTATGCGGTGATGAACATTTTGATGACCGCGACGCCACTTGCCATGATTGGTTGTGGATTTGATTTCACCAGAGCAGCAGGTGTAATCGAATGGCATGTATTGGGAATGTTTGTTCCAGCTTTTTTCACTGGTCGATTGATTGAACAGTTTGGCGCGAAGAAGATGATTATAGCTGGCAGTATGTTATTCATTGTCTGTATCGCGATCAATAGGCACGGCGTGTCAATTTGGCACTTTAGTATTGCTTTGATTTTGCTAGGTGTAGGTTGGAATTTTATGTTTATTGCAGCGACGAGTTTGTTTAGCCAAAGCTACGAAGTGAAGAACAAAAGTAAAGCGCAAGCATTCAATGAGTTCTTGGTGTTTAGCTGTGTCACCGTCACCGCATTACTATCCGGTTGGCTGGAATCGACAGTTGGCTGGCAAAACCTTAATTTGTATGTTCTTCCTTTTGTTCTTTTGATAATAGCGATATTTATCGTAAACGCGAACAGCAAGCAGCAATCTGAGTGGGCGTAACTTTTCTTATTAGCTCAATATGTACGCTTCTCAATTATTGATGATTTTATAATTTAATGGGTCGATATATGTTGCAAGTTTGGCTTTTTTTATTAGCTGATTTGTAATCAAAACAGCAGACAGTTAAAAGAGCAAGTGCAAGACTTCTATCGACTGGCCAACCAGTTTGAAGAGAAGTAATTCGACATAGATATTTGGAAACGTTGCTGAAAATAGATAGCTAAAATAAAGCCCCGCCGAAGCGGGGCTTTTCAGTTTTCAAATTCGCAATAGAGAAAACTGATAGTACTAAGCGATTAAGCTAGCAGCTCTTTTGCTGTGTTCACTACGTTTTCTACCGTGAAACCAAACATTTCGAATAGTTGCTCTGCCGGTGCAGATTCACCGAACGTTGTCATACCGATGATGCGACCGTCGAAGCCAACGTACTTGTACCAGAAGTCAGCGATGCCCGCTTCGATAGCGATACGTGCGGTTACGTCTGATGGCAGTACAGATTCACGGTAAGCCACGTCTTGCTTGTCGAATGCATCTGTTGATGGCATTGAAACAACGCGTACTTTCTTACCTTCAGCCGTTAGTTGCTCAGCCGCTTTCACTGCTAGTTCTACTTCAGAGCCTGTCGCGATTAGGATCAGCTCAGGCTTGCCATCGCTGTCTTTCAGGACGTAAGCACCTTTTGCGATATCTGCAACTTGTTCAGCCGTACGCTTTTGTTGCGCTAGGTTTTGACGAGAGAAGATAAGTGCCGATGGCCCATCTTTACGTTCAATCGCTAGCTTCCAAGCTA